>NZ_JAAHHS010000329.1 GCF_010692395.1 Moorena sp. SIO3H5
TAAAACGCTTCTTGATGCAGTCGCTCATGGGGGAAACCAACGGCAGTCGCTCATGGGGGGAACCCCCAAGACCGCGCTGCCTCCCCAAGACCGCGCTGCATCGCTGGCAAACATTAACAGATGAACAGCTAGTAACGTTTCCCAATATTTGTCCTGATTTTGTAGTGGAGTTACGATCTAGTTCAGACACTCTGAAATCTTTGCAAGATAAGATGGTTGAGTATATGGAAAATGGTGCTAAATTAGGCTGGTTAATCAATCCCCAACAACGCCAGGTGGAAGTTTATCGACCAGGGTTAACAGCAGAAATATTAGATAATCCTGTTGAGTTGTCTGGTGAAGAGGTTTTACCAGGTTTTTTGTTGGATTTGCATCGGGTTTGGGATTGACCAATGCCTAAAAGGATTATGGAAAAGGCGATGCTGGGATTAATGATATAAGCCCCTGAAAATTATCCCCATCTCCCCATCCTCATAGGGTGTGGGGTGTGGGGCGTGGGGTGTGGGGGTACAGACAAGCGATGCAGAGGTGCGACAATAAGCGCGAATTTAATTCGACGACTGTAAGCGCACCTAAGCCTTCACGCGGGGGTTTCACCCATGACCGCTCTGCATCGCTTACCAATTTTTTGCTCTGAAAGCTATTTTCCTAGCACCGTGCTATTGACTTTATTGAGTTAATATGCGTGCCAGATGACTTGTGCAGTTTCTTCGATAGGCTAAAGAGAACGATAAATCTGTGAGGACTGGGGTATGACTCAGGAATTAATCGATCTCAGAATAAGTATCCTAGAGGGACGCTACGCAGATGCCTTAGCAATTGTAGATGACTTGGAACAGATGAGTAAACGCGCAACTCTGCATCAGATTGAATCCTATTTAAACAAGGCATTAATTAACTTGATTAAAAACCAAGTAGAGGAGCGTTTGGCAAATTCTTGGGCAGCTTCAATTCGTGATTTCATTCGGGAAATCCAAAAACTGAATCTCAAAGATAACCAAAAAACTTATACTATCAATGCTGATCAATGGGAGTCATTGATTGACAATGAACTAGAGGCAGCAATTTCCACGGCGAGTGTGGAGGTTCTCAATGGTGCCTATACTCCAGCTCAACTTTCAAAACTAGTAGATAGAGCTCAGCTGAAGCAAACAACTCAAGATTTGCTGGCTTTGACATACCTCCATTCAAAAAAGGATTTACCTTTATTTATTAATGACTATTTAACTAAATTACCAGGAGGTTCTTATTGGAATCAAGATATATAACTATAAATCGAGTTATTCACCAATCTACCTTACCTATGACTTCCCTTCCTTATGAATCACAGCCACTAATTTCACCTCGGCAAACCTGTCTTGATGCAATAGCGAGTGGGGGAAACCCCCAAGACCGCGCTGCATCGCTGCCGACAATGTATGACTTACCCAGCGAAAATCCCAACGAACCTGGTTTGCCTGACGAATTTCATTTCTTTCAACCCCTACTATTATTGTTAACCTTTGCCCCTGCCAACTCCAACCCAGAGTTAGTCTTTAGTGCAAGTGACCTCAATCTTTACTATGATCTCAACCATCCCGGTTGGTATAAGCGACCGGATTGGTTTGGTGTAGTAGGTGTGCCTCGGCTTTATGAAAGCAAAGACCTACGTTTGAGTTATGTGATCTGGCAAGAACAAGTCAGTCCATTTGTAGTGGTAGAGTTATTGTCTCCTGGCACCGAAGATGAAGATCATGGTCAAACCGTGAGCGCACCGGGAAAACCTCCGACTAAGTGGCAGGTTTATGAACAGATTCTGCGGGTACCTTACTATGTAATTTTTAGTCGCTATACCAACGAGTTACAAGGGTTTCATCTAGTTGGTGATCACTATAAACCCGCAGTGCTAAATCAGGACAGGTTACTGATGCCGGAGTTGGGATTAAGTTTAGGGTTGTGGCGTGGCAGTTCTTGATGCAGTCGCTCATGGGGGAAACCCCCAAGACCGCGCTGCATCGCTTTTCGCGATATCCCCCGATTATGGTTACGCTGGATGACCCTTGAGGGGAATTTGATTCCTCTAGCAAGCGAGGAGTTGGCACAAGCTCAGCTCGAAGCTATAGAAGCTAAGCTCGAAGCTATAAAAGCTAAGCAACGAGCAGAACGTTTGGCGGCGCGACTGCGTGAGTTAGGTATTAATCCAGACCAATTGGATTAAGTCGCTGTCTGAATGCAGTAGCGAATCGGAGAAACCCCTAGAGGTCGGCGCTGCATTGCTGTTAAGGATTTGTGCGAACGCGCCCCGCGTGACCTACGCTCAATCCCGTAGCGTGGCCTACGGCCAATCGCATTTTCACCACAATCACTGCATCAATGGCCAGTACTTTTAGTTCAGATGAGGATTCACCTGTTAAAACTACCCAGAGAATTGTCTTACAAAACGTCAGTTGGCAGACGTACAAGGCGCTATTGGCAGACTTAGGAGATCATCGAGCCTCGCGTCTTGCCTATGCTCAAGGAATGCTAGAAATCACGATGCCCTCAGATCGCCATGAGACATACAAGCAGCTGCTAGAACGGATGGTGAATACCTTAACCGAAGAACTGAATCTTCGGGTCAAAGGGTTTGCTTCTACAACCCTGAATCGGGAGGATTTAGAGCATGGTGCAGAACCTGACTCTTGCTACTACATCGGCAATGTTGACTGTATTCAAGGCAGGACAGTAGATTTAGCCACTGATCCTCCACCAGACTTGGTGATTGAAGTCGATATTACCAGCTCATCCAGTCGGAGATTTGGGATTTACAAGCAGATAGGAGTGCCTGAAGTTTGGCGTTATATAGGACAGACTGTAGAAATTTACCGGCTGCAAAATGGAGACTATGTTCGTTGTCAGGACAATTTCACCTTTGATATTCTCTCTGTAGAGATTATCAATCAGTTTTTGCAGCAGGCAGAAACCCAAGATGACACTACGATGATTTTAGCTTGGCGTAAATGGGTCAGAGAAAATCTACCAGAGGATTAACGTTGCGGCTAAAGTATTTGGTTTTTAGGCGTTTCTGAATACTATATTCAGCAACGCCTTAATGAAGATTATTAAGGCGTTGTCTAATCAACCGTTGGTGCAGATCAAGAATCTTTGTCCCATTCAACACCTTCTTTCTTGGCCTCGGTAACAGCACGTTCTAGAAGGTAAGCAGCAAGGTTTGATAGAGGCCGTCCATCGTAATCAGCCCATCGCTGTAAATCGTCTGCAATCCGGTCTGGTAAGGTTACTTGTATACGTTTGCTCATAATCTCTATTATAAGTTTACCTGTTAGTTGATGTCAAATTTTACCTTATTTGTACTTAAAACGTGTCTTTTATATACATAATAGTATACTATTGATGTAATTACCAGCAAGTTTCCTATGGTAGAAACAGTTAGAGACAAAAGCGATCAGCCTCCTAGCTATCAGCAAGCCTTAGACGAATTCGGCATCACACAACTGTTGTCCCATTTAAAGCACTACGGCGATGCAGACTTCAATGCAGAGTCAATGGATATAGAAGAACCAGAACTAAAAACTCTAGCTACCGTCCTAATCCAGCACCTAACTGAGAATCTGACCGGAAAACTGATAGCCAGTTATTTAAATACCATCCGCCAGGTAGACTCTGATCTACTGTTTGACCCCATTAAAACAGAAATTGCGCCACCATCAATAGACCCCCCAGCTACCTGGAACCCTACAGCAACACCCCGTTATCAAACAGGCTCACCCATTAGGTGGCGACCTCTAAACGGTCAAATGGACTGGGGTGTTGTGATTGGATTCTTCTACGCCTACGCCAGGCATCAATGCCAATGGGCAATTTGCTACCTGATCTGGCTCGACAAAGACTCCCCTAGTGCGGCTTGGATCGTTGCAGATACCGCTTGGGAAGAAGACATTGAACCTCGGCATCCTAAGGGTAAGCTAACAACCAACTATAAAGATTCCTATTCTTGGACTTGCACTGAGGCTGTTGGCCCTCGAAATTATTTGAAATCACCCAATGTGCTACGAACTCCCTCTGGGAGATACCGTTTCGACGATCAATATAGAACCCCTCCCCGGACTCTAACTCAACGAGAGCAAGATCTAATTGAACTCTACAGCAACTGCCAACTGGGTATGACTCCTAGACAATTCTATCATAAATGGGATGTGAATTACGAACAAATAGCTAGTATCTGCTCGCGCTCAACTGCCACCGTTCAGCGCTGGTTTTCCAGCGGTCACAACTATCGCCGTCCCCAGCCAATTGATTTGCGCAATCTTGCCCTGATGGATTTTCTCTTGGAGCATTTTGAGGAGATTCCCCAGGTAATTAGGAATTTGCTATGTCCTTATCATCAACAGCAAATCGGGGATGGGTAATGGGTAATGGCTAACAGATAACGGAAGCTTTTTGATTTAAATCGGCAATTTGGCAACACAGCATTCTACTATAGCTGCTTTTATAGATAGGGTCGGAGGGTTGGACATCTATACAAGCAGATCAACTGCAAGCAGACTATTTAGGTGATCTAACCGTGGTCAGATCACCCTAGAAAGTAGAGGCGCTAAAAGCAATGTCTTGAAGTGTTCCACTGCTTAAAGTTCTAACGGCTATAACTTTAGTTTTATAACTGTTATTGATGCAAAGCGCGAGTGGGGGTTTCCCCCAAGACCACGCTAACTCGCTGCATCGGTAGGTTTAGTCAAAGAGATTTCATCTATTTATCAAAATTATCAGAATAATCAATCAAACATGATGGAGCAGGGTGTTATGACCTACCGTGATCGACTAAGCCCATGGTGTATTATCAAGCCACTTCCTAAAATGCAGCGAATTATTGTCGCTCGCTTTCGTCGCCGAACTGACGCTGAGGCTCATCTACAAGTTCTGCGCAGACTGATGCCTGACATGAAATATATACTCATTTTTGACCGAGACCCGGAGCAAGAGGAAATAAATACACTAAGCGCTAAAGCAACAATGTAACAAACAATACAGGTAAGCTATCAGCGATTAGCTAAAGGCCTTTGGCCACGCTACGCGAACAGCTATCAGCTATCAGCCATTCGCCTAGCGTGATCTTTGGCCAAGGCTGACTGCTGACGGCTGTTCCCACAGCGTGCGCGTAGCGCATATGCTTACGAATACAGTCGCATCCCTGGTAAGACCTTTTAGTAATCAACTTAACCTCTAGCTGAGTTTTTTTGCAATAGGATTGAACTGTAGTTAACTCAATAGTATAGCCTTGACGCATCGGTTTGGTTGGTCTTTAGAAGAGCGAGATCCAGAAGTAATTGAATCCTATCTGCCCCAGTGGGAATGGTTTTATCGCTACTACTTTCGGGTTAAAACTGATGGCTGGCAGCACATTCCTGAGAGTAAGGTGCTGTTGGTTGGTTCCCACAATGGTGGATTAGCTTCCCCTGATATGGTGATGATGATGTATGATTGGTTTCGCCGCTTTGGCACCCAGCGTCCAGTTTATGGTCTGATGCATTCCAATGCCTGGCAAATTGATCCAGGCGTGGCGCAGCTAGCGGCAAAGATGGGGGCAGTCATGGCTAATCCCCAAATGGCGATCGCTGCTTTTCGTAAGGGAGCTAGTGTCTTAGTCTATCCAGGGGGTGCCCAAGATGTATTCCGTCCCTATAGCCAGCGTCATCAAATTCAATTGGCTGGACGTAAGGGCTTTATTAAACTGGCACTACGAGAAAAAGTTCCCATTGTTCCGATTATATCCAACGGTGCCCATGATACCCTGATTGTCTTAGGTGACTGCTATGAACAGGCACGACAACTGCATGAGTTGGGGATACCCTGGTTATTTGGTCTTGACCCACAAGTTTTCCCAATTTATCTCGGTTTGCCTTGGGGATTGGCGATTGGTCCTCTACCCAATATACCCTTGCCCATAGCGATTACAACTCGTGTTTGCCCTCCGATTGTTTTTGAGCGTTATGGTCGTGTTGCTGCTCGGGATCAAGATTATGTTGATGCTTGTTACGAGCAAGTTTCTACTCAAATGCAATCTGAGCTAAATGCTTTGGTTGCTGGATTATGAGTAACTGTGCCAATTTTAGAGTTTAATTAGCATTTAAATTTTAGAGATTGGATTTTTGATTTAATGCTCCCTAAATTATTAAGACTTACCCCTAATCCCAGGTTGTTAATGGTCAATTCTTTCCTTGAATTACCTAACAATTAGTATTATTCCTAGGGAGCATTAATCACTCAGTGACTCTTCCTTGGTAGTTATCCCGGCAAACCCTCAAAATTTCCTGGTCACCATCACTAATATAACTAATGGGTTGATATCCTTCTAGTCCAACTTTGTAAGGATAAGTCATAGCGCTATAGCGATGGTCAAGGGTTAGCTGTTGACCAACTGCAGCAATGGGTGAACGTTGTTGACGGGCAATGGTATGGGACAAAGCGGTTTGGTTGTAGGGATCAATAACCGTCAAATTCATTTGTTTTGAATCTACGGTGCCGTAAAAACAGCTATATTCTGACTGAGGCATATATACCGCACCAAGCACGTTGCCCTGATTCGCTTCAAATACTAGATATTCTTTACCGATCTCTCCTGGTTGTGAGGATTCACCATAGAAGTAGATGCCATCATCAGGCATTGATGCATTTGGACTTGTTGCTTGAGTGTACGCTCTACCTGTAGTATCAATGGCTTGATCTGGCCGTTGAGGTGTTGCTGTTGCTATAGTTGATGAGGTGGTTACCAATCCTATGGTTAGCAATAGCCTTGTCAGGGGTAGTTTTCTAATATTTAGCAGTTGACGCGCTGACAAGAACGATCCAGTTAATTGGTTAAGCATCATACTTACCCCCTTTGAAAAAAAACTGTAATACACCCTAAGCAAAAATTCTGAGAGTTTAGAGCATCAACTGATGAAACTATAATCAATCAGAAAAAGTTAATTTTTCTTAAACCAGAGTTATGTTAACTCTTGAGGTTATAATCCTATTTAAGCCTAAACTAGGCTTTGGTTTGTTCCTTTGTTGAACGGTTTATCAACTGTCACAGTTGGCGCTGGTCATAGCCGGAAATTTTGCTGAAGCTTGACTACCAGCGTTCACCCAGCTAGTTGACCCTTGCTCTAAGCAACTATGACCGCGCTCCATCAAGACAGTGACCTTTTGCTGAAATAGGTGAATCTAGACTCATCTTTTATTCAAACCTTAGAATAATTTTTCGTCCAGGTTAACTTACAAATTGCTTCTTAAATGGCTACCCCAGGTTTTTTACCTCCTCACTCTCCCGTTTTGATGTGAAAATTTTGTGAATTTATAGGTGAACTTAATACAGTGATGTAAGTTTTACTCTCACTATAGAAATACTCCAAAGGTAAGAACAGAGATTTCGGGGTTTTTTACATTTCTTTACAAAAAAATAAGTGGTAACCGTTTCTGGCTACCACTCATGCTTGGAAGACATTCAACCATTAGCTAGCTAGCGATGTACTCTCGGAAATTAGCATGGCGACGCCGTAGCTGTGCTAAGGCTTGATGCTCTAACTGGCGTACCCGTTCACGACTGAGGTTAAGTCGCTTACCAACTTTAGCCAGAGACAGCTCTTTGCCATCCTCTAACCCAAAGCGTAGCGCTAGCACTTCCCGCTGTTGGGGGGTAAGTTCTGCTAACAGCAGATTTAGGTCTTGCCGCAAGGACTCCTGAGTGGTGTAGTTAACCGGTGTTAGACCATCATCTTCTAGCAGCTCAGACAGCTCTGTGTCTTGGTTATCTCCGACGCGAACGTCGAGAGAGATGGGTTGACGAGCAATGCTCAAGTATTCCCGAATCTGAGCTGGTTCTAATTCCAACTCCTTAGCAATCTCGGTGGGAGTAGCATTGCGACCTAGGGTCTGGGATAGCTCCCGTTGTACTTTCTTAATTTTGTTGAGCTTTTCAGTAATGTGGATAGGCAGCCGAATTGCACGAGCTTGCTGAGCGATCGCACGGGTAATCGCTTGCCGAATCCACCAATAAGCGTAGGTGGAAAACTTGTAGCCCCGGGTTGGGTCAAATTTCTCAACCCCTCGCTCTAAGCCCAAGGTTCCTTCCTGGATCAAGTCCAAGAATTCCATGTTGCGCTTCTGATACTTCTTAGCGATCGCTACTACTAGGCGCAGATTCGCTTCAATCATCTTGCGCTTGGCACGAGTACCTTGGTCTATGGCTTTTTTCAGTTCTGCTTCGCTCTTATTTATGTACGAAGCCCACTCTTCATTTGTCGATTCGCGCTCTAGCTCCTGTTCCAAGGTGGCTTTTTCTCCTAAGAGTGCCATCATTTGCTGCACTTGCTTACCATAAACAATTTCTTGCTCATGGGTCAGCAGAGGTACGCGACCGATCTCATGAAGATAGGTACGAACCATATCTGCTGAGAAGGTAGGCTTGGTCGGCTTGGTAGTTTTGGTTTTGGTTTTAGAAGTAGGCATGGGTGAGTGGTGACTCCAAAAACAAGCAGTATAGTAGATTCTGTTGCGGATGTTTACTCCATCAAGTAACTACAATCTCTTTATCTTGAGATCATTACGCCATGGATTGCATTACATTTATTACAAGAGGTATTAACCACCTACCTCTTTCTTTAGAAAGAGATTTAACGGTAACATTGACGCTGTATACTAAGTCAATTTTTTCTAGGTTTTGTCTGGGGCTTTCCCCAGGTTAGGTACTACTACAAGTTGACCAGGCACGCTTGGCTCATACTCTTGGGGCCTTGGTGTTTTACCCGCAACCAAATCGCGCGATGTGGGCTTGAGGGCTTCGATGTTTGATCTGCTGCTGACCCCCTGTAGTTATA
>NZ_JAAHHS010000033.1 GCF_010692395.1 Moorena sp. SIO3H5
AGCGTTCCATCCTTCCGTTCCACATAATTTTTTCCCAAAGCACCGGCTTCACCACCATTTAGGCCAAAAGGCTTCACCACTCGACGTCCAGATAGAATGCCTGCAGTCATAGGTTCTAGGAAACGAATCTGGCGAATCACGCCATTACCCCCACAATGAACGCCCTTACCCCCACTATCGGGGCGAATCCCAAACCTTTCCAACAGTACTGGAAATCGCCATTCCAAAACTTCTGGGTCAGTTAAGCGAGAATTCGTCATGTGAGTATGTACCGCATCTGTTCCATCAAAATCAACCCCTGCCCCAGAGCCTCCACAAATGGTTTCATAGTATTGATAGCGCTTATTGCCAAAGGTAAAATTATTCATAGTACTCTGAGAAGCGGCCATCACTCCTAAGGCACCATAGAGCGCATCGCTTATTGCTTGGGATGTTTCCACATTCCCCGCTACCACTGCTGCTGGATAACGAGGATTGAGCATAGAACCTTCGGGAATAATCACCTCCAAAGGCTTCAGACAACCGGCATTCAGGGGAATATCATCATCCACTAGGGTGCGGAAGACGTATAGCACTGCTGCTTTGCATACCGCTGACGGTGCATTAAAATTACTATCTAACTGAGGCGAGGTACCCGTAAAATCAATCTTGGCACTACGGTTGTTCCGGTCAATAGTAATGGTGACCTGAATCTTAGCACCCCCATCTAACTGATAGCTGAAATTACCATCTGTCAGCACATCAATCACTCGGCGCACCGACTCCTCAGCATTATCTTGGACATAACCCATATAGGCTTGCACTGTCTCTAATCCATAGTGCGCTACCATCTGCCGTAACTCTTGCACACCCTTCTCATTGGCAGCAATCTGTGCCTGTAAATCAGCTATATTCTGAGTCAGATTCCGGACTGGGTATTGACCCCCTAACAGGAGTTGGGTGATTTCATTTTCTCGGAATTTACCATTCTCAACCAGTAGAAAATTGTCAATTAATACCCCTTCTTCCTTCACGCTGGTACTGTTAGGAGGCATCGAACCAGGAGTGATACCACCGATGTCAGCATGGTGTCCTCGGGAAGCTACAAAGAATAAAGGGGAGAGGGGAGAAGGTTCCTTTAGCCCTAGGGAAGAGTTGAGGAAAACTGGAGTAACAAGGGTGACATCTGGGAGATGAGTGCCACCGTTATAGGGATTGTTGAGAATATAGACATCCCCAGGTTTGAGACTATCACCATGGGCATCAATCAAGCTGCGGACACTTTCACTCATTGACCCCAAATGCACTGGAATATGAGGCGCATTGGCTACCAATTGCCCTTGTTGGTCAAAAATCGCACAGGAAAAGTCTAGCCGTTCCTTGATATTGACTGAATAACTGGTATTTTGGAGAGTCGTGCCCATTTGCTCTGCTATGGAACGGAATAGATTGTTAAAGATTTCCAGCATGACCGGGTCAGGATGGGGTGAAGCTTGAACAGTATTTGGTTGCAGCTGATCTATAGTGCTATTAGTCAACATTTCCAGGTTGTCTTGCTGCTCTCCCAAACCAGATTTAACTAATATCAAATGATTCCGTTCACTCACCTCTGCCTTCCAACCAGGCTCAATCACATTGGTTCCAGTTGCCTCAATAATTAAAGCCGGACCCAGCACCGAATCCCCTGGCTGCCAATCCTCTCGCCTAAACACAGGGGTATCCCACCACCGATTAGCGGTATACATTTGCACTGTGGCAACGGGAGCACACATTTCACCACTGTGACGAGACCGTATCGGTTCTGTTGGGATAGCCATCCGCTTTACTAACTCTACCGAAACCGCTTCGACCATCAAGGTTTTCCCTGGCACGATAAATCCATAGCGCTGTTGATGCAATCCCTCAAACTCTTCCGTGATCTGATCAATCCGACCAAACCCAACAACCAAAGCTGAATCGGTGCCCTCATAGCGCAAATGGACTCGGCGAATCACTTCAATCTCGTTACTATTCCGATCCTGGGCATGGTTGTGGTTCAACTCTTCTATTCCCTGAGCCACCAACTTGGCTAAAATTCCCTCTAACTCCAACCCCTCTAGTAACTCAGCTTCAACTGACTGTTCTTTCAATACCCTGATATCGGCTAAACCCATGCCATAAGCTGACAATACTCCAGCAAAGGGATGAATGAACACTCGCTTGATCCCTAAGGCTTCCGCAATTAAACACCCATGCTGCCCACCAGCACCGCCAAAGCAACATAGGGTATACTCGGAAACGTCATAGCCCCGTTGTAGAGAAATCTGTTTAATGGCATTGGCCATCTTCTCGACTGCGATCGCTAAAAATCCTGCTGCTACTTCCTCTGGTTTGCGGTTATCCCCAATCTGCTCTACCAATCCTTCAAATCTCTGCCTTACCACCTCAGCATCTAACGGCAAGTTACCATCCGCTCCAAACACCTTGGGAAAAAACCCTGGCTGCAACTTCCCTACCATCACATTGCAATCGGTCACCGTCAACGGACCCCCCTTACCGTAGGAAGCAGGACCTGGATTTGCCCCAGCTGACTCTGGTCCTACCCGATAACGGGCACCATCAAACTGGACAATGGAGCCACCACCGGCAGCTACTGTATTAATTGCCATCATTGGCGTGCGCAACCGTACCCCAGCAATCTCAGTTTCAAAGGTACGCTCGTATTCCCCGTTGTAATGGGCGACATCTGTAGAGGTGCCACCCATGTCAAAGGTAATGATCTTCTCAAAACCAGCAATTCGACTAGTCTGTACTGCTCCGACAATACCGCCAGCAGGTCCTGATAAAATACTATCCTTCCCTTGAAACTGTTGCGCGTCCGCCAGTCCTCCATTTGACTGCATGAACATCAATAGTCCAGAGGTTTTTCCCTGTAAGCCTTCAGGCCGGGTAGATTGAAGGTTATTTTCCAAAGCTTCATTAGTCAACCCGCCAAGCTGCAACTGTTGTTCTACCTGATCTACATAGCGACGCAGAATCGGTGATAAATAGGCATCAACCACTGTGGTATCCCCCCGACTGACTAACTTCATCAAAGGGGTCACTTGATGAGATACTGAAATTTGGGTAAAACCAATCTCTAATGCTATGGTCGCTATCTGCTGTTCATGAGTGGGATAGCGATAGCCGTGCATCAACACAATGGCGCAGCTACGAATACCGTCATCATAAGCAGCTTGCAAGGATTGGCGGGTTTCAACCAGATTTATCGGGATTAGCTCTTCACCCTGGGCACTGTAGCGTTCTTCTATTTCAATCACCCGTTCATAGAGCATTTCAGGGAGCACAATTTCACGGGCAAAGATATTCGGGCGATTTTGATAACCAATGCGCAAGGCATCTTGGAAGCCCTTAGTAATTACTAGGACAGTGCGATCGCCCTTCCGTTCCAATAACGCATTGGTGGCTACTGTCGTTCCCATCTTGATCGCTTCAATGGCATCACTGGGTATCGGCTTACCAACAGGGATGTCTAAAATCTCTCTAATTCCCTGTACTCCAGCATCTTGGTACCGTTCAGGATTTTCCGACAGCAGCTTATGAATTATCAACTGCCCATCCGGGCGTTTGGCCACAATGTCCGTAAAGGTACCACCTCGATCAATCCAGAATTGCCAGCGTCCAGTGGAAGTAGTAGTCATATTTGCCCGATTTGTAATAAAACACTAAAAAGATGGGGAAGATGGCGGAGAATTGTCCAATAGTTTCCTTTCTCCATCAGCAACGTCCCAGCAAACTATATTTTCCCTTAAGACAGAGTGACTTAGCATTCCAGGGCCACCAAGCTGAGGTCTGACCCGATCGCGGTGTGGTCATTCAATGGGAGCCAGGAATTATTTCTGAGATTCAGCAAACATAGCCCAAGTTGACTCTAATTTATACTAAAATTAGTTATCCTATGGCAATCCCAAACCTTTACTATTAGTGGTCATGTCTGTTTAATTTTGGTAAATTATAGATACTATTATTGGTATAATTATCAAAAATAGATGCATCACTATGTCCTATTTACTGTTTCCATCAATCTTCTGTGCAAATCTAATTTTAACACGCGATTGCCATCAAATTTATTATGCAACTAGAAGACTATTTTAACTTTATGGCTCCTGATGACATTCGCATTAAAGGTCATCGAATTGGCATTGAAACCGTATTGTACGAGTATTTATTTAAAGAGCGTACTGCTGAAGAAATTGCGAAAATATACTCAACTCTAACCTTAGAAGAGGTCTACGCTACAATTCTATATTATCTACAGAACAAAGACACAGTCAGTCAATACATTGCTGACTGGCTAGAGTGGGGACATCAACAGCGTAAAGCTCAAGCCTTGAATCCTCATCCTGCAGTAGCTCGACTCCGGAAAATCAAAGCAGAAAAACAAGCCCAGTTGAAAGCTAATTGAAAAGTTAATTATAATTGCACAATGCTATTATGATCAGAAATATCAAGACCAAATTATGTAAGCATTCAGCGATCAGCGGTCAGTGGTCAGTAGTCAGCGGTCAGCTTATTTTATTCAAAAGCACATCAAGTAGCGTGTGTATAGCGCATAAACTGATGACTAATAGCTGTTCGCGTAGCGTGCGCGTAGCGCATTAGCTGATAACTGATAGCTGAATGCTGATAGCTGAATGCTTACCAAATTATTCACCTGCTGATGACTTGAATTAATTAATTATTATAACTAGAAGTCTCAACAATACATTGCTCTTCGTTTGTATTATAATCCTCCTCATCAAGCCTAAGACTGAGAAGACTAGACTCGTGAAAGCAAAAGCCAAACCCAAGAAACTACTAGGTTTTTTATATACTTGCTTATTCCTTGGTTTAGGGATACTCCCCACAGTAGTCAAACCAACACCAGCCCTTAGTGCAGAATACATTTACTTTAACTATGGTCCGTTAAAATTGTCCCTTTCCCGGGAATCCCTGGAAATTTTCGCCAATGAGGGCAGAATCACTAAGGAATTTGAGTTCTACGCCCAAATGCTGAACCCAGAAGCCTTGGAACAGTTGCGGATGCTACTCCAAAAGCGGATTAAAATCAGTCCTGTGGCCATCTCCCGCTTAGGTAAATCCCCCATGGGAGAAGCATTTCTGGAAGGTTTGGGAAAGATGATCAAAACCCACCCTGGTCGCAATGGTTTACATAGTCTTAGGGGGGCGCTGGTTTTGGCAGCAGCTGACTCGGAAGGTCTAACTCTAATGAATATAGTGCGCCAGTTTCCTACCGAGGGGATGTTGATTGATACTGACTATATCTTCGATGTCCGAAAAGAGCTAGCTACTCTATTTCGATATCGAGATGCAGCCGTGAATGCGATCGCAAACCAAGCCACCCGAGAAGCCGCTGCCGAGAATACCATTGATGTCTCCCAGTTAACAGACTTACAACAACCAGGTCCTTATAACTTCACAGAGCAAATCATCACCCTTTCCGGTCGCCGCCGTCAATCCCCTCTAGGGTTATCCGGAGAAACCAAGTTTGAGGTTGCTCTGTACTTACCCCAAAGCAATCCCAAACCAGCCCCCTTAGTAGTCATGTCCCATGGCTTTGCCTCAGATCGCAACCATTTCACCTATTTAGCAGAACACTTAGCATCCCATGGCATTGCTGTAGCGGTGCCTGAACACGTCGGGAGTAATGTTGAATATTCTCAAGCTGTACTACAGGGACTAGCCAATGGAATCAATCCAGTAGAGTTTATTGAACGACCCTTAGATATTAGATATGTGCTCGATGAGCTGGAAGACCTATCTAAATCTGACCCTAATTTTGCTAATCAGCTGAATCTGGAACAGGTAGGTGTGATTGGTCATTCCTTCGGGGGTTACACAGCGTTAGCCGTAGCAGGTGCAGAAATTAATGATTTAAGACTGCGCCAAGTGTGTCCTGATCAAGACCCAACCTTCAATCTCTCTGTACTGCTCCAATGCCTTGCCAATCGCTTACCCCCGTTTAATTATGACTTGCAGGATCCACGGGTCAAAGCAGTAATCGCTGTTAATCCTATTACCAGCACAGCCCTTGGTCCAGCTAGCTTGGGTAAAATTCAAGTGCCAGTCATGATTATGGCAGGTAGCCACGACATAGTAGCACCAACTGTCCCAGAACAGATTCACCCCTTCATCTGGCTCAATACCCCAGAAAAATATCTGGCAATGATTGTTGATGGCAACCACTTCTCCACTAGTGGTGCATCGGACGACGATTTTGCCCTGTTTCCTAGAGAATTACTTGGTTCCAATCCTCAGGTCGGACTTTCTTACCTAAAAGCCTTAAGCTTAGCTTTTGTTAATACTCATATTCGGGATTTGCCAAACTATCGACCTTACCTCAGTGTTAGCTATGCCAAAGTCCTCTCTGAGAATTCCCTAGATCTACATTTAGTCAAATCTTTAACTCCAGAACAACTAGAGGAATCCTTTGGCAGTCAACCTCCCCAAAGTATCATACCACAACTTGCCATTGAGCCAATACGGAAGCCTTCAGAAACAGTTTTAGACCAAATTAAACGCACTGGAACCATAAAAGTTGGTATTAGAAAAGATGCTGCTCCTTTCGGATACATTGATGCCAACGGAGAATGGAAAGGGTATTGCTTTGACCTACTCAATTCCTTAAAAGACAAAGTTGCCCAACAACTCAATAAACCCATAGAACTAGACGTTGTTGCCATTCAATCAACCTTGGAAAATCGCTTTGCTATTGTCCGAGATGAAACTGTAAATTTGGAGTGTGGCCCTAATACTATTAGAAGTGATATTGAAGGGATAAAATTCTCGACACCATTTTTTATTACTGGCACACACTTTTTAGTGGATTCTCAACAACCGAGAGTCTTCAATCGTTACCAAAGCCTTGACAGTTTAAAAATTGGAGTGCTTCCCAGTAGCCTCACAGAAAAATTTATTGAGCAAACCTATCCTAATGCTCAGAAAATAGTTTTTCCTGGAGACATAGGTAGGTCTCAAGGAGTCAAAGCATTAGTCAATAGCGATATTGATGCCTTTGCAAGCGATGGTATTTTATTAATTGGAGAAGTCACCAGACAAGGACTCTCCCCATCCCAGTACACCTTATCTCCAGATCAGCCACTGACCTGTGATTTCTATGGCATGATTCTCCCTAAGAGTGACCCGCAATGGCAACGTATTGTCAACTCCTTTATTGAAGGCGAAAAAGCTAAAGAAATATGGGGGGGATGGTTTACAAATTTGTTTCCCTATGTCTTATTAAATCTAGAGTATTGTATTGATAAGTAAAATGTAATTTAGTCTAGGATATCCATCATTCTTTTTTAGCGGTCACCATAAAGGAACGTCGCCTTCCAGGTACTGAACGGGGTGCGATTTGGACAGAGTAACGTCCATAATTTGCTCTTATTTCTCCAGGTTGGATAACTGACGCATTCCACCCATAATTAGCAAATAATTCTTCTGGTTCGTCGGTGCCAAAACGCCAATTTTTACTAATTAATCCCTTCTGAGTTTTGGAGCCTATTTGCCACGACTTTACACTTATTAAATCTGCACCCAAATAACTACCTTTGATACTGATATCAGAAATTGTTCGCAGTAATGTATCTATCTCTTTTTTATCCAGATACATCAATAAACCTTCCATCAACCAAACTGTCGGTTGATTAGATTTATATCCATGATTTTTTAATAAATGCACCCAAGGTTTTTGCAAATCTGTGGCGATGGACTGGCGATGACATTTAGATGGAATATCCTTAAGAATTGCTTCTTTGCGAGACATGATTTCTGGTAAATCAATCTCGTATATAGATATTTCAGGTGGTAAGGGTAGGCGATATGCCCTAGTATCGTACCCCACCCCTAAAATTACAATTTGACGTACCTCTGGTATTACAGATATCAGAAAATCATCAAAAAATTTAGTTCGCACTGCCACAAACTGGATGCGAAGGGTATTTGATTTCGGGTCTTTACCGTCTTGTTTTTCCCAATAATCCATCAAAGACTGTATTTGCTTAGACCCAACTAACTGAGCAGCAAAAGGATCGTCAAAAAGTCGGTCTGCCCTTTTCGATTCAATAGCACGTTTCGCCGCCATTACTACTGCGGTACGACAGACATCATTTTTGATTTCTGGTATTTTTTCGGCTTTTGCTGCCAGTTCGTTTTCCATAATTTACAATTTACTGCTTGATCATGACATTAAGGACAACCTTGCTGAGATACTTTACCATCAGGCATAGTGGCATTACACAAATTAGCCCCAGTCAAATTAGCCCCAGTTAAATTAGCCCCCGTTAAATTAGCACCGATTAAGTTAGCTTCCGTTAAATTAGCCCCACTTAGATTAGCATTTTGTAAGTCAGCATAGCTTAATTTGGTTCTATACAGATAGGTATTACTTAAATCAGAGCTAGCCAGGCTCGCACCGGTTAAATCCCCCAAACTTAATGTGGCTCCTTTTAAATTAGCCTCATATAAGAGAACCACAGGAGCAAAAACCTTATCTAATTTAGCATTTTCTAATGTAGCCGATGTTAAGTCAGCATCAAATAAACGAGCAGCTACTAAATTAGCATTTGTCAGGATGGCTCTTTCTAAATTAGCGAGAGTTAAATCTGCTCCCTGGAGATTCGCATTGGTCAGATCAGAACTGACTTCTTCGGTCGCCCGTCGTTGGTAAGATTGAAGTTTAGGGTTGAGTAAAATACTATTGAGATAAGCCCCTGATAAATTAGCCCCTCTTAAATTAATACTTCTCCAATTACAGTTACTAAAATTCCCAAAGCTCAAATCACGACCACTTAAATCATCGCCTAGATCGCAATTAGCAAAAGTGTTGGATTGGGCTTGAGCTGGCAACCCTAGATAACTGAGACATAAGAGAGAAGAAACTAGAGTTGAAGACACTAGAGTTATCGTTTTAAGCACCATAGTCATATTGAGTAGTTAGGATTGAATCTTGAGAACATCAATTAATACAGAGTCAAATCTATAGCCATCCCTGTCGGAGTTGTGATAGTAGTCAGTTGGAGTAACGGATGGTTAACGGATGTAACCAATGGAAGTATGGAAACATCTAGAAGTCTCGCAAGATGGCGAAGAGGTTACCCAGAGTAACACGGATTTTTCTGAGGTTTGACTTCGGATTGATATAATAGTATACAGTAATTTCGATGTGAGAGTAGGATTGATCGGAAAGTCGAACCAGGGAATAGGGCAAAAGTAGAGTTTTTTAGCTAAGCTGTACACTCGTCAACAGTAATTGACCATGAATCCAACTCGCCAACTAATCCAAAACATTTTCAAATGGATAGTAGCCTCCGTCCTAATCCTGAGTCTGTTCGGATGTGCTGCCCTTCTAGACCAGTTAGGAATCGGGAATTACACTGTCAAACGGGTATCTGACGGGGATACCATTCTCGTCGCTGACAGGTTTGGCAAAGATGTCAAAGTTCGGTTTGCCTGTATAGACGCTCCAGAAATTGCCCATTCCAAAAAAGAGAAGCAAAGCCGCAAATTGGTAGACAAAAGTCAATTCAAATGGGGAAATAAAGCCAAGGAGCGACTTCAGGAACTGGTAAAACAAAGCGATAATCAGGTAGTTTTGACTGTAACTGATACTGACCGCTATGGGCGCAGCGTCAGTGAAGTACGCTTAACCGATGGCACCTTTGTCCAGGAAGTCCTAGTAAAAGAAGGACTAGCACAGGTATATCGGCCTTATCTGAAAGATTGCCCCAGTGCGGAAATGGTCGATAGTGCTGAAGCCAATGCCAAACGATATCGGCGAGGGTTGTGGCGAGACCCTAAGTTTGTTCCAGCTTGGGAATATCGTAGTCTAGCAAAAACTAAATCATCCTCTTCCTGAGTCGGAGAGTGTTTAGTCCTGTTAGTCTTTATTAGTAGTTAGCCAATAGCCAGTAAAGCTTCTATTGGTAGTTAACACTAACGAATGAGTAATTTGGTCATAAATGTTGCAAAATGTTAAGTAAGTCCAGACATTGATCAAAACTAAAATTTAAAACTGATGGTACTCTTCGGATTTAAGAAAAAGCTTACCGTGCCTACTCCTGAGGAAGCCTTACCCGGACGCTCAGAAGTCATGCCAGTACCCGAGCGTCACTACGTCAATGGCAATCCTCTCAAACCCCCTTATCCTGATGGATTGGAAATGGCGATGTTTGGCATGGGATGTTTTTGGGGAGCAGAACGCCGATTCTGGCAACAAGAGGGAGTGTTCACTACCGCAGTAGGTTACGCTGCTGGAGTCACCCCTAACCCCACCTATCAAGAGGTCTGTACAGGCATGACCGGTCACAATGAAGTAGTGCTGGTGGTATTTGACCCAAAACTAATCAGTTACGAAGCACTCTTGAAAGTCTTCTGGGAAAGCCACAATCCTACCCAAGGCATGCGCCAAGGCAATGATACTGGTACTCAGTACCGTTCAGGAATTTATACTTATTCCGAAGACCAAAAGAAGCTAGCGGAAGCCTCACAAAACGCTTATCAGCAAGCTCTGAAGGCCGCCGGTCATGGTAATATCACCACAGAAATACTAGATGCTCCTGAGTTTTATTACGCGGAGGGCTATCACCAACAGTACCTGGCTAAAAATCCTAATGGGTATTGTGGTTTAGGTGGCACAAATGTGAATTGCCCTGCAATTTCATAAGTCATCACTTTTGTAGTAAACACTCATTAGTCATTGGTCATTTGTAACTACCAACAGACTTTGGTGGATTACAAATGACTAATGACTAAATGCAGCAATTCAGTTTTCTGAGGCTAACTGATGCAGCAGCGATGGGGATTGGGGACTGTATGAGGAACAACAAAATGAATCAAAAGCTTAAAACTTTGATGATAAGTTTTATAGTCGGTTTAGGATTAATCATTATTCCTATTTTACTATCCCCTTTCCTGTTTAATGATCCAGTTTCAGCGTCATCTGCCCAGGAAAATATTGAACGAGTAGAACTAAGAGATAATCTTGGGAATTATCATTATCCTATTTCCACTACCTCAGACTTAGCTCAAAAGTATTTTGATCAAGGTTTAATCCTTACCTACGGTTTTAATCATGCTGAAGCTGCTCGTGCTTTTAAAGAAGCAAGTAGGCTAGATCCTAATTGTGCCATGTGCTATTGGGGATTAGCTTATGTTCAAGGACCAAATATCAATGCACCCATGGCAGATGAACAAGTAGCAGAAGCTTGGCAAGCAATTCAACAAGCGATCGCACTAAGTAACAAGGCATCTCCAAAGGAACAGGCTTATATTAAAGCTTTAGCACAGCGTTATTCAGAACAACCAATGGCAGATCGTTCCTCCCTTGATCTAGCTTATGGTCAAGCAATGAAGCAGGTTGTTCAAGATTATCCTGATGATTTAGATATCGCAACTCTATACGCAGAATCCCTAATGGATACCATGCCTTGGGACTACTGGCAGGATAATGGGGAACTCAAACCAGAAGCCAAGCCAATTTTAGCAACATTAGAATCAGTCTTAGAAAGAAATCCTAAGCATCCCGGAGCTACTCACTTCTATATCCATGCCACTGAGAAAGAACAACCCAAATTAGCCATAGAAGCTGCTGATAATCTCCGCAATCTCGTTCCCGCTTCAGGACACTTAGTCCATATGCCCTCTCACATCTATATTCGAGTGGGACGTTACCAAGATGCTGTTATTGCTAATCAAAAAGGAGTGATGGCGGATCGTAACTATCTGGCATCCCCCCATCCTCAAAGTATTTATAGTATTGCTTATGTTCCTCATAACTACCATTTCCTTTGGTTTGCAGCGGTAATGAGTGGACAAAGTGAAATAGCAATGGAAGCAGCACAACAAACAGCAGCAGTTGATCCAAGTATGATGGCTAATCCAGCTTTATCTGGTAAAATTCAACATTTTTCTGTTGTTCCACTTTATACGGAAGTGCGTTTTGGAAAATGGGATAAAATTCTAGAGACACCTGCACCAAAAACTGATCTGAAATATGCTACGGGTGTTTGGCATTATGCTAGAGGTATGGCTTTAACCTCTCAAGGTCAGAAACAAGAAGCTAATCAAGAATTAGCTAAATTACAAGGTTTAGTTGCTGATCCTGATTTAGAAGAACTTAAAATATCGAGTTTGAATTCTACTCCTAGTGTTCTTAAAATTGCCCTTGAAGTCTTAACCGGTTCAATTGCTACTCTTGAGCAAGATTACACGACAGCAACTAGTCACTTAAAAAATGCGATCGCACTAGAAGATAAGCTGGTTTATAATGAACCACCAGATTGGTATTCTCCTACCCGTAATTTGCTAGGCACAATCCTGCTCCAAGGGAATCAGCCAGAGCAAGCAGAGCAAGCGTTTCGTGATGATTTAGATATTTATCCCGAAAATGGTTGGTCATTACATGGTTTAGCACAAAGTTTGCAAGCACAAGGAAAAACAGCAGAAGCAGAAACTATAAAACAGCAATATCAACAAGCGTGGCAATATGCTGATATAGCTTTATAACCTCAGTTCTATTGCGTCAACTAGAAAACTTCTCTAATACATCCTTTAGCGCTGGTGGTAATTTGCGCATAATCTTACCCTGCTCTCGGTCAACGGGTACTAGAGTCACACGACCGGTTAAGTAAAGTTCTGTCCCATCATGGGATTGAATTCGATAACTCCAGTTCATACGGACATCTTTCATTTCGGCAATAGCTGTCTTGACAACTGCCGCTGTGCCCATTTGCATTGCCCGGTGATAGCGTACAGAAAGTTCTACTACCGGTAAATCACATCCTAGCCTGACGAGATCACTATAATCCATACCCATCAAGCGTAAGTACTCCACCCTCGCTTCTTCCATCCAGCGAAGGTAGGTACCATGCCAGACTATACCAGCATAGTCAGTGTGGTGGGGATGGACTCGCACTGGATAGTCAAACCATTTTTTTTTGCTGGCGATTAGCTCATCGCTTGGCATGGTATTGTCTAGCTGTTCTTGAGCTGAGGTTTGGGATGTTTCTGACATGGTTCAACTTAGTAGTCCCAACCCTTGAGCGCAAGCAGAAGGGGTGGGTTTTCATTCACAGGACTTACGCACAGAATCCATGGGTAGGGTGGGCAAAACCTTGCCCACCCTACAGGTAGCTTTAAATTGAGGGATTTGCGTAAATCCTAATTCACTCTAATTACAAAATTAAAGCTACCTGCTGACTATCCTAAACGTAGAAGGAGAAGTCGATATCTGGAACCGAAGGAGTGATACCTAAGATATTCTCCTCACTCACTGAGTTATTCTCGATAATCCACAGGCCATTCTGTCCTTGAGAATTACGGAAGAAGAAATCATCAATACCATCTCGGTTAGCGTCATAGGCACCACGGAATTCCCAAGGACCATCTGCTGGTCGGGAAGTGATCAGTACTGCCTCCTGGTAAACAGTACCATCGAGCCTCCAGTAGGCAAACTGTTCGGTAGTCATATTTTCCCAGATAGCATCTGCGTCACCATCGCCATCCATGTCTCCAGCCGCAACTAACCGCCAGGAACTTAATGGTGATTCTATCATTTGTTCACCATTGCTATCCGTAATAAAGGTAGCATTCTGAAACCCGGTTTCATCTATCTCCCAAACAGCAATTTCTCCGCTGGATGTGTTGTACCAGAAGATTTCTTCTGCACCACCACCGTTAACATCTCCCGTGCCACGGATTTCCCAGCTGAGGTCTGATCCTGGTTGACCTGCTGGTGCCTGAGTAGTGATTGCATCCTGGAACTCGGAGCGTTCCATGTTCCAAACCGCAATACCGCCAGTCACCGTATCACGCCACAGAGGATTCCTGATACCATCACCTAAATCTATAACACCACTGGCTTTCAATCCATCGTTCTCTAGTACCGACACCTCCTGACCACTTTGATCGGTAATAAACGCTGTCGTCTCGACGCTAGTGCCCTGGCCATTTAGAGTCCACAAAGCAACTTGTCCATTGACAGGATTATGCCAGAACAGATCCACACTGGGGATTCGGGTAATTTCAATGGCATCGAGTCGCCCTCGCTCGAAAGTTCCGTCACCATTTTCGTCGGTAAAGTTACCATTGCTATTTGCTAGTACCGAGATTTGTATTACATCATCTGGAGCAAGGTCTATGTTTTGAAAAATGGCATTTGGATTAGCCTCAGCACTTAAAGTGCCACTGGAATTGCCACCGCTAAGAGGGACATAATTTCTTGGCTCAGCTGTTGGCTCAGGTCTATTAGCAAGTAAGTTTAGATCATAAACATATGTACCAACTACCTGTCCGTTGACACTAAATGTCAGGGGAGAGTCCCCATCTTCTTCGTCAAAGTAGGCAATACTAATATCGTACTTACCAGCCGGTCCATCCTGTGCTGTCCATGTAAATGTCAGCAAACCGGGAACTGGAACCGGGTTATCAAAGTCTATGATCTCGACGGCTCGACCCCCTGAAGCAACGAGATCAATATTGTTGAAACCGGTTATTCCGTAGTTTTCTCGCGTTACGCGATCGCCTTCTGCTTCAATAAGAACCATAAGATAGTTTTTTCCCAAAAGTTATCTGTGTTTACAGTGGTTGGCTTTTCTTTTCCGTCCTGATGCACCAAAAAATTTTTAATTACTCCATCCCAACTCAGTCCCAACTCACTAATTGACGGGATGTGTAACTTACAACACGGACATTACTCAAGCTCCCTGCCATGAAATGGCACAAGAGTCTGTAAACTTTGTCTGTGTCTGTGAACTTTTGGGGAAAATTTAATCATGCTTATCGATGTATCTAGGGTACAATACCTTTCTAGATACCTATTTATAGATACATCGATAAGGGTAAAACACCCCCTTTAATAGTTCAAAGATGCCCTGCTCAAATTTATCGAGTCAAACTGGATAAATTGTTTGAAGCCTTTTCTATAGTTTTCCTGGCTAACGATACCCTGATAAAATTCCACCCCTAAGAGATGACTTAGTCACAAAAATAGTTTTATTCCAGGCTTCATGTTTTTTTTGGTGTTTTGACTGAAAGAAAATCCTACCATTAGTATAAATGCCATAAAAATCCGTAAATGTCACTATCAAAATAGGGATTTTTATAAAAATTAATGAAATTTTTATGAAATTTTTACTGACTTGGTACTGAGTAAAAACTAAATATTATATAACATCAAGTCAGCTAATAATTATAAATGAGTAATTTTTCCCTGCCTCAGGGTAGTTAGTGGGTAAGCTATCACCTATCGCCTATCAGCTAATGCGCTACAGATTGTGCTACTTGAGGTGCTTTTGAATAAAAGAGGTAAGCAAAAGTTTAATCTTTTTTGGATCACAGCGTCGAAGCCTGTGCCACAACTAGAAGCCTGTGCCACAAAGCACCTAAAATACCGTGGCCATAGGCTAAAAACATTTATCCAGACTTTCAATTTTCATCATTAATCTATCAATATTATTAAATTATCCCTTTTGTCCATTGCCCACGCTACGGGAACGGCGGACGCTACTGACACCTGGTAATATTAGACTCAGATTGAAGTGAACAATCAACCCACCCCTTGAGCCTAAGCAGAAGGAGTGGGCTGCTTGTTCACTTTAATTACAAAATTAAAGCTAGCTGCTGACTATCCTAGACGTAGAAGGAGAAGTTAGTATCTTCGAACGTATCCATGAGGACAATATCCTCAAGGAAAATATTACCATTCAGTGGGTTTTCGTCGATCATCCACATGCCAGTCTGTCCATCTCCGGAAAGGAAGTAGAAATCATTAACACCATCTCCGTAAGTGTCATAGGCACCACGGAATTCCCAATCATCGTTTCCTGGAACTAAATCGAACTCCTCTGACTTCTGGAAAACAGTACCCTCAAGCTCCCAGTAGCCAAACGTTTTATCCTGCTTATGTTCCCAAATAGCATCTGCGTCACCATCGTTATCCATGTCTCCAGCCGCAACTAACTTCCAGTCACTGTCAGGTGCTTTCATCATGTTTTCACCATTGGTGTTGGTAATATTTTGAGAATTCTGAAGCCCGTTTTCATCTATCTCCCAAACACCAATGTCTCCTGTGGATGTGTTGTACCAGAAAATTTCTTCTGCACCATCACCGTTAACATCTCCGGTGCCACGGATTTCCCAATCTAATTTTGGGCCACCTGGTAGTGAGTCAATAATTATTTCCTTCTCGAACTCAGAGCCTTTCATCTTCCAAACCGAAACAGCACCGGTTACGTTATCACGCCACAGAGGACTCCTGTTACCATCGCCTAAATCTATAACACCATAGGCTTTCAATCCAGCGTTGTCTGGTACCAACTTCTCCGGACTATCTTTAATGAAGTGTTGATCTTTCATTAATTTGGTCGGCTTCTCGTTAGTGTCTTGCTCAGTTAGAGTCCAAAACTCAACTGTTTCATTTTCTGCACTTTCAGAATTATGCCAGAACAGATCCACACTGGGGGCTCGGGTAAATTCAATCTCATCAATTCGCCCTAGCTCGAAAGTTCTTACATCCTCCTGGTTCGGGGGAAATTGACCATTGCTACTTGCCAGTGCCGAAATTTCGATTTGATCCCCTGGAGCAAGGTCTATGTTCTTAAAAATGGGATTTGGATTATCCTCATCACTTAAAGTGTCAGCTGAATTGTCACCCTCCAGAGGGACATAAGTCTTTGCCTCAGCTGTTGGCCGTACTGTATTATTACCAATTAAGTTTAGATCATAAACATAGGTACCAACTTCCTGTCCGTTGACTTTAAATGTCAGTTCAGATTCCCCATCCGCTTCGTCAAAGTAGGCAATACTAATATCGTACTTACCAAGCGGTCCATACTCTTTTTTCCAATCAAAGGTAAGCACACCTTCTGGAGGATCCTCCGTTCCATTAATAACGTCGTCAATGTTGTTAATGCCACTAATGTCTATTTTGACACCTTGTTTTTTGACAACTTCACCGTTTATAAGAACATCAATACCTCCTGTTTTATTCTCAAAAATGTATCTTTTTTGATCTTTATTTGGATCGTTTAAAATTTCTTGTAAAATGTCCTCTGCTTGAAGAATATTACCCATAAGATAGTTTTGTCCCAAAAGTTATTTGTGTTTACAGTGGTTGGCTTTTTTTTCCGTGCTGATGCACCAAAAAATTTCTAATGACTCCATCCCAATTCAGTCCAAAATTAGTAAGTTACGGGATGTGTAACTTACTACACTGGCATTACTTAAAGTCCCTGCCATGAGATGGAATAAGAGTCTGTGAAATTTGTCTGTGAACTTTTGGGGAAAATTTAATCATGCTTATCGATGTATCTAGAGTAAAGTCCCTTTATAGATACGTACTTCTAGATATATCGATAAGGGTAAAACACCCCTTTTAATAGTTCAAAGATGCCCTGATCAAACTTATCCAGTTTCACTGGATAAATTTTTTGAAGCCTTTTATAGAGTTTTCCTCGCTAACGATACCCTGATAAAATTTCATCCCTAGATGACCTAGTCAAAAAACTAGTTTGGTTTTAGGCTTCCTATTTTTTTTTTTGCGTTTTGACTTCAAAAAAAATCCTACCATTAGTATAAATGACATAAAAATCCGTAAATGTCACTATCAAATTAGCGCTTTTCATCAGAACTTCATAAAAGTTCATGGAATTTTTACTGAGTTGGTACTGATAACAAACTCATTATTATATAACATCAATTCACCTAAGAATATAGGCTGAATGCTTACGTTAGGGTTTATACCAAATCCAGGTTAAATAATTCCCTATTTCATTAAGTCCCTATTTGATTAAGTCATTGAGGTATTGAGCCAAGTTTTTGCCCCATTCAATTTACTGTGGGGCAAAAAGCTCACGGGGTGACAACAAAGCTCAAACCTAGGCAGGGATTAGGTATTAGGTATTAGGGATTAGGTATTAAGTATTAGGGATTAGGTATTAAGTATTAGGGATTAGGGATTAGGTATTAAGTATTAGGTATTAAGTATTAGGTATTAAGTATTAGGTATTAGGTATTAAGTATTAGGTATTGGGGAAATTACAGCGACTCGTCTTGTTGTATTTCCCAGCAGTTGAAGCAATTTTCACCAGACAACGTCAATGATAGTTTTAATCAATCCATACCTCCTTGACAATGTTCCCTAACCCCTGTACTTTCAATTCGCTTGTCACCCCGTGAAGGCAAAAAGGCTTAACAGAAGTGTAAATGCCTTGGAGATCTGGTTTCTGAAAATTAGATGGGAATGCCGCTGACACTCGGAAAGATTAGACTCAGATTGAACTGAACAATCAACCCACCCCTTGAGCCTAAGCGGAAGGGGTGGGCTGCTTGTTCACTTTAATTACAAAATTAAAGCTAGCTGCTGATTATCCTAAACGTAGAAGGAGAAGTTAGTATCTTCGACCGTATCGATCCCGACAATCTCACCCAGTGAGTTATTCTCGATCATCCACATGCCATTCTGTCCTTGGGAATTACGGAAGAAGAAATCATTAACACCATCTCGGTTAGCGTCATAGGCACCACGGAATTCCCAACCACCGTCTGCTGGTCGGGCATCAATCAGCACTGCCTCCTGGTAAACAGTACCATCGAGCTTCCAGTAGCCAAACTGTTTGGTAGTCATATTTTCCCAGATAGCATCTGCGTCACCATCGCCATCCATGTCTCCAGCCGCAAGTAACTGCCAGTCATTGTCAGGTGATATAATCATCGCCTCATTACTGGTATCCGTAATAAACGTAGCATTCTCAAACCCGCTTTCATCTATCTCCCAAACAGCAATTTCTCCAGTAGATGTGTTGTACCAGAAGATTTCTTCTGCACCACCACCGTTAACATCTCCGGTGCCACGGATTTCCCAGTCGAGGTTTGAACCTGGGCCATCTGCTGGTGGGTCAATAATTATCTCGTCCTGGAACTCAGAGCCTTTCATCTTCCAAATGGCAACACCGCCGGTCACCGTATCACGCCACAGAAGATTCCTGTTACCATCACCTAAATCCAAAACACCACGGCCTTCCCATGGATTGTCGTCTGGTACTAATACGTCCTCACCACTTTGATCGGTAATGAACGCTGCGGTCTCGAGGCTAGTGCTTTCCTCATTTAGAGTCCACACACCAACTTGTCTGCTGACAGAATGATGCCAGAACAAATCCAAACTGGGGATAATCTCTTCAGCTGGGGTAATTTCAATGGCATCAATTCGCCCTAGCTCCAAATTATCATCCTTATTATTGCCACTTGCCAGTACCGAGATTTCTATTACATTATCTGGAGCAAGGTCTACGCCCTTAAAAATGGGATTTGGATTATCATCAACACTTAGAGTGCCACTGGAATTGGCACCCCTAAGAGGGACAAAATTCTCTTTGAAACCTTCAGCCCCAGGTAAATCTATATTGAAAGTATAGTCATAAACTTTTTCATTGACACTAAATGTCAGTGGAGAGTTCCCATCATTTTCATCAAAGTGGGCAATACGAATATCATACTTACCAGCCAGTCCATCCTCTGCTGTCCATTCAAATTTAAGCACACCGGCTATATTAGTATCTTTAATCCTGACGGCTTGACCGCCTGAAGCAACCGCAGGAATATCGTCGTCAGAGATTATTTCGTAGTTTACTCGCCTTACGCGATTGCTTTCAGCTTCAATCAGAACCATAAGATAGTTTTCTCCCAAAAGTTATCTGTGTTTACAGTGCTTGGCTTTTCTTTTCTGTCGTAATGCACCAAAAAATTTTTAATTACTCCATCCCAATTCAGTCCCAACTTAGTAAGTTACACATCCCGTAACTTACTAAGTTGGCATTAGGGCTATTTCATTCTAAAAAGTGCCAAAATATTATTAAGCCCAAATTGGCATTTTCTTTGTGCCTGAGCCATGTTGTCAAACCCTGCATCTCCATAAAGATTCAGAGCTAAATTACGAGCGATCGCCCTTCAAAGTACCAGAGGAGTTGTCCTGATACGAGATTTATCAACACCGGTGAGTGACATCAACAGACATAATGAACTTTGTTCGAATCGCCCCAATAGTCTCGAATCCGCTTGGGCTTTTGTTCAGCCGTTTCTTTCAAGTCAGAGATATAACGTTTCTCGTAGCTATGAGGTACACATTATTTTTCCCTCTTCATTCTCTTCCCCTCCTGGGAGGGGTTAGGGGTGGGTTCCTCTTCCCTGCTCCCTGCTCCGAAGTCCCTAAAACCCAAAGATTTGTACCTCATGGGTATAAGACTTGCTATAAGTCATTGAGGTGTCGATCCAAGTTTTTGCCCCATTCAATTTACTGTGGGGCAAAAAGGCTTAACAGAAGGGTAAATGCCTTCGAGATCTGGTTTCTGATAATTAGATGGGAATGTCGCTGACACTCGGAAAGATTAGACTCAGATTTAAGTGAACAAAAAGCCCACCCCTTGAACTTAAGCAGAAGGGGTGGGTTTTTCTTGACGTTAATTACAACAGTAAAGCTAGCTGTTGACTATCCTACACGTAGAAGGAGAAGTTAGTATCTTCGACCGGAGTGATAGAAACAAATTGATCCACTGAGTCATTCTGGATCATCCAGATGCCATTGTCTCCAGTCATGGAATTACGGAAGAAGAAATCATCAATATTATCGTTGTTAGCGTCATAGGCACCACGGAATTCCCAACCACCGTCTGCCGCTGGTGAATCGATCAGCACTGCGTTCTGGTAAACAGTACCTTCGAGGTTCCAGTAGGCAAACTGTTTGGTAGTCATATTTTCCCAGATAGCATCTGCATCACCATCGCCATCCATGTCTCCAGCCGCAAGTAACTGCCAGTCATTGTCAGATGGTATGACCAACCTGTCACCATTAGTATTCGTAATAAACGTAGCATTCCCAAGCCCCGTTTCATCTATCTCTGAAACAGCAATTTCTCCAGTAGATGTGTTGTACCAGAAGATTTCTTCTCCACCACCACTGTTAACATCTCCGGTGCCACGGATTTCCCAGTCGAGGTTTGAACCTGGGCCATCTGCTGGTGGGTCAATAATTATTTCCTCCTGGAACTCAGAGCCTTCCATTTTCCAAATGGCAACACCGCCGGTTTCGGTATTACGCAACAGAGGACTCCTGTTACCATCGCCTAAATCCACAACACCACGGGGGTTCAATGGACTGTCTGCTGGTAACAATACGTCCTCACCACTTTGATTGGTAATGAACGCTGTCGTCTCGACGCTAGTGCCTTCCTCATTTAGAGTCCACGCAGCAACGTCTCCAGTGACAGGATTATGCCAGAACAGATCCAAACTGGGGATAATCTCTTCAGCTGGAGTAATTTCAATGGCATCAAGTCGTCCTAGCTCGAAATTAGCATCATTATTAAGGCTATCTGCCAGTACCGAGATTTCTATTTCATCTCCTGGAGCAAGGTCTACGTCCTTAAAAATGGCATTGGGATTAGCCTCAGCAGTTAGTGTGCCACTGGAATTGGCACCGCTCAGAGGGACATAATTCTCAGGAAAAGCGGTAATCCCAGGTAAGTTTAGATTATAAACATATGTACCAACTTCCTGTCCGTTGACACTAAATGTTAGTGGAGAGTTACCATCCACTTCGTCAAAGTAGGCAATACTAATATCGTACTTACCAGCCGCTCCATCCTCTGCTGTCCATTCAAATCTAAGTATACCGGGTTCTCCAACCGGGTCATTAAAGTTTGATATCTGGACGGCTCGACCCCCTGAAGCAACGGTATCAATATTGTTTGCACTGGTTGTCTCGTAGTTTATTCGCGTTACGCGATCGCTTTCTGCTTCAATCAGAACCATAAGATGGTTTTTTCCCAAAAGTTATCTGTGTTTACAGTGGTTGGCTTTTCTTTTCAGTCCTGATGCACCAAAAAATTTTTAAGTATTCCATCCCAACTCAGTAAATCACGGAATGTGTAACTTACAAAAGCGATGCAGAGGTGCGACCCGTGGCGAATTTAATTACGGGTCAAACGCACCTAAGCAGTCTTGGAGAGGCAGCGCGGTATTCGGGAGGCAGCGCCTTCAGGCGGGGGTCTCCCCCATCAGCAACTGCATCAACACAGGTGCTTTCACGTAGTGTCTCCAAAGGAGAATCGCGGTGTTCCGCAGACAGACCCATGCGCTATGAGCAACTGCATTAAGACACTGGCATTACTCAACGTCCCTGATATGAGATGGGATAAGAGTCTGTGCACTTTATCTGTGAACTTTTGGGGCATATTTAATCATGCTTATTGATGTATCTAGGGTAAAGTACCTTTCTAGATACATGTTTCTAGATACATCAGTAAGGGTAAAACACCCCCTTTAATAGTTCAAAGATGCCCTGTTCAAATTTATCCAGTTTAACTAGATAAATGTTTTGAAGCCTTTTCTAGAGTTTGACTGGCTAACGATTCCCTGATAACATCTCACCCCTAACAGATGACCTAGTCAAAAAACTAGTTTGCTTCTAGGCTTCATATTTTTCTTGGCGTTTTGACTGAAAAAAAAACCTACCATTAGTATAAATTGCATAAAAATCCGTAAATGTCACTATTAATTCAGCGATTTTAATGAAATTTTCATAAAAGTTTATGAAAAATTTACTGAGTTGATCCTGATCAAAAATTGATTATTATATAACATCAATCAGCTAAGAATTATGAATGAAGAATTTTACCCTCCCTCAGAGCAGTTAGGGGTTATACTAAATCTGGGTTAAAGAATAATCTTTTTCATTCAGTCTCTCTTTCATTCAGTCATTGAGGTGTGCAAGCAAGTTTTTGCCCCAATCAATTTACTGTGTGGCAAAAAGGGTTAACACAAGAGTATTTAAGATTAGTTTAAAAATTAACTAATTTACAATAAATAATGTTGAAATGTAGCCAGCTATTTCTTTACTTGAAGAAATATCCAAAAACTATAGCAAAGGGAACAGCGGATCTGGGAACAGGGAACAGGGAGTAGGAAGTAGCGATGCAGCGCGGTCTTGGGGAGGCAGCGCCTTCATGCGGGGGTTCCCACGGGGCTGGAGAGCGATGCAGCGCCTTCATGCGGGGGTTTCCCCCATGAGCGACTGCATCAAGACAGGTGCGGACGCAGGTTCCGCACACAGACCCATGCGCCATGAGCGACTGCCGTTGGTTTCCCCCACTCGCGCTTTGCATCAAGACGGCAGTAGGGAATATCGCATCAAAATTCTCTCAATTCCTACACGGATTGCTATATCTGTTGAGATCAGCTAAATGAAACAATGATCAAAATTTTTCTAGGAATAAAAATTTGTTGCTATTTAAATCTAGGCGAACCACTATTACCGATACAGTTATTCATTGGTTACGGATAATAGGTAATAGGTAACTGCTCGGGGTTGTATAGCGCTACGCGCAAGGCAAGAGGCAAGAGGCAAAAGTTTACTACACAACGTTTTCAGCTTGTATCAATGTCAAACACTTTAATGCGTAGTGCTATACCAAGTAAGCATATGCGCTACTTGAGGTGCCGAAGGCCTTTGGCCACGCGTGCGCGTTCAGCCGTGAGCTAAAAGCTCACGCGTGCGCGTCCAGCCGTCAGCCTTGGCAGTTGGCCACGCTACGCGAATGGCTGGCTGCCAAGGCTGACGGCTGAATGCTTACCTAATTACCTATTACCCGTGTTGCTTTGTTTAACTGGGTTTGAGGATTTCCCTTCAAACTTTAAAGGCAAACGTTACCATCAAAACCTTAGGTAATTACAGTGGGAACCTCCCGCTCTGTAAACTTCCGAATTTGGGCAATTTCATGGGCAAGGGAAATCAATGGTTCCAATGCTTGTTGAGTATCCACGTCATGCTTAGTGGAATCTGGCTCATAGCTCTCTAAATAGAGGCGTAGGGTTGCCCCTTTTGTACCAGTACCAGATAAGCGAAATACAATCCTAGAGCCATCAGTAAAGCCAATCCGAATCCCCTGCTTCTGGCTGACGCTCCCATCTACTGGGTCTGTGTAACTAAAGTCATCACCATACTCTACCTGGTAAGAGCCGAATTGCTGTCCTTTCAGGTCTGGGACACTTGAACGCAGACGCTCCATCAGTTCCTGAGCTCGTGCCCCATCTACCTCTTCATAGTCATGGCGGGAATAGAAATTACGACCATAGGTTTGCCAGTGGCTACGGACAATCTGCTCCACTGATTCACCCCGCACAGCCAGGATATTGAGCCAGAATAGCACTGCCCAAAGCCCATCTTTTTCCCGTACATGGTTAGAACCAGTGCCGAAACTTTCTTCACCGCACAAAGTGGCTTTACCTGCATCTAATAAGTTGCCAAAAAACTTCCAACCTGTTGGGGTCTCATAGCAATCAATACCCAACTGAGCGGCCACTCGGTCTACAGCAGCACTAGTGGGCATGGAACGGGCTACCCCTGCTAAACCTTGACTATAACCAGGTACGAGATGGGCATTGGCGGTTAACACGGCTATGCTATCACTGGGGGTAACGAAGAACGAGCTTCCTAGGATCATATTGCGATCGCCATCCCCATCGGAAGCAGCCCCAAAGTCCGGTGCATTCTCACCATAGAGAATATCCACCAAGTCCTTAGCATAGACTAAATTAGGGTCAGGATGACCACCGCCAAAATCTTCTAACGGTATACCATTAAGTACTGTACCTTCTGGTGCCCCTAAGCGTTTTTCAAAAATAGCATGGGCATAGGGACCAGTTACCGCATGTAATGAGTCCATAGACATCCGGAATTTCCCAGAGGTTAGTAGCTGGTTAATGCGCTCAAAGTCAAACAGGGACTCCATTAATTGAGTATAAGGCTCAACTGGGTCAATCACCTCAACGCTCAAGGTTCCCAGAGTAAATGCACCTGGTCGGTCTAGATTGACATCCGCAGCCTCCAGGATTTTGTAACTATCGATGACTTTACTCCGATCATAGATAGCTTCCGTCACCTTTTCTGGTGCTGGTCCACCATTACTGGTGTTATACTTGACACCGAAGTCACCCTTTGGACCCCCAGGATTGTGGCTAGCCGAGAGGATAATGCCACCTAATGCCTTATGCTTGCGAATAAGACAAGATGCTGCTGGGGTAGACAGAATACCACCACAACCGACTAACAACCGACCTAACCCATTGGCGGCTGCCATTTTGAGAATGGTCTGAATTGCTTGCCGATTGTAGTAGCGACCATCACCCCCTACAACTAGGGTTTGGCCTTCACACCCTTCTAGGGAGTCAAAGATAGACTGGATAAAGTTTTCCAGGTAATGGGGCTCCTGAAAAACGGTGACCGACTTACGGAGTCCGGAAGTACCGGGCTTTTGGTCTGTAAAGGGCTTAGTAGAGACAGTGCGTATGTTCATTACAAGCTAGCTACAGGTTGTACTGCTAATTCTTTATTGTTAACTGTTACCTGTTCATTGTTAATGAAAAATTCAAAAGTCTTTGACAAATGACTGATGACTTTTAGCGATCGCACTATCAATCCTTACCTATTCACATTTTTGTTTATTTGTCAATGCTTCACCTTAATCTATCTAAGCTAGAAGCGATTAGCTTTGCACAAGGTTAGCTAATCGCTGATTAATAACTAAATTGTAATCTGACCTTTCAACTTATAATCCAAGACCAAGTGACTAGATTATGGCTGATGAGCCTTGGGCTGAATCCTTATACTAAATTTCTCGGTCAAAGCCATATTTTTCTCGGATATGGGTATTAAAATACTGACCGATAGAAGCATTATCTTTCAAACCCTTGTAGATCTCCTCTGGTACATCTCGATACTTATAGATACTACCATTATTGAATTCAACCCGAAGAATTTTTTTGTCTACGTCGTAGTCGCAGGATTTAATCACAGCGCTGGTACTTTTCAGCAATGGGAAAGCAATCACATCCCGAATACTAGGTGAATTAGTGAGTAGCATAATTAAACGATCAATACCAATACCTAAACCACCAGTGGGAGGCATCCCATACTCCAGAGCAGCAAGAAAGTCTTCATCAACATCTTGAGCTTCCAAATCTCCTGCTGCTTTCCTTGCTGCTTGTGCTTCTAGTCGTTGCCGTTGATCTATAGGATCAGTTAACTCAGAATAACTGTTTGCTGTTTCTCTTCCCACTATAAACAATTCAAACCGTTCTACTAAACCAGATTTTGAGCGATGGGGTTTAGTAAGGGGAGAGATTTCCACAGGATAATCCAGAACAAAAGTCGGTTGGATTAACGTTTCTTCTACCTTCTGCTCAAAGGCTTCATTGAGCAATTTACCAATAGAATAGCAATCATTGGGAACCTCCACACCAGCATCTTTGGCTGCTGCTTTTGCCTGCTCAATATTGGTAAATTGCTCAAAATCTAAACCGGTTTGCTCTTTGACTAACTCGTGCATCGTTACTTTACGCCAAGGGGGAGTTAGATCAATTACTTCACCTTGGTAGTTAATGGTTAGTGTACCTAACACTTCCTTAGCAGCATTACTGATCAGATTTTCCGTCAACACCATCATCTGATTATAATCGGCGTAAGCCTGATAGATTTCAATCATGGTGAATTCCGGATTGTGACGAGTCGAAATTCCTTCATTGCGGAATACACGCCCCAACTCATACACCTTTTCAAAACCACCAACAATTAGTCGCTTCAGATGCAACTCCGTAGCAATACGCAGATACAAGTCCATTTGTAAGGTGTTGTGGTAGGTGATAAAAGGACGGGCATCTGCACCACCAGCCTCACTCTGAAGTACCGGAGTTTCAATTTCAATAAAATCCTGTTGGTTTAAATAGTGCCGAATAGAAGCAGTTATTTTGGCACGACGACGAAAGGTTTCCCGCACATCAGGATTAACAATTAGGTCAACATAACGTTGACGATAGCGCTTTTCTGTATCCGTCAAACCATGCCATTTATCTGGTAAAGGTAACAGAGATTTAGTCAGGATATCATACTCCTTGACATAGATCGAAAGTTCTCCTTTCTCCGTGCGCTTGATGGTTCCTTTTGCCCCAATAATATCGCCAGTATCAGTGAGTTTTTTGAGAATATTGAAAGCATTGGGAAGGTCCGCCATTTTAGCAGTGATTCTTTTTTTATCCAGGTAAAGCTGAATTGTACCAGTCTCATCCTGAATGTTGAAGAAAGCTAATTTACCAAAAACACGACGAGCTATAATCCGACCAGCAACAGCCACTTCCACATCTACTTCTTCGCCATTGCCTAGGTCAGCATAGTTTTGCTGCAATTCGGCAGCCTGAGCTGTAGATTCCCAATTATAGGCATAGGGAATTAATCCTTCTGCTTTGAGTTGTTCAACTTTTTCAAGCCGTGTGGCGCGAATTTCTTCTAAAGTTGAAGTGCTTTGTGGTTCTGGACGGGATTGGTCTGACATAATTGATAGCAAGAATCTAGTGTACAAATATTGGATAAACTTTGAGTTATAGCTGCCGGATGACCCCTTATTAGATAGCAATTATAATTTAAACGTTAACATCCTCGTTAAAATAGGTAATGGGTAATATCAGGGAAGTATAACTAGTTATCAAGAATCAGTTACCACTGCTCTATACCTCTAATTATAGCTGATTTTGTTGAAAGCTTATCAACTATAAATAACTTTATAGATATTTTTAATTATTGCTAAATATTGGTAACATATAAGCGAAAGTTGCTACTAAATATTAGGACACGATTTTGCCTAGTAAATAATTTTGATTATTGGTTGTAATTTTGTTTTAATGGAATGGCATTGTGCTAATATTTTTAATATGAATATCCCGATTAATTTAGCTTTATGTCCTAATCATTAGAACCATTGCTATCACAATCAGCAATTACCCATTCCCGATTACCCATTCCCGATTACCATCGTAAATAACTGATTTCAATAACAGGCTTAGGAAATGAGCAAAAAACCAAAAATTATTGTCCTCGATGATGATCCGACTGGCTCCCAAACCGTTCACAGCTGCTTGTTGCTGATGCACTGGGATGTGGATACATTGCGGCTGGGACTAAGGGATAACTCCCCAATCTTTTTTATTCTTACTAATACCAGAGCTCTTAACCCAGAGCAAGCAGCAACTGTGACTCGGGAAGTTTGCCATAACCTCAAAATGGCCATAGACGCTGAAGGAATAAAAGATTTTATGGTAGTCAGTCGCTCTGACTCCACCTTGCGGGGGCATTATCCTGTCGAAACTGATGTAATTGCTCAGGAAGTAGGACCATTTGATGCCCATTTCTTAGTCCCGGCATTCTTTGAGGGCGGACGAGTCACTGTCGATAGTGTCCATTACCTAATCATTGATGGTATTAGAACCCCAGTGCATGAAACGGAGTTTGCCCGTGACTCGGTATTTGGATATCGCCATAGTTATTTACCCGATTATGTCCAAGAAAAGACCAAAGGTCAGATCAAGGCTGATGCGGTCGAGCGGTTTTTACTAGCAGATATTCGTAACGGTAGCTTGGAGCGCCTTGTAAAACTTTCCAATAACCAGTGTGGCGTTGTGGATGGGGAAACCCAAGGGGATTTAGATCAATTTGCGGCAGATGTCCTGAAGGCGGCTGGCCAAGGTAAACGCTTTTTGTTTCGCTCTGCTGCTAGTATTTTAACCTCCCTTGCTAGTCTTGGCCCCCAACCCGTGGCCGCTATGGATATGGCTCAGTATGTCCGAGAGGGGAAACCAGGAGCTGTGATTGTGGGTTCCCATGTTAAAAAGACTACCCAACAGCTGGAGCAGCTATTGGGAGCATCTGGGATTGGCGGTATTGAGGTCAATGTAGCCAATTTACTAGATGAATCCGAACAGCAACGGGCAAAACTTTTGGCAAGTATTCTCGATCGGGTTCAGGAAATTCACAGTGCTGGTAAGACACCGGTGGTTTATACCTCTCGTCAGGAATTGGTTTTTGAGGATGTCCAGAAACGGCTGGCCTTTGGAACAGTAGTTTCAGGCTTATTGATGGATATCGTGAGGGGATTACCTAAAGATATTGGGTTTTTAATCAGTAAAGGGGGTATTACCTCTAATGATGTCTTAAGTACTGGCTTGGCTTTGAGGTCAGCACGACTATTGGGTCAGATCCTTCCTGGATGCTCAATGGTGCTAACCTCTGCTGACCATCCCCAGTTTCCTAATTTACCTGTGGTGCTATTTCCTGGCAATGTGGGAGATGTGAATGGCTTGGTGACGGTTTACCGTCGATTGAGTGCAAACTAAGAATGTTTGACAGGATATCGGTTGTGGGTGTGGGGTAACAGAGCAATAGCATTCTTAAGTATATTCCCCTTTTCCCCCATACCACCATTAGCTACAATTCTCAACACTTATCCACTAGAACTTGCTGAAGAAGGTATGATCACGAAAGAATCTTTCTTCGGTGCGTTAACCAATCTAGCTCCTTGTTGCATGACTTCTGATTCTGCCCAACCATCACAAGTTTCAACGGTTTCCGACGACCGTAACTCGGTAGTTAACTGCCAAGGGCAAGTTCGCTTAAAAAGTGAAGGGAAACGACTGTTGTTGATTTTGCCACCAGCCACTAAAAACCCTAGTATTGCCAATTGGTTAGACCTATGGGAACAATTTAAGCATCGCCTCAATGCTGGAGAGCGCTTTTGGCAGCCTGAATCCAGTGTCCATCTGATGGCTGGGGATCAATTGCTGGATGGGATGAAGCTACAAGCGATCGCTGATGCCCTTGGGGCAGTCCAGTTAAGGCTAAAGCGAGTTTACACCACGCGCAGACAAACTGCTGTGGCTGCTGCAGCTGCTGGCTACTCAGTAGAACAAGAAACTCCTAAGTACTCTTTGAATCAGAAGATTGATCAACCTGCCGAATTACTCGCAGAACCTCTGTACTTACAAATGACCGTGCGTTCTGGTATAGAGATTCGTCACCCTGGCACTATTGTTATAATAGGAGACTTGAACCCTGGTGGTGCATTGATCGCAGCTGGGGATATATTTGTTTGGGGGCATCTACGAGGCATTGCCCACGCCGGTGCAAATGGTAATCGAAAATGTCGGATTATGGCATTAAAAATGGAACCCACCCAGTTGCGGATTGCTGATGCTGTAGCTAGGGCACCGGAGACACCGCCGCTTCAGTACTATCCTGAAGTAGCTTACGTGACTTCCCTTGGGATTCGTATTGCTAGAGCTGCTGATGTTGCTAAAACCCACTTGTCGTTGAATTCATGAGTCGAATTATTGTTATCACCTCTGGCAAAGGAGGGGTGGGGAAAACTACCATTACCGCCAATCTAGGTTTAGCCCTAGCTCGTTTGGGTCGTCGAGTTGCTTTAGTGGATGCAGATTTTGGTTTGAGAAACTTAGACCTGCTGTTGGGACTAGAAAATCGGGTAGTATACACCGCTATTGAAGTCTTAACAGGTCAGTGCCGCTTAGACCAGGCTTTGGTCAAAGACAAACGGCAGGAAGGACTAGTCTTGTTACCCGCAGCCCAAAGCCGTAACAAAGAAGCCGTTAACCCCAACCAAATGAAAAAGTTGTTGGGGGTGTTAGCCAAGAATTACGAGTACATCTTGGTGGACTCTCCAGCAGGAATCGAAAGCGGGTTTAAAAATGCAGTTACGGCAGCTACTGAAGCCCTAATTGTTGCTACACCAGAGATTACCTCTGTGCGGGATGCTGACCGAGTTATTGGCTTACTGGAAGCGGAAGGAATCAAGCAGACCCGCTTAATTGTCAACCGCCTAAAAGCCACAATGGTAAAAGCGGATCAGATGATGTCAGTTCAAGATGTCCAAGAAATTCTTGCTATTCCGCTAATTGGTGTGATCCCCGATGACGAACGGGTGATTGTCTCCAGTAATCAGGGGGAACCCTTGATCTTATCAGAAAAGAAAACCCTGCCTGGAATTGCCATTGAAAACATTGCTGCACGCTTAGAAGGTGCAAATATTTCCTTCCTCGACCTGATGGCAGAACACGACAACCTAATCAGCCGCTTACGCCGCCTGTTCAGATAAGGTTTTACATTGTGAATTGCCAAAGAGCCTCTTCCTTCTCTCCCTGTGTGACTTATTCACTACTCCAAAAATCCCCATGATTAGCGAAATTCTAGAACAACTTTTTTCCTGGAGGAGTGCTCAAAGTAGCCGTGAAGAGGCTAAGCGCCGCCTCCAACTGGTAATTGCCCACGACCGCTCTGACCTGAGTCCTACAATGGTGGAGTCGATGCGGCAAGACATCCTGGAGGTGGTCTCTCGCTACGTTGAGATTGATCCCGATGGGTCAGAGTTTTCCTTAGAAAGCAACCAACGGGCAACAGCACTAATTGCGAATCTACCCATCCGACGAGTTAAGGAAAAGCTACGAAAGGAAGAATCCCAACCCTTGACTCAAGACGAAGAAGAAGAGTAAGTGTCTAGTAGCTGAAAGGTTTAGAAGCTACGTGAAAAATAGATCAGTTGACTAGGCGAACGGGTGTGTGGTGTCTGTTTTAAATTGACCCGATTACTTGACTTGATTATCGGATCACCTCTGAAGGTGATTATTAACGAAGGGATACTAGCCTGATCACCCCGCCACGATCGGACCATTAGTCGTGTTTATATTTAATTTGGGATCAACTTCTGATTCTGATACGGTTGAACCCCAACAGTGGTAATCTGGAGAGTGGCATTACTAAATGTTAAGACTGTTTTCCAAAATCTGTAACAATAGCTTGACTAAATAAGCGCAATATGGTAGGCACCGCAGAACAAACAAACACGGGCGCTATTGCCCAAATTATCGGTCCGGTTGTTGACGTAGAGTTTCCCAGCGGCAAAATGCCGCAGATTTACAATGCCTTGAGAATTGAAGGCAAAAATGAAGCTGGACAAGATGTTGCTGTGACCTGCGAAGTGCAGCAGCTTCTCGGGGATAACCAAGTGCGCTCTGTTGCCATGAGTGGTACAGACGGTCTGGTGCGGGGTATGGAAGTTATTGATACTGGTGCCCCCATTAGTGTACCTGTCGGCAAGGCTACCTTAGGACGGATTTTCAATGTCTTGGGTGAACCAGTAGATAACAGAGGACCGGCAGAATCTGAGGATCGCTTCCCCATTCACCGGCCTGCTCCCAAGTTAACTGAGCTGGAAACCAAGCCCTCAGTATTCGAGACCGGTATTAAAGTAATCGACCTGCTGACTCCCTATCGACGTGGTGGTAAGATTGGTCTTTTTGGCGGCGCTGGAGTCGGCAAAACCGTGATCATGATGGAGTTGATCAACAACATCGCCACGAAACACGGTGGAGTATCAGTATTTGGCGGTGTGGGAGAGCGTACCCGTGAAGGGAACGACCTCTACAACGAAATGATGGAATCCAACGTGATCAACGCGGATAATTTAAGCGAGTCGAAAATTGCCCTAGTTTATGGTCAGATGAATGAACCCCCCGGTGCTAGGATGCGGGTCGGTCTGTCAGCTTTGACCATGGCTGAGTACTTCCGGGATGTGAACAAGCAGGACGTGTTGCTGTTTATCGATAACATCTTCAGGTTTGTACAAGCGGGTTCGGAAGTGTCTGCTCTTTTGGGAAGAATGCCTTCTGCTGTAGGATATCAACCTACTCTGGCAACAGACGTAGGTGCTCTGCAAGAACGGATTACCTCCACTAACGAGGGTTCAATTACTTCCATTCAGGCAGTATATGTACCAGCTGACGACTTGACCGACCCAGCGCCAGCAACTACATTTGCTCACTTAGATGGTACAACAGTGTTGTCCCGTGGCCTAGCATCTAAGGGAATTTACCCGGCTGTGGACCCCCTCGATTCTAATTCAACCATGCTGCAACCAAGCATTGTGGGAGAAGACCACTACGGAACAGCTCGTTCTGTGCAGGCAACTCTACAGCGTTACAAGGAACTCCAAGACATTATCGCGATTTTGGGCTTGGATGAATTGTCCGAGGATGACAGACTAACGGTGGCTCGCGCCCGCAAGATTGAGCGCTTCTTGTCTCAGCCGTTTTTTGTAGCGGAGGTCTTCACTGGTTCTCCTGGTCAGTATGTTACCTTGGACGATACTATCAAAGGCTTCCAAATGATTCTGAAGGGCGAATTGGATGACCTTCCTGAGCAAGCCTTCTACATGGTGGGCAGTATTGACCAAGCGATGGCTAAAGCTGAAAAACTAAAGAGTTAAGTCAAGTTTGATGCAAAGCCAGGTTATCAAGGTTGAAGGTTAACCTGTTAACCTGTAACCTTCAACCTGTAACCTGTAACTTTCAAGCTGCTAAACTTCCAAGGTCCAACAAACACAATTCATTCTGCTGATGGCTTTAACTGTTCGTATTATTGCTCCCGACAAAACCGTCTGGGATGACCAAGCACAGGAAATAATTTTACCCAGCACTACCGGTCAGCTTGGTATATTGAGTGATCATGCTCCTCTGTTATCAGCGCTGGATACTGGTGTGATGCGAATTCGCTCGGACAAAGAGTGGATACCAATTGCTCTTATGGGTGGATTTGTGGAAGTTGAAGATAATGAAGTGACGATTCTTGTCAATGGTGCTGAGTCCGGAGATGAAATTGACAAGGATGCTGCAGGTGCTGAGTTCAACGAAGCACAAGCTCGTCTAGAAGAACTTCAAAGCGAGGAAAATACCCAAGAAAAAATCCAAGCAACTCAAGCCTATAAGAAAGCCCGTGCTCGCTTTCAAGCTGCTGGTGGCATGGTTTAGTAACACAAGGGTATATTCCAACCCCATAAACGAAGTAAACAAGGGATGTAAACCCTATAAGCTCCGAGCTCTCCAAACCCCCCCGGAACAGGGGGGGTAGGGGAGCTTCTGGAGTTGGTCACGGTCAGTCTTTCAGTTGGATTAAGGGGGTTGAATTAAGGATGTTATTCAACTAAGGAATCATCTCAACTAAGGTCGGATGAGTGGTCAGTTAGCAACTCCCAATTCCCCTCAATCATTAGATTAATCAGCAAGGCTGGATTAAGCACTACCAGTAAAAACGACTTCCGGGAACTTAGCCTGAGCCTCAGACATAGGTCTACGCCTACCTTCCTCTTGCCAGTAGTTAATTACTTCAGTGGCTTTGTTGAGGATTTCAATGCGATCCGATTCAGTAATCCAGTGTTTGGCTTCCATCTCATCCTTGAGCTGTTCCCAGGCATCGTTCCGGGGCCAGAAAAAGTAACAAGTTAATGGGCTGGTGCCTTTGCCGACAATTTGATCAACTGCCAAGGCTACATTCTCATCTAGCCAGAGAACTTTTAATAGAAATTTTGACAATCAGGCCTCCCTCAGATATCCCAGGTTATTTTTAACTATAATCTATTGTACAATTGATAATTTTAGCGCAAGAAGACTGTTCTTGATCAAGATTCAGGGATAGGTTTGTGATCAAATTGTTGGTACTATTGGTGCTGATCAGCAATATTGGCTCAACTAGCCCAAGCGTGCATGATGCCTAGTTCAGAAACATTTATTCCTAACTTTAATGCCATAGTGGTGTTCGACATTGACGGCGTGGTGCGTGACGTTAGTGGTTCTTACCGTAGAGCGATCGCAGATACAGTAGACCATTACACTGGTGGTGCCTATCGACCGACTATGGTAGAGATTGACCAACTTAAATCAGAAGGGCTATGGAATAACGACTGGGAGGCATCGCGAGAATTAGTTTATCGATACTTTGAGGCTCAAGGAAAAATGCGTTCGCATTTACCTCTCGACTATGAAGCCCTTGTTGATTTTTTCAATTCTCGCTATCGAGGAACAGATCCCAACCATTGGACTGGTTACATTTGTGACGAACCGTTATTGTTACAACCCAGTTATTTACAGAGTTTGACAACAGCAGGGATTCCTTGGGGTTTTTTCAGTGGCGCAACACGACAGGAAGCGAACTATGCCCTAGAAGGACGACTTGGTCTCGAACGGCCTGTTTTAATTGCGATGGAGGATGCTCCTGGTAAGCCTGACCCTACAGGACTGTTTGCTGTAGTTCTACAACTAGAACAGAACCACCAAGTTAAGGTGAAATTGCCAGTTATCTACGTTGGTGACACAGTTGCTGACATGTACACTGTTGAAAAAGCTAGAGACTCTCATCCAGAACGAGTTTGGGTTGGGGTAGGGATTTTACCCCCTCATGTGCAGGAGATACCAGAACACCGGGAGGCTTATGGAGAGAGGCTAAAAGCTGCTGGTGCAACAGCGGTTTTTAATAATGTTGAGCAGCTGACTCCTGAACAGATTCAGGAAATACTACATTAGGGTTAATGCTTTAAGATTCAAAGCCCTTGAGCTTCAAGCTCAATAGTCAACCTTTAAACAATACAGAGCGTCACCAAAAAAAGAAAGACAAGGTCAAGAGCTTCCTTGTCTTGACCTTGGCATTTGTGTATAAGTTTTCTGTGTGTGTGTAGTGAGACTTGACCCTTTACCCTTTGATCAGCTCATCCTTTAGAGCCAGTAAATGTTACCCCAGAGATAAAGTAACGATTGAAGAAGGCGTAAATCCCCAAAGCCGGTATAGTAAAGACCATTGAGGCTGCCATAATGTAGTTCCAATAACTAATGTATTGCCCCTTAAAGGTATTTAAACCTAAGGGAAGGGTAAACATTCCTGGGTCAGAAGTAATCATTAGGGGCATTAAGAAATTATTCCAAGACCCCATAAAAATAAAGATAGCTTGTGCTGCCAAAGCTGGCTTGGCTAAAGGTAGGACAACCTGCCAAAACGTTTCCCAGCGACTTAATCCATCCAAGGCAGCAGCCTCTTCAAGTTCCTTAGGAAAATTGATAAAGAACTGCCGCATCATGAAAATAAAGGTGGCATTCACTGCACTCGGTATAATCAATCCTTGGTAGGTATTGAGCCATCCCAAAGACTTTAAGATTAAATAACCAGGAATTAGGGTGACTTGTCCAGGAATCATCAAAACTGCTAAGATTATTCCCAACAATAATGAATTACCTGGAAACTTAACTCTGGCCAAGGCATAACCTGCCATTGAGTTAAATATAATATTCAATCCTGTTACAAAAACGCCAACCAAGACACTGTTTAAAAACCAGCGCCCAAACAAAGGGGATTCAATAAAAATATTCCGGTAGTTATCGAAGGTAAAATCATGGGGTATAAAATTCAACCCGCCAGCGATAATTTCCTCAAGGGGTTTAAAGGAGGCTGATAAAGCCCAAGCAAAAGGCAAAAACGTAATAATGGCATAGAGGATAAGAATGCTATAAAATATCCCTCTGATCCAACGAAAATTATTCACTCTTCTTTGATCTCCTAATTCGCTTTTTCTTCTCTAAAGAAGCCGCGTTGAATCAGTGTTGTCACTAGAATTACACCAGCTAACATTAATGCTAGTGCAGCGGCATAACCCATATCCAGACTTCTAAACGCATACTGGTAGATAAGAAGCACAACCGTCAGGGTTGAGTTGTTTGGACCACCGGTGCCACCGGAGAAGATGTAAGACTGGTCGAATAACTGAAAAGTACCGATGACACCCATAACCATAACGAAAAATGTCACGGGTTTGAGTAAAGGAACGGTAATATTTATGAACTGATCGAACTCATTGGCACCATCAAGTCTTGCCGCCTCATAAACGGATCTAGGTATATCTTGCAGCGCAGCCAGGTAAATCACCATGAAAAACGGTGCTGTAGACCAAATATTCATAATCATAATGGATTTGAGAGCCACGCTTGGGTCTCCTAGCCAGTTATAGGTTGGTAAACCAAAGAAGTCTAGTAATCCATTAAGTAGACCATTAGAATTATAAATCCAGATAAATATTAGGGTTAAAACTGCTGAAGAAGTGACAGTCGGGAGAAAGAAAATAATCCTAAACCATTTTTTTCCTTTAATTTCTTTATTTAGGACTAGAGCTAAAACCAGAGCAAGGATTGTTTGACAAGGAACAACAATAAGGACATACTCAATTGTATTTTTTAGGGCAATCCAAACTCGCTCATCCTCAAAGGTACGAAGGAAATTTTTGAACTCAACAAATCGATAACTCAGCCCTCCTAAAATTTCAACCTTATGGAAGGAAAGGAAGATTGCATAGATAATTGGTGCAATCAAAAACGTTCCTAAAACTAGAATAGTAGGAGCCATGAAGAGGTAGCCAGAAATAGCTTCCCTAACTTTGGCTTTCTGCCAAAATCCCTTCAATTTGACATCCCTCGATTTGACGTTTTGGTCAACTTCAAGTTTAGCGTTAGCTAGTGACATTTGTTAGTAGTTACTTGCTTGAATTTCTTTGTTAGCAGTTTGTTGTGCTTTTTTCATGGCTGACTTCAAGGATTGCTCACCAAGTAAAGCACTAAGAAACTGATTGTCGAAATGGGTCATAAATGTTGGCAATTGTTCATCCCCTTGCCAAATCGTGGCGTACTCAGCACCACTGATAAAAGGGGTATACAGAGGATTATTTTCATAGCCAAGTTCTGATATGACCGATTTGCGAGCCGGGATTGCCAGTCCTCCATTCGCCCAAGCTTTCATCCCTTCCTTGCCAGTCAAATAGGAAATCAGTTCCCAGGCAGCCTCTTTATTTTTAGCTTGCTTGTTCATGACATAAGCAACGGTATAAACCATGCTTCCTTTTCGGTTACCGATACTGGGAACTTCAGCAGTGGCAAATTCAATCTTGGGAAATGTCTGTTGTAGGTAAGGAATTGCAAAGCTACCTTCAATAACCATTGCTGCCTTCCCTTGACCAAACATTTCGCTCCCAGAACTGGCTCCAACGTCTGACGGTATGGCAGCAGAATGGTTTTGCCGATACATATCCATCAAAGGGGTTAGACCTGATAGGCTTTGGCGAGTCGCAAAGACAGCCTTGCCTTTCTGGTCAACTAAATCACCACCAAAGGCTTTGATCATGAAGTAGTGACGAGAGAGTTCTGGGGTCATGCCCAACCCATATAGGTCAACTCTGCCATTGTGATTTCTATCCCTAGTCAATTTATTGGCATAGTCTTCTAACTCTTCCCAGGTTTGGGGGGGCTCGGTTATACTGAGTTGATCGAAATATTTTTTATTGTAGAAAAGGGCAAGGGTTGTAAAATCCTTAGGCAATCCATAGGTTTTGCCATCGGATTGGAAGGCTTCGGAAAGATGGGGAGCAAAGTCATCTAAATCTAGGTCCTCAGTGATGTAATCATCAAGAGGTTCCAAGACTCCGTGAGTCATGAGTAAGGGAGCATCTAGGGCATCTACATAGAAGACATCAGGAGCAGCATCACCAATCAAGCGAGTCTTAATGACATCCATATATTGGTCAGTGATCACTTCAAACTTGACTTTTATACCAGGATGTGATGCTTCAAACTCTTTCAGTACCTGCTCAAGGAGCTGTTTTTCTGCTGGGTTGCTCTGCCACCCGCTCAGGGTCACAGTGGAAATGTCACTGGCGATACTGCGGCTACAGCCAGTTAGGAACACAATTAGAGATACTAAGATTAGGCATCTCGAAAGGATTTGCTTCATGATAAGTAAGGACGCTTGGGCACCTCCCCTGGAAAACTTATTTCCCGTCTGAGGAGGTGGCTATGTACCTAGAAATAATTAGTAAATACAGAAGATATGGTTGTTGAGATAACTCGACATCCAAGATGGCTTTCTACAGCTTATTTCTTAAGGTGTCCAAGATGGCTTTCTACAGCTTATTTCTTAAGGTGTCCTTATTTCTTAAGGTGTAAAGCTGTTACTAGCCATATTTATGGGGGTAAAGCTAGCTGTTAGTAGCCAACTTTATTATTGCTTATCTTTATTATACCACCACTTATCTTTAGCTTTAATTATGATTATCCATGCTCCTCATCCTGGCTACACTCTTGACTAACTGAACTACGTAAACCTGAGATCAAGACTATGAAGGCGATTCCGCCTTTTTTTTTTCGCTAGCCAGGTCGTGGTACCTCTTGGCTCGATCCGTCAGATGAAAGATTTCAGTGAATATACTTAATTGTATTTTTGTTGCAATATCTTACTTTTTTTGAGATATTATTCTTAAGGTACCTGTTGCCCCAGGGATAAAAAAGGCAACAGCTGTACTTAGGTCAGTATTGATATGTAGATATCGATATGCAGATATTGGTATATAGATATCGGTTCTGGCTACATCGGGATTCCTAAACAAGGGAATAAGGCATTGGCCATGATTTTTCCTCATGATCCATGTCTATCCCCCTTGCTCCCCCGTTAATTGAATAGCGTAGCCTCCGCTGCTATACCCCGTCATGACCATAGCTCTCCCCATAGGGCATAGCCCTTAGGAAGTAACCCTTAGGGATGATTGAAAAGTACTACTTTTCGTATTTCTAAGGGGTTGGGTGAAGGCTAGAGAATAAGTGTTATTGAAAAGTAGCCCTTCTCGAAAAGTAAGGGTTAACGGAGTGTATAGCAGATGTCGCAGGAGCTAGACCTTCCCGGACTCTACCAGGAGTAAGGAAGGCTATGGTAGGTCTTCTGCGAGAGTAAGCAAGTCTTACTTCCCTAGTGATGTAAATGGCATAGACTCCTCTTGTAAAACCCCTTTTAGCCGAAGGAGGTTTTACAAGAGGGTATAGGGGGGATTTAAGAGCAAGCCAAGAGGGTTACGCTATGGGCACGCTACGCCCATCAAGAAGGGGGATGCTAAAGGGAGGATATGGCATAGGAGATTCTACCTGCCTGCCGATCCAGTACAGGTGCTACCTGAGCCCATACGATTTACTCGTCTCCATCAAATTCGCCATTTAAGTCCTCTCTATCTAGCTACCTGAACCGCTATGCTCAGACTCATATCCGATGCCGCCCCAGAAGCTCCGTCTTTACCGCGATTGCCAGAGTTGCTCAAGCCCCTAAACAAGGAAGCACGACCGCCGCTTAGCCCTACTGAAAAAATTCCCAAGGGAGAGATTCGCTCTAGCCTGAGGGCTGCAACCCTTGACGGCGTGTTTTCCACCTTCTTTTCCTGTATCACAGCTGAGGTTTTCCTCACTAACTTCTTGCTGCAACTGGGGGCTAGCAACTTTGAAATCGGTATTCTTTCAGGGATACCTCTACTGGCGAATTTTCTACAGCCTATTGGTGCTTATTTATCTGACCGATCCTACAGTCGCCACTGGTTTATCATCAAAACCTTCATTCCTTCGCGACTACTATGGTTATTTGTCCTAGTAGGCATTGGGATGTTCTGCACTGGTCTGGCTCCAGCTCATCATCTAGTGTTGTGTACACTGGCGATTAACCTCATCACTCACATTTTTGGAGCTTTGGGTAGTCCCTCTTGGTCTAGCTGGATGGCGGTGTTAGTTCCTGTTCGCCTGCGAGGGCGCTATTTTGGACTGCGCAATAGCTTTACTAATTTAACCAACCTACTTTGTGTTCCCCTACTGGGATACATTGTTTCTAACTGGCAAGGTGGCCAAGTTCAAGGCTATGGCGTAATTTTGATTTTGGCTATCCTAGCTGGAATACTGAGTCTAGTCTTTCAGTTCTTCATGGTAGATATCACTCCTCAGATACCCTCAAAGAAGACTGCGAAGACTGATGAGACTACTGATGAAACCTTAGAGTCTGAGGAGCCGACGCCCTCTGATTATGCTGCCCTATTGAAAGACTCAAACTTCCTAATCTTTGTACTCTACTTTGGATTGTGGATGTTTGCCTTCACCCTCAGCAATCCGTTTTTCAATGTTTATCTGCTTGACAATTTGGGCTTAGATGTGGGTTGGGTAACTCTATATACTAGTCTGATGGCTGGGGCAAGTTTATTGACCCTGATCTACTGGGGTAAGTTGTCTGACCTGATCGGAAATCGTCCAGTACTAGTGATGGTTGGGATTCTCCTATCCGTGATTCCTTTACTTTGGCTTGGGATCGGCAGCGCAACAACTCTCGCTCTTTGGGTTTGGCTACCGCTTTTATTCTTCGGGACAGGTTCAGCTGCAGCAGCCATTGACCTGTGTGCCAATAACATCCAAATCGAGATATCACCAGCCCACAAACCCTCCACCTATTTTGCAGCAGCAGCAGCGTCAGCCGGATTAGGGGGTGCTATAGGTAGTATGTTTGGTGGCTTTTTAGCCGAGTTGCCTAACTTCGGTGGTTTGCCAACATTATTTGCCCTATCAGCAGTGGTGCGATTGGCTACCCTTTTACCTTTGGCATTTGTCCGGGAGCCACGGGGTCGGAACCTCAAACAACTGCTGCTTCGTAACCGTGCTTGAACAGCAATAGTTTAGTCAAGTGTTATGAGTTTAGGGTGCGTTAATAACGCACCCTAAACTTATGCTTAAGACCTAAAATTATTGCGTAAGTCCTGAAGTAATGACTCTTGAGAAAAGCTAAGGTTGATTAGGTTAATTTCATTTGAGGTTGAAGAAATTTGCTAACGCCTCAACCATCATTGGTGGCCAACGGCGGACATGCTCTACCCAGTCTAAGTCCTGGTAGCGCTTGTCGAGACCAACGGCTGCCACCCAATTACTCTCAGCTTCCCCCCGTTTTCCGTCAGCCCACAACACAGCTGTTAAAGCAGCTCGGAGATCGGGAAATTGGGGGTATTTTCTTATGGTGTTGCGCATGATGCGCGTGGCTTCTTTGGTTTCACCAATTTGATAGAGCGCCAGAGCATAGTTAGCATAGGCAAAGGCAAACTTGGGCGCTAACTCGATGGATTTTTGGTAATTTGCGATCGCTTCTGTCCATTGGCCTAGTCCTGCCTTAGCATTCCCCAAGTTGTTGTAAGCCATGGCATCATTGGGATCAAGTTTTAGCAATCGCTCATAGTCAGCTATCGCATCTTCCCATCGCCCTTGTCCTTCATAGGCGGTACCGCGATTTAGATAAGGGTCAGTGGCTTCTGGTGCTAACTCAATGGCGTGAGTAAAGTCTGCGATCGCATCGTCTAATTTATTCTGGCTGACTCTAAGGTTACCCCGATTACTCCAACCGACGGGATTATCTGGCAACAGCTCTATTAGCTGAGTCCAGTAATTTTCAGCAGTTGGGAATTTCCCCTGATTCGTAGCAGCAAATGCCTTTTTCCTTAACTGGTTAATTTGTTTGATCTGAGCCTTAGTCAATTCTGGGAATTGGGTTTGCGCCATTGCTGGGGGTGTGATTATCGTAGCAGCCGATACAACGACAAGCAGTAAAATCAGTAAAATCCGAATCAAGCGTTTCATATATTATTTGAACTGAGACCGCAATCTTGATATTCCTTGCTACTGACTATTAACTACTAATTACTAACTACTAACAACTACTCATAGCCCAAATGTTTCCGAGCCGCTG
>NZ_JAAHHS010000330.1 GCF_010692395.1 Moorena sp. SIO3H5
TCCAATCTTTACGGCAATTGGCTACATACTCGTGTAGTTTTGCTACCTTTTTTTGTGCGCGCCTCCAATTGTTCGAGCCTATAGGTTTCCTGGAAACACGCTTTTGCAGTAATTTCAGCTTGCGTTCGGCATCACCCAGGAACCTCGGACGCTTGATTAAAAGACCACTAGAAGTAGCAAGAAAACTAGTTAATCCTACATCAATTCCTACTGCTTCACCATGGGGTATTGGTTGAGGTAAATCAACATTCCATTGAATGGTTAGCATGACATACCAACCGGAAACCCGTTTGACTATACGAGCTTGCTTGATTTGAGCATCATTAGGCATTTCTCGTGACTGACGGAATTTTACCCAACCAATTACAGGCAATTTCACTAACCCATGTTCTAATCTTTTTCCTGTCATTTGAGGAAAAACAAAAGACCTCATTCTGCCTTTTTTCTTGAACCGGGGGAATCCAGCGTTACGCTCCCACATGTTGGTGAAAGCTGTTTCAACTCTTTTTAAAGTTTGCTGCAACACTTGAGATTGGATCTTCTTGAGTTCCAGGTGCTGTTTTTTGGCAGCCGTCAAAGATTTACACTGACTTGCATAGGTAGGACGCGGTGTGTCAGCAGGAATGATGTAGCAACTATGGAGGCTGCAAGCATTAATCTGACAACTACGAGATTTGTACCAATCTTTCCTTTCTGCTAAAGCGTAGTTGTATACCAAGCGAGTTATCTCAAGCCACTCATCAAAGATTTTTGATTGTTGTTTGGTAGGTTTAAGCTTGAACTCGTAGGTGAGATTAAACATTTGCTTTTCCTCCTTGCCTTCTATAATAGCGATTATATTATCTACCGTCAATACGAAAGATAATAAAAGCCGTCGTTATAGGACGGGGCTTTAAACCCAAAATTTTTGGTAACAGTTTACTTCACTAGAGCCCGGAATCTGATAAACCCATAGGAATTTGGCGGTTCTCCTGGTGCCGTAGCTTGGGGCACATCTCCCACTTCCACCACCACAACTCCATTTTGGTTGACAGGTACATTACATGCTGCAGGTACTGACGTTCCTGGTGAGTAATAGCGACCGCGATCGCTATCGGGGATATTACTCAGATAGATGTTCGGTTCAGCTAAACCACTGCTGGGTAAAGGATCAGTACTCTCGAACAAAGCAATCCCGACATCACTAGCTGGATTCCCAGCAGTTTGATTGAAGGCATCCGGAATAAAAGTAGTTTCTGCCGGAACTCGGTCACAGATACGCAGGCTCTTGGCGTAATTGCTACCATTGGAAAGGAAGTACACAGTATATTCCAACTCATCCCCTGGCATCACTGTTCCAGAGTTAATTAATCCCCGCAGATAGACATTGGGATTGGGCCAGTTAGGATCATTATCGTCAGGAGCGCGTTCGCTTCCGACATGATTGTCAGTACCAGGACTATCAATACCATCAACAAAAGATGAGCCAGATGTTGGTAACGATTCCCAAACATTACTGTCTTTGCGCTTAATAGCGGTAATACGTTTGACCAGTATTACGTTGGGTAAGTTTGCATCAAATCCAAAGTTAATGTCACCCACAGCAGTAGTAGTCACCTCAATCGGTATATCATTAGAGGTTCCTAACATAAACTCATCCGGGATCTCAGGATCGTTGGTATCGACTTGGACAATGTATTTCCCTGCCCTTAAGCTGGTGAATCTGTAATTGCCACTACTATTAGTATCAGTAAAAGCTTGTTGGGTATCACCAGCATCAATAACATCATTATTGTTAACGTCTTCGTACAGTACTACCTTAATGTTCACAGGTAGAGTAGATTCACCATTGTCAAAAGTATCGTTTTGGGGATTGTTGTCTTGGTAGAGAGTACCTGATATTTCAGCAGTAGATGTAATTGGAAGGGCAATCATCCCCACATCGAGGTCTCGTTTGTCTTCCGATTCAGCCAGAGCAAACACTTCGGTATATCCAGTATTAGGGTCAGCATCAGAATCAATCGTGTCATCATTGCCCACATTTTGGAAACCAATTTCATAGTCAGATGGGGCAATAAACTCTAAGAAATAGTTTCCTGCTTCTAAGCCAGAAAAGGAGTAAAAACCAGGATTACCAGCCACATCGTTGGTAGTCACTGTAGTTTGAAGTAGATTATCGTCTCCGCCACCAGGTTGACCATCAACACCTGGGTTATAAACGTTGACCGTCACACCATTGAGACCCAATTCACCAAGGTTTTGGAGTCCATCACTATTATTATCAATCCAGACAAAATCCCCTAAGATCGGCTGAGGTACTATCCCTGCATCTACATCCTGGTTACTGTCTCCAGCACTGAGAGTAATGTTAGCTGTTTGTCCAGTAGGATCAGCATCGGAGTCGAGAGTGTCATCACCCTGGTCTTGGGGAGAGAAGGCATGACTAGGGGGTGCAATGAATCTTACATAATAGGTGCCTGGTATCAAGTCCCGGAAGCGATAGAAACCAGGATTATCATTGGAGTCATTACTGGTTTGGGTCGAGTCGATCAGAGTATTGCTAGTATCATAAAGTTCAACAGTGACGCCATTGACACCAACTTCATCCCCATCTTGAATACCATTGCCATCAATATCCAACCAAACGAAATCACCATTACTAGCGGTAGCTGGGTCTACAGAGGTTAGTCCAGCATCGAAATCACGGGTATCTGTAGTCTGGTTAACACTAAAAACATTTGTCTGTCCAGTATTGGGATCCGCATCGGAGTCAGTGGTCTCATCACCACCCTGGTCTTGAGGAGAGAGATTTAGGTTGTCTGGGGGAATGAATTTAACGAAGTAATCTCCCGCTGGCACGTTCGAAAAAAGGTAAACGCCATCATTACCGGTACCATCGGGAGCAGTTAAGGTAAACCCATAGAAACTATCGTCACTAGTACCAGGTTGACCATCACCCCCGTCTTCCCACAACTCAACCCGCACCCCATTGATTCCCGGTTCACTATTATCTTGAATCCCATTACCATTTTGGTCATCCCAGACCAAGTCTCCAATGATGGCAGGGGTGGGGGGTTGAATCTGAATGCCGACTTTGGGGGGTTCTGCGGGTAACAGAGTAGCTGCAGTACCGGATTGATCCGTTCGTGTAGAGACGAAAGCAAAGGAATTCCAGGCAATCTCACCGTTGGTTGGTGCTCCAGCCGGTGCTCGCATCGGCCAATTGAGGACCACCGACTCTAGGGGGTCGAGAACCAGGTTGCCCAAGTTAAACCTCAGAGCGGTGACCGCACTGGGGTCACTGGGAAAGGTAGTACTCCAGTCATCGACGCAGCCACTAGGCCAATTGAGGTCTTGACCATCACTAGGATTAGGACGGCAAGGATTGGAGTTGGTGGTGTATTCAACCGTAACACCAGGAATCGCCACGGTAACTGGACCAGCTAGATTAGGACGCCATTGGGAACCCCTAGCTGTACTAGTATTAAGCACTTGAGTATCACCAATGGCAGGCAAGATATCAACTACAAGTATATTAGTCATCGGCACCGTCCCTTGATTGGTGATAGTCAGCTGGTAATCGACCTGTCCCCCCGGAACCGTGGTGCCACTAGTGGAGAAACTGGTATTGACTTCACCCTGAACTACTTTTTCTGAATCAAGGGTTGCGAGTCCAGCTATTTCAACGTTTGCTGTTCTTCGACAAATCGTCTCATCAGTGATGCCATCCCCATCCACATCAAAAGTATCCTGACTCCTGCGGTTATTATTGTTACAATCAAACACGCTATCGTTGGACATCACGAAGAATTCATTAGTCAACGAACCTGTAGTTACACCCTGCTCAACCACTGTATCGAAATAGATTCTCAGCCACTGATTCTCTGGTATTTGGGTTCCGGTAAGTTGCCAACGCAGCAAGGTGCGACCGGTGCCGTTGTAGTTGGGAATCGCCTCGAAGTTAATCGGAGCGTCATCAGGCAGAGTAGTTGATCCGACACTATCAAACCTCCACGCACCCCCATAGTCAAGTCCTGCTGGCAGTAAATCGGCATATATGGGATTGACAAAATCTCCGCTAGCGGTTGACTCGTTACGAAACTGTAGCCGAAATTCTATGATGTCACCAGGAGAATAGGGTCCACTACTCGTTTCATCTCTTTTGTTTAAATTTATGATGGCTTTTAACTCGGAGATTTCTGTCTCTTCGCACTGTTCCAGGGGGTTTGTTGGTGAATTGGGCGTCCAAGTCAGTTGGGCACAGTTTTTGATTGTCTCTCCGATCGCTCGGTCAGGCTGAACCTGTACAAACAGTTTTGGTCTATCACTGGCTCTTGTTGTAGGTTCAAAACCTGCTGGTACATTGGTGTACTCGAACTCAACCCCTGTAATGTATTCCCCTGTTCCTAAAGTGATGTCGCTCCCAATGGTGAGGGTGGTATTCTGAGGGTGTGAGGTACCGGCGGTCAAGGGGTTGAGATTAGTTTTGTAGCGGACAATCACATCCCCAGTGTAATTGTTGTATCTACCTGTGCTAATTCTAGTGACCCGCACCTGATCTGAGAGGTTAATCCCATCGTCATTAACTTGATCTAGGTCGTCAGTGACGGTCAGAGTAGTCATCGGTACATTACCACTATTTTTGGGCTCAAGCCGAAACTCAAATTCATTGCCAGGAGCAACCTGACCCGAGAATGATTTAGAATTCAATGTGCCTTCATTGTTCGCGTCTGCAAAACCATGTTCAGCCTGACCATTTAAGTTCAACTGCGTGCCATCAATCAGCTCTCCTGTTGCATTAGCTCGGTTAATTACATTGGAACTAGTAGTATTGAAGGTAGCACTAGGATACTCAACAGAGACCTGTGTTGTAAAACAATTGTTGTTATCATCAAAATCAGCATCGGTGATACTGAGGTTACCCACATTCCAAGTGACAACCCCTGAGTTATGGGTACCCTCATCGGTAGCACTAACAAAACTTGACCCAACTGGAAGAGTATCTTCCAAAACTACATTTTGTAGGTTGATACCACCCTCAAGATTCTGGTCATGGCAAAGCTTAAGCTCATAGGTCACTGGTGCATCAAGAGCCGGATCTCCAGTGCTAGGAATCACCCGATTTTTCTCGAATGTCCAATTGTTTAAGGCAGCGTTTGAATCGACATCAGAGGTAACCGTTAGAGCATTGGAGGTGGGATTCCCGGCATTAGAACTTGTCCCTTCGGCTAGGTTAGTTGCTTGTATATCGTCTACAGTCGTACCAGGGGGAAACTGGACTCGAATCTCCAAGTTTACCGGGGAACCGGCTGGAATTGGTGAATTATACTCAACGGTAGCCAGTCCTGTATCTTCGTCATAGGTCACAGTAGCAGGACGTCCAGGAATGATGGTGACATTGTTAGAAGACCAATCAAGCTGAGCAGGGAGTTGGTCAGTAATCACCACATCCTCGCAGTCTTCATCTCCACTACAGGAGACTCTGATGGTGTAGATAAATTCTTGTCCTGATGGAACTTCTCTAACGATATTACCATCACTATCATTAGCGTCTTTCACCAACTGGAGTTCGGAAACCGCCCATACTGGAGTCGCGTAACCTGCGATCGCACTGACTAACATTACAGTGCCAATCAGTGTCTGGCGAGGAAACTGGCAAGGGAAAATTTTCCCTAAAGGATGAGGTAGGCTTATTGAACCCACATTGGGTGCGATCCCTTGGAGATAGTTCAATAAAGATTTCATGACTGGCCGCGATGAATAATGAGAATTGAGACATTAAGCTAAACACGTTTTTATAGACAAATCCGCTATCGAGAGATTACTCAGACGATAGCAGTTAAAACACAAAGTAACTGAAGCATAAATTAATTTTATGAAAGCACGGTGTGTGCCCAAAATGGATGGGCTGCATCCCTTTTAAGCTTTGCCTAAAACAGATTAAAGCGATGCTCGGTACGAGCCGCTACGCGAACGCACCCTGATTTTTCGCTTGTTTTAACTCATCTTCTTGTGATTTACCTAATCTAGGATTTACTTATTTAAGCTGCTCTGACCTCGATATAATTACTGAAATTTCACAAAAATTTTAAAATTTTCAATCAGTGATATAGGGTTTCTATTGGAGTTGTAAACAGAATCCCTTAGGTAAAGGCATGCATGCAAGAGGCAAAAAGCAAGATTTAATCAACAATATAGGGATTTTTGCCAATGGAAAAAACTATAATCCTTTTTTACAATTCATTTAGAAACCCTATATCGGTGAATTCCACATCACCATGTTTGCGGAAGGAGGCTCTGATAGCAACGGAAGTATAGCACTACAAATTAAAGTTAGGACATTGCTAAAAGCTCAAAAGCTTTTGTAGTAAGCTATTGCCTCTTGCCTCTTGCCTCTTGCCTTGCGCGTAGCGCTATATAGTTTAAGGTCTGTGCTCAAAAAAGTTCCGTGTAAAATTACCAAAAATAAAGCAAGCATGCTATACGTAGCGTGCTTGCTTTATTTGTGAATTGTAGAGAATGATGGGTGATGGTTTGGCCATTGGCGTTTTCTGCACTAGCACTTTTTCGTAAGCACTTTTGCGTACGCTAGCTAGAATTTGCCAGTATTGAGTGTTTCGGCTATCTCCATCTCCCCAAAACGTCCCGTTCACCATTTAAAGGGATAACAGTTTACTTCACTAGAGCCCGGAATCTGATAAACCCATAAGAATTTGGCGGTTCTCCTGGTGCCGTAGCTTGGGGTACATCTCCCACTTCCACCACCACAACTCCATTTTGGTTGACAGGTACATTACATGATGCGGGCACTGAGGTCAGAGGTGAGTAATAGCGACCGCGATCGCTATCGGGGATATTACTCAGATAGATATTCGGCTCAGCTAAACCACTGCTGGGTAAAGGATTGGTACTCTCGAACAAGGCAATCCCGACATCACTAGCTGGATTCCCAGCAGTTTGGTTGAAGGCATCCGGAATAAAAGTAGTTTCTGCCGGAACTCGGTCACAGATACGCAAGCTCTTGGCGTAATTGCTGCCATTGGAGAGGAAGTACACAGTGTATTCCAACTCATCCCCTGGCATCACTGTGCCAGAGTTAATTAATCCCCGCAGATAGACATTGGGATTGGGCCAGTTAGGGTGATTATCGTCAGGAGCGCGTACGCTTCCGACGTGATTATCAGCACCAGGACTATCAATACCATCAACGAAAGGTGAGCCAGATGTAGGTAAAGATTCCCAAACATTACTTTCTTTGCGCTTAATAGCGGTAATACGTTTGACCAGTATCACCTTGGGGAGGCTTTCAACATCAAATCCAAAGTTAACGTCAGTAACAGCAGTAGTAGTCACCTCAATCGGTATATCATTAGAGGTTCCTAACATCAACTCATCCGGGATCTCAGGATCGTTAGTATCGACTTGGACAATATATTTCCCTGGCTCTAAGCTGGTGAAGCTGTAATTGCCACTATCATCAGTATCAGTAGTGGCTTGTTGGGTATCATCAGCATCGATCACATTATTATTGTTTACGTCTTGGTATAGTACTACCGTAATGTTGGCCGGTAGAGTAGATTCACCATTGTCGAAACTATCGTTTTGGGGATTGTCGTCTTGGTAGAGAGTACCGGATACTTCACCAGTAGATGTCACTGGAAGGGCAATCATCCCCACATCCAGGTCTCGTTTGTCTTCCGATGTAGCCAGAGCAAAGACTTCGGTATATCCAGTATTAGGGTCAGCATCAGAATCAATCGTGTCATCATTGCCCACATTTTGGAAACCAATCTCATAGCCAGATGGGGCAATAAACTCTAAGAAATAGTTTCCTGCTGCTAAGCCAGAGAAGGAGTAGAAACCAGGATTCCCAGCCACATCGTTGGTAGTGACTGTAGTGGCGAGTAGAGTATCATCTCCGCCACCAGGTTGACCATCTCCACCAGGGTTATAAACGTTGACCGTCACACCATTGAGACCCAATTCACCAAGGTTTTGGAGTCCATCACCATTATTATCAATCCAGACAAAATCCCCTAAGATCGGCTGAGGTACTATTCCTGCATCTACATCCTGGTTACTGTCTCCAGCACTGAGAGTAATGTTAGCCGTTTGTCCAGTAGCATCAGCATCCGAGTCGAGAGTGTCATCACCTTGGTCTTGGGGAGAGAAAGCATGACTAGGGGGCGCAATGAATTTCACATAATAGGTGCCTGGTGTCAAATCCCGGAAGCGATAGAAACCAGGATTATCATTGAAGTCATTACTGGTTTGGGTCGAGTCGATCAGAGTGTTGCCACTATCATAAAGTTCAACAGTGACGCCATTGACACCAACTTCATCCCCATCTTGAATACCATTGCCATTAATATCTAACCAAACGAAATCACCATTACTAGCGGTAGCTGGGTCTACAGAGGTTAGTCCAGCATCGAAATCACGGGTGTCTGTAGTCTGGTTAACACTAAAAACATTTGTCTGTCCAGTATTGGGATCCGCATCGGAGTCAGCGGTCTCATCACCACCCTGGTCTTGAGGAGAGAGATTCAAGTTGCCTGGGGGAATGAATTTAACGAAGTAATCTCCCGCTGGCACGTTCGAGAAAAGGTAAACGCCATCATTACCGGTACCATCGGGAGCAGTTAAGGTAAACCCATAAAAACTATCGTCACTGGTACCAGGTTGACCATCACCCCCGTCTTCCCACAACTCAACCCGCACCCCATTGATACCCGGTTCACTATTATCTTGAATCCCATTACCGTTTTGGTCATCCCAGACCAAGTCTCCAATGATGGCA
>NZ_JAAHHS010000331.1 GCF_010692395.1 Moorena sp. SIO3H5
AAATTCACCACCGCCATCACTGCGACGCCATGCCCACCATTGCAGGAACACATAGGAGAGAATGTGCTAGCACTGATGCCAGCAGTTTCACTCCAACTAATCCCTCCGGCACCAACAGTGAGGGGAAAAAAGGCTAGTACATCCTGTTGGGTTACTTCCTGCACTTTTGGGATGAGTTGATGAATACCACCGACATGGTTAATGGCAACTACAGCAACTATGATTGCTCCGAGTAGGGCAAAAAAGAATTGGAAGAAATCCGTAGCTACTACGCCCCAAAGTCCAGCAAAGCCAGCGTAGACTAAGACTAGAATACTTACTCCTAATACACTCCAGAGTTTTACACTACTGGCTTCGGGCGCAATACCAAGGCTTTGCCAAATTTCTAGAGCACCTACTACTTTCACCATGGCTAGCATGGCATAGCCAATGGCAATACAGTTGATTGGTACCGCAAACAGAAAGGCTTTGGTTCCCCGTAATAGGGCAGCGATGGAGCCACCATAACGGATTTCGGTGAGTTCGGCATCAGTAACAATTTCTGAGCGTCGCCACATCCGGGCAAAGATGTAAATCATGATCAGATGGGATATGCCAAAACTCCACCATTCCCAGTTGCCCGCAATGCCTCGATTGCCAACTACCCCGGCAATGTAGAGGGGGGTATCTATGGAAAACGTGGTGGCAGCCATACTGGTACCTGCTAACCACCAGGGGAGCGATCGCCCCGAAACAAAGAAATCCACAAGACTGCCGGAAGCCTTGCGAGAGAGGTATAGTCCTAGCCCAAGGGACAAGACTAAGTAAACCAGGACAATCAGCCAATCAAGGAGTTGCATAAATTCCGGTTGCTGCTCACGGATTCAGCTATGATATCAGATTCGGATTTGGGGCGGGTCGGGAATCGGGAATCGGGAATCGGGAATCGGGAATCGGGAAAATAAGATTCTAAAATAGCACACTATTTTCGGTAGATGCAAAAAAAATGTAGACTTAATGTACTTTTAGCTACAAAACACTTGGAAGCATCAGCCCTAACCTAACTACATCAACATATATATATATGTAGTTATGGTAATTTCATCAGTTACAAAGGCAACGGGAAAATGGGGTAACCTCGATTCCCAAAGAGGTAATCTGAGTGAATTAGATCTATGGTGTATGATTTGTGGTGACTTCCACATGACGGCTGACCACTGGAAATTTATGGCAGAAGATATGCCTAAAGATCCAGTGGATATGATCGAAGACCTCACAAAAATGGGAGTTTATAAACCCGATACGTTTAAGATGGCAGATGCCGTTAATGCTGCTGATATTAGAAAGGCACTGCTACTAAAAGTAGCTGGTAAAGGGGACCCGAAGAGGGAGCAATTAGTTCTAGAGTTAGCTAAACAAGCTGGTGGTATCGAAAATGCTTTTGCTGCTGCCTTTGGTCCTAAAGCTGGAGAATTTTTCGGGGATGTAAGGCATTACAATAGTTTCAGCCGCCGCCGCTTCTTGAAAAATTTAGCAGTAGGTGCTGCATTAGTTACCCTAGCCAACTGTACCCCTAAACAGCAAACTCAGGATTTAAAGACGGGGGAGAATGAACCACCACCTAATGTAGACAGTCTAGAAAAAACAGACCTGAAAATTGGATTTATCCCCATTACATGTGCCACTCCAATTATTATGTCTGAACCTTTAGGGTTCTACTCCAAGTATGGTTTTAATGCCAAAGTAGTAAAAATGCCTAGCTGGGGTGCGGTTAGGGATTCTGCGATCGCAGGAGAACTGGATGCTTATCATATGCTAGCTCCCATGCCTATTGCCATGACGTTGGGTTTAGGTTCCGCCACCTTTGGAGTTAAACTAGCCAGCATCGAAAACATTAACGGTCAAGCCATAACTGTAGCTAACAAATACAAAGGTAAAATTAACGGTCCCGCCGATTTCAAAGGCTTCACCATCGGTGTACCTTTTCCTTACTCCATGCACAACCTCTTAATTCGTTACTACTTGGCCACTGGCGGAGTTGATCCCGATAAAGATGTCAAAATTCGCCCTGTTCCTCCACCAGATAGTATTGCTCAGTTGGTTGCAGGGGACATTGATGCTTACTTGATGCCCGATCCCTTTAACCAAAGGGCTGTCTATGAAGAGGCTGGATTTATCCACAAACTTACCAAGGAGTTATGGGAAGGACACCCCTGTTGTGCCTTTGCTGCAAGCGATGCTTGGATTGAGGAAAACCCCAACACTTTCCGCTCCCTCAACAAAGCAATTATCGAAGCTGCCGGTTATGCCCGTAACCCAGCCAATCGTCCAGAAATTGCCAAAGCCATCTCCGAAAGAGCCTTTTTGAACCAGCCGGTGGAAGTGGTGGAAGCTGTACTAACGGGTAACTTTGACGATGGTCAAGGTAACACCAAAGCTGTACCAGACAGAATTGATTTTGATCCCTATCCTTGGCAGAGCTTTGCGAATTGGATTTCTTCTCAGTTAGTGCGTTGGGATTTGCAAGGGGATGAAAAAGTCAAATCAGCTATCACCTCGGAAAAGTATGATGAAGTGGGTAAAGAAATTTTCCTCACAGATTTAGCTAGGGAATTGGCTCAGGAAGTGGGACAAACTCCACCTACAGAGATTTACCGTACAGAAACCTTGGAATTTGACACCTTTGATCCAGCTAAACCCCAAGAGTATGTGGATGAACAAATTAAAAAATACGGTTTTTAAAGGTAAGCATTTAGCCGTCAGCAGTCAGCAGTCAGCAGTCAGCAGTCAGCCGTCAGCAGTCAGCCGTTGGCCGTTGGCCACGCTACGCGAACAGCTTATTTTATTCAAAAGCTGATAGCTGATAGCTGATAGCTGATAGCTGATGGCTGATAGCTGATAGCTGATAGCACCTCAAGTAGCGTGCGCGTAGCGCTTAAGCTGACTAAGTCTACCTCACCAATATCTTTGCAGATAAAAGCAAATATAGCGTTTCTAGGAATCATGAGGTACACATTATTTTTTACCTCTTCCCTCTTCCCTCTTCCCTGCTCCCTACTCCCTGCTCCCTGCTCCCTAAAAACCAGAAATTGTACCTCACAAGTCGTATAATTGCTATACAACATGACATCAATACCCAAAAACGTAACTCACAAAAAACAACAACTCACAATCTTTGAAAATGAAAACTTCAGAGCTCTGTTGCTATTTATCGTTTCCCTAGGCATATTTTTACTGTTTTGGGAATTAGGGGCAAAGATGAAGATTTTTGCTAAGGGTATGCCCACTGCTTCCCTAACCATTAAGGAATTATGGTATTGGGTAACCCATCCATTTTATGACAATGGACCTAATGATTTGGGTATTGGTTGGAATTTGTTAATTAGCCTGCGGAGAGTAGCGATTGGCTACACGTTAGCGTCAATCATTGCTGTGCCTTTGGGAATCTTGGTAGGTATTTCCAAAATTGCCTTTAAAGCCTTTAATCCCTACTTCCAGCTTCTTAAACCGGTTTCTCCCCTGGCTTGGTTACCTTTGGGGCTGTATATATTCCGGAACTCAGAGATGACAGGGATTTTCATTATTACCATTGCTAGTATTTGGCCAACCCTAACCAACACAGCGTTTGGTGTGGCCAATGTTAACCCAGATTACCTTGATGTTTCTAAAATTCTGGGCGCTTCTAAATGGCGCACGATTTTTAAGGTGATTATTCCCGCTGCCCTACCTAACATCATATCTGGTTTGAGAATTAGTATGGGGATTTCTTGGTTGGTGATTGTGGCAGCAGAAATGCTATTGGGTACGGGTTTAGGTTACTTCATTTGGAATGAGTGGAATAACCTTTACATACCCAATATTCTGGTGGCCATTTTTATTATTGGGATTGTGGGTATTGTCCTTGATCAAATATTTGCCTATATTGAAAAACTGGTTTCTTTCGGTAAAAACTCCTCATGAATAATTATTATGAGTACTTCTTTTTATTCCAAGGGCCGTAAGGTCATTAGTGACAATGACAGTGACGCTCAAATTTCATTACGTCATATTTCAAAAACTTTCCCCGGTAAGCATGGTTGGTTTGATAAAATTACTGGGCAATCTTCTGCGGACTTTGTAGCTATCGAAGATATCAATTTAGATATTGAGCACAACACGTTTGTGTCGATCATTGGCCCGTCGGGTTGTGGTAAGTCTACCTTGCTGAATATTATCGCAGGTTTGAGTTCCGCCACCAGTGGCGAAGTGATTATCAATGGGCAACTTGTGACTCAACCAGGACCTGACCGGGGTATGGTCTTTCAAAACTATGCCCTTATGCCTTGGATGACTGTGGAAGGTAATATTAGGTTTGCGGTGGAAACTGTCTATCCTAAAATTTCTGCGAGGGAGCAAAAACGGGTTATTAAGGAAAATATCCAACTAGTGGGTTTAACCGGAGCAGAGAACAAACATCCTCACGAACTATCTGGGGGTATGCGACAACGAGTAGGTATTGCGAGAGCTTTGGCTATTAATCCCCAAATTTTGTTAATGGATGAACCGTTTGGTGCGTTAGATGCTCTGACTAGGGGTTTTTTGCAGGATGAAATCGAGCGCATTTGGGAGCAGCAGCGCAAAACTGCCATTATGATTACCCATAGCATTGATGAAGCCCTGCTGTTATCCGACCGGATTGTCATGATGACCAAAGGCCCTGCGGCGCGGATTGATGAGGTGCTTGAAGTGCCTTTCCCCCGTCCACGCGATCGCACTACGGTTGAGCATCATCCTGCCTATATGGAACTGAAACAGGAAATGGAAAACCATCTATATCGGGAAACTAGAGCGGTAGAAGAAGCAAGAATTCACTAAAAATTCTTCTATTAGTGTAAAATACCAACGATCAAAAATCAGGAGACATCAATTATGGCAATTGCAGAAATTACTAAACAGTTGTTAGCCGCAAAAAAAGAAAAAGGACTCACCTTTGAAGATTTGGAAAACGTTGTAGGTAGGGATGAAACTTGGGTCGCTTCTGTAATCTATCGTCAAGCTAGCGCAGATATGGAGGAAGCCACCAAACTAGTCACCGCTTTGGGTTTACCAGAATCCCTAGCTGAAGAATTAACCGTGCCACCTCTGAAGGGTTCCCTAGACCCTCAAATTCCTACCGATCCCCTAATTTACCGCTTTTACGAAATTATGCAAGTGTATGGTATGCCGATCAAAGCGGTGGTTCATGAGAAGTTTGGGGATGGGATTATGAGTGCTATTGATTTTTCCATAGAAGTAGAGAAAGTGGAAGACCCGAAAGGCGATCGCGTACAAATCATCATGTGTGGTAAATTCCTACCCTACAAAAAATGGTAGCTTAGGATGATTGATTATGTCGGGGTAAAAATATAGCATTTATCATACTCATGAGCGACATTGCTTATCCCTTTAAGGCAAAAGGCAAAAGGCAAAAGGCAAAAGGCAAAAGGCAATATTAGAGAGGGTTTTCAGCGATGCAGCGCGGTCTTGGTGGTTCCCCCCATGAGCGACTGCATCAAGACAGGGAATCAGTTTCAAAAACTGTACCTCATAACTGCGATAAACGCTATAATTTATCCCGACTACAAGGTTATTAACTACTATTCACTACAATTACGAAAGCAGAGATGTTATACAAAAGACGTAATCGACCACTGCCATTGGAATCGTTTTCTTGACCTCGGTAATTACAGGGTAGCCACAGGTTACTAGGGAATCAGTGTCAACTAAATCCAAAACCAAGAACACACTAAAACAGTTAGATAAACGGCTATTGTCTGAGTACATCACAGCCTTAGTTTGGTCAAAGCAAGGTAATTATCTAGCTATTGTTACTGCTGCAGGAGAACTGGCTTTATGGCAACAGGGTAATCTGGAAATTTTGACAGCCAGCCATGACTATACCCTAGACTGTGTGGGCTTTTCCCAAGATGGCAATTATCTAGCCACTGCTGGACAGAAAGGCAAGGTTAGTATCTGGCAATTGGGGGTCAATTCCCCCAAGTTTACGCTAAATACAACCCTGGATCAGGGCAACGCTTGGATTGACTCCCTAGCTTGGCATCCCCAAAAAAATCTATTAGCCTTTGCGGTCAATCGCCAGGTTAAGCTTTGGGATGTTAACCAAGGGCAAGTAATGGCAGAGTTAAACTTTGCAGACTCATCAGTTTTCAATATAGCTTGGCATCCCCAGGGTAAATTCCTGGCTGCTAGTGGCCATGGTAGTGTTAAAGTCTGGAACATTGAAAACTGGTCAGACCCACCAGAAACCCTTGAACTCCCTGGATCTAGTCTAGACTGTGCTTGGTCATCCAATGGTGACTATCTTGCTTCAGGCAATCTAGACCGCACTATTTCTGTACTTCACTGGGGTAATCGTTCCCACTGGTTAATCCAGGGATTTCCCGGCAAAGTCAGTAAAGTTGTTTGGTCTAATACTTCTGAGCCAGTTTTAGCTTCGTCTTGTCAAGATGCGGTAATTGTGTGGAAGTTTAACAACGAAATCAATAACTGGCAAAATCGTGTGTTACAACATGACCAAGCTATACAAGCAATTACCTTTGCCCCCAATTCATCCCTACTAGTTTCCGCTAGTAATGATGGTGGTATTCAACTATGGTCAAAGGCTAACAACCTTACCAAAATAGTCAGCGGAAAAATAAAATTTTCTTGTTTAGCGTGGAAACCTACTGGAGACTATTTAGCTGCCGGAGGGCAAAATGGTGAAGTAATAATTTTGCAAAATTCTATTTCCAGTTCCAGTCGGGGATTTGGTTAATAACAATGAACTTATTTAAAACCTCTAAGTCTAAAACTAATTCAGCTAAAATTAGGGAAATCAAAAACTGGGTTTATCACCACTTGGCAATAGATCCGGAAATACCTATTTCTGTTAGTCAGTTACAATGCCATGAACCAGATTGCCCTCCCTTAGAAACTGTAATTGCTATCATGATAACACCTCCCCAACAATATAAGATTCATCAATCTATAGAAGAAATTCAGGAACTAGACATCCAAAAACTTTAGAAAACTCATTCATTTTACTAGTCATGGTTGCAACTACTGTAAATAACGCTATACCCGTCACGGTTTTAACTGGCTATTTAGGAGCCGGTAAAACTACCTTACTCAACCATATCTTGACCTACGAACATGGTAAAAAGGTAGCGGTAATTGTTAATGAATTTGGGGAAGTTGGTATTGACAATAAGTTAGTTATTGATGCCGATGAAGAAATCTTTGAAATGAACAACGGTTGTATTTGCTGTACCGTGCGGGGAGATTTAATTAGAATCATCGGTAACTTAATGCGGAGACGGGATAAGTTTGACCATTTAGTCATTGAAACCACTGGGCTTGCTGATCCTGCCCCGGTAATTCAAACGTTTTTTGTGGATGAAGAGATTCAAACCCAGTTAGACCTTGATGCCGTGGTAACGGTAGTTGATGCTAAGCATATTTTAGAGCACTGGGATAGTGATGAAGCCCAGGAACAAATTGCTTTTGCTAATGTGATTTTGCTCAATAAAATTGATTTAGTAGACCCTCAACAACTGGAGGAGTTAGAGCAAAAAATCAAAGCCATGAATGGTTTAGTCAAAATTTATCGTACCCAAAACTCAGAGGTTGAGATGGATTCAGTGTTAGGAGTGCGGGCTTTTGACCTTAAACAAGCTCTAGACATTGACCCGGACTTGTTAGGAGAAGATGCTCATGAACATGATGAATCCGTTTTTTCCTTTGCCATTGTAGAATCAGGAGCAGTAGATTTGGAAAAATTAAACACCTGGCTAAGGGAATTATTACAGACCCAAGGTCCAAATATTTTCAGAATGAAAGGTATTCTTAATGTGATGGGAGAAGAGAATCGATTTGTCTTCCAGGGAGTACATATGATTTTTGATGGTCGTCCCGACCGTGCTTGGAAACCAGACGAAACCAGAAAAAATGAGTTAGTCTTTATTGGTCGCAATCTTGATGAAAACCAATTTCGTCAAGATTTCCAAGCCTGTCTTGTTTAGAGTTTTTTATAGCAATTATTATACTCACCAAATTGAAAACCGCTATCTATCTATGGAAACTAAACCACCCCTACCTCCTTTTACTTTAGAAAGTGCAACTGCTAAGGTGCAAGCTGCTGAAGATGCCTGGAATACGCGCAATCCCGAGAAAGTTGCTCTCGCTTATACCATTGATTCCGAATGGCGCAATCGTGCGGAATTTATTAGTGGTCGAGAGGAAATTATTGCTTTTCTGAAGCGAAAATGGGCAAAAGAATTAGATTATCGCCTGAGAAAACGACTTTGGAGTTTTATGGATAATCGGATATCAGTTTGCTTTGAATACGAGTGGCATGATGATTCTGGGTTTTGGTATCGAGCTTATGGTAATGAAAATTGGGAATTTGCTGAAAATGGTTTAATGAAGAGACGGGAAGCTAGTATTAATGATGTACCGATTAAAGAGTCTGAAAGAAAATTTTTGTGGGAACGGTCTGTAATTTCGTGACAGGCTTAGGGTGTGTTAGGGAGGTAAGCATTCAGCTATCAGCTATCAGCTTATGCGCTACGCGCACGCTACGCGAACAGCTTTTGAATAAAATAAGCTAAAGGCTGACAGCTGACGGCTGAATGCTTAGATGGGCAAATTCCCAGAGTTTCAATGCTCTAAAATCTCGAACTATTAAATTCTCCTGTTCTAGGTTTATTTTCAGCCGTCAGCTGTCAGCTGACAGCTGAAA
>NZ_JAAHHS010000332.1:0-2500 GCF_010692395.1 Moorena sp. SIO3H5
GTCCGTCTGAGGTCCAGAGCCGGAGATATGACGTCCGGTGCGAAAAAAAAGTCCTAAAATGGACGGTTACGAACGATTCGTAATTTTAACCTTTAAAAAATTCTGCTGAACATATAGTTGAGGCCAGCGACCTCAAATTTGGACCAGAGCGGCCTCGGACATGGAACTAGACTCGCTGAAAATTTCGAGTCCGTCTGAGGTCCAGAGCCGGAGATATGACGTCCGGTGCGAAAAAAAAGTCCTAAAATGGACGGTTACGAACGATTCGTAATTTTAACCTTTAAAAAATTCTGCTGAACATATAGTTGAGGCCAGAGACCTCAAATTTGGACCAGAGCGGCCTCGGACATGGAACTAGACTCGCTGAAAATTTCGAGGCCGTCTGAGGTCCAGAGCCGGAGATACGAATTTTTCAACTTTAATGCTGAACAAAGAAAGGGCTGCCAAATTCGCTTCGCTCGAGTTGAAGGCCAAACGGAGCCTTGAATCAGAAAATGATAAAAACAAAAAGTGCTTAGATTTTTGAGCTCTACAATCTTTATTCCTAACATTTTTCTCTATTTGGCTTCGTTTCCGAGATAATTGTTTTTACGACGGACATTGGTTTATGGCCTTCGAAGGTCAAACGCAGCCTTGAATCAAAAAATGCTTGAAACAAAAAGTTCTTAGATTTATGAGTTCTTCAATCCTTATTAGTAACATTTTTCTCTACTTGGCTTCGTTTCCGAGATAATATTTTACGACGGATATTGGTTTTTGGCCTTTGAAGGCCAAACGCAACCTTGAATCAAAAAACTTTTTCAGCGAAAAGTTATTCTTTTTTCAAACTCTACATTATCTATTAGTAACTTTTTTCTCTATCTGTCTTAGTTTAGGCTGTAGTTTTTGCGACAGACATTTATATATAAACGGTACGTAATGGGCAATTTGTATCCAATAACTGGGAGAGGAAACATTTATTCGCATTTATTTAGCAGATTTTCATGCAGATTCCGAATCTGCAATCAAATTTTGAGAAAATTGCTACCTTAGTTCTGTACTGTACCAGAATAATACCGTAGTACTGCAGGAGATTGCACGTAAGACTGAATTAATTCAACATCCAGGTTTCATTGATTTCTATTGCATGATTAACTCATTTTAGCGGAATTTCTAACTGAAAATACAACATTCACAAAACTACAAATCAGTTTTGTCAAATTTCGAATCCGGAACATTTTCCTAGTTTGCCAAAGTGCAAATTGCATTAAAAATCTGGGATTCCAAAATTTCCAAACAATTTTCATGTTCTAAAATTTTCCAAAATTTTCTGCCATTTCCACTAGTCAGCTTTTCCCATTTTGCTTTGGAACAATTGAAAAGCTTTTTTAAAAAAATCCAAATTTCATAATTTTGGGTTAAGGTAGGGTTTGAGTGAAGATTCCTGTTGGTCATGCGAAAGAGAAGAAGGGAATGAAAGACTTCCCTCCTTCGGAGTTCGCGAACAACTCCCTCTAGTGTAGTTGGCGCTGTGCTCTGTTTTGACTTTGTTCATTTCAGTGTTCAGTGTTGTAGCTGCATTAGACTGTGTGTTGTTTTCTTGTACAGCGCAGCCTTGGTTATTTGACAGTATGTCTAGTGACTTTTTTGGGCTCCCCTGTATAGGATTCAAGTTAGGCTTCACTGTCCGTGCGATGGACTCTCCGTAGTGGACCGCTTTTACGAGTGGATTTGGAAATGTAGTCAGTTGTCAGTTGGACTCTTTAGTCCTTACTGAACTCAACTATCAACTCACTTGCGGAATTTTGGTGTATTCCATGTTCCCTTTTGTTGTTGAATAGTTATCTGGTTGATCCTGCCAGTAGTCATATGCTTGTCTCAAAGATTAAGCCATGCATGTCGAAGTACAGCTAACCTAAGGTGAAACTGCGAATGGCTCATTAAATCACAACTTATATACTGGAAAGTAACGTTACTTGGATAACGTGCGGTAATTCTGGAGCTAATACATGCTTTCAAACCTTGGATGCAAATCCAAGGTGCTTTTATTAGATCAAAACCAAACGACCTCGGTCGTCTCCCTGGTGACTCTGAATAACTTTGGGCTGATCGCAAGGCTTTACGCCGGCGACATTTCCTTCTAAGTTGTGCCCTATCAACTGTCGACTGTGGTATAGACGCCCACAGTGGTTTTGACGGGTAACGGGGAATTAGGGTTCGATTCCGGAGAGGGAGCCTGAGAAACGGCTACCACTTCTAAGGAAGGCAGCAGGCACGCAAATTACCCACTGGTCAAAGACCGAGGTAGTGACGAAAAATAACGATACCGGACTCATCCGAGGCCCGGTAATCGGAATGAGTACACTTTAAATCCTTTAACGAGGAACAATTGGAGGGCAAGTCTGGTGCCAGCAGCCGCGGTAATTCCAGCTCCAATAGCGTATATTAAAGTTGTTGCGGTTAAAAAGCTCGTAGTTGGATCTCGGCGAGTTGGGGGCGGTTCGGTGCTTACCGTAACTGC
>NZ_JAAHHS010000333.1 GCF_010692395.1 Moorena sp. SIO3H5
TGACAGTTAATTTTACAGGAACTTGCCAAAGACCAACGAGACCCAATGGCTGTGTTGCGGAATATTAAAGCTCAAGAATTGACCCAAATTCATGGTGTTGGACTAGCGAAAGCGACAACGATTTTAGCAGCAGTGGAGCTGGGAAAACGGGCATTTCTATCTCGACCAACAGAAGGTGTAATTATTGATAGTCCAGCCTCAGCAGCAGCATCGTTGAGTCATGACTTAATGTGGCAAAATCATGAAAGATTTGCTGTGTTGCTACTCGATGTTAAAAATCATTTGTTGGGTACTCAGATTATTACTGTTGGTACCGCAACAGAAACCATTGCCAATCCCCGGGATATTTTCCGAGAAGTGCTGCGCCAAGGAGCAACACAGGTAATTGTGGCTCACAATCATCCCACTGGCAGTGTTGACCCAAGTTTTCAAGATATTACTCTAACGGAACGGTTATTACAGGTAGGTCAACTCTTATGTATTCCGGTATTGGATCACTTAATTGTTGGCAATGGTAATTACCAGAGCATAAGGCAAGTAACGAAACTGTGGGATGAGTATCCCCAGGAGGAATGACGTTTAGCTGTGGCAGATACGGAAGGGTTCCCTCACCACACATCTCATACCGGAATAATTCCCGAATAATTACCCTTAATCAAACCCTGCCCATATACTCACACACCCCAAACTACCCATATGCACCAAACTTCCTATCTCTTGTGTGCCAGAAAATGTTAAGTTAAGTATCAAAACGTGTCTTTTCTTGACAAAAGACCCGATCACCCAATCGGTGATCTCTCACCTCCGACGTATCATCAAAAAACTATTACAAGGATTCAGCCATGGTTACTAAAGTCCAAAAGACTGAAGCAGAGTGGAAAGAGCAGCTAACACCGGAAGAGTATAAAGTCACCAGACAGAAAGGAACGGAAAGAGCCTTCACTGGAAAATACTGGAACAATAAGGACAAGGGTATCTACAAATGTATCTGTTGCGGAACAGAGCTCTTTAACTCCGATACCAAATATGATTCTGGGACAGGTTGGCCCAGTTTTTATGCACCTATCAAAGAAGAGAATGTAAAGGAGGAACCGGATAACAGCCTATTTATGCGCAGGACAGAAGTGTTGTGTGCTGTCTGTGACGCTCACCTAGGTCATGTGTTTAGCGATGGACCACAACCAACAGGATTACGCTACTGTATGAATTCTGCTTCCCTTAGTTTCGAGAAACAGGATTAAAAAAATAGGATTAATCAGATCAATTCCCCTGAGTTTAATTGGGGAAATCAATAATGGTCTGTCGATAAAACTGGGGCATTCCGGTATCAAAATATTTGCCTTTAACTAGATAACCGGTTATGCCCTCTTCTTGTCGCAATTTATCAAGACAGGATGTGAGCTGAAATTCACCTTTTTCACGGATATTGTGGTTGATTTGCTCTTCAAGATAGTCAAAAATTTTCGGCTTGAGTACATACATACCAAATACCGCTAAGAACTGATCTGCTGCCATTCCTTCCATATGGAGATGGGCTCGCGCATACTCAAGAGTAGGCTTTTCATAAAGCTCTGTCACACGCAACCGTGATTCTGACTCTTCCCAAATTCCAGTTACACAACCGGCTTTATGAATAATATTTCCTGGCATTACGGTCAAGGAAACAACGCTCTGCTGAACCTGGTTATAAACGTTTAGAACTTGACTAGCACAGGAAGTTTCATGGTCAGAAGCGTAAACATGATCCCCCAGCAACAATAGAAAAGGCTGATCATTTACCCATTCTTTGGCACAAAATACAGCATGACCATAGCCTTCTTGCTCCTCTTGAATCACAAAGGTAATTCTCTGGCCTAAATCCTGTAAATATTGGCTGTATGCTTGGTTTTCTGGAGAGAGTTTATCAAAGAGTTCGGGTTTGGGGGGGGACTTAAACAATTCTTCAAAATGTTTGCGATCGCTTTTTTGAACCACAATCCCCACTTCTTCTATCCCAGCACTGACCGCTTCTTCCACAATCGCCATGATCACTGGTTTCGCCCTACCATCCCGGTCAATAATCGGAAATAACTCTTTTTTTACCACTTTCGTGGCTGGAAACAAACGGGTACCAAAACCAGCTGCGGGAATTACAGCTTTGCGAACGTTATTGGTCTGCATAAATCGTTAACATCAAAGATTCCATTTGGGGGAAATCACGCTCAAGAATTTTAATTAAGTTTTGTTGACTTTCCTTGTCTTTAACAATAAATTGTGCACTACCATCCCCTTGAGAGCCAACTCCCTTTCCCCCTAGGATATAAGGTTGAATTGGTTCATAATTCAGGATTTGGTGTAACACTCTAGCAGTTAATTGCTCAGGGCAAGCAGGGATAAGATAGCGGTCGAATTCAGCTTGTGCCTGGTTCATCAAGCTACCAATGCGTTCAGCATCACCCCTTTCCAGAGCCTCAACTGCCTCCTGAGTAATTTTAGAACTGATTGAACCAAGATAGTGCTGAACATTTTGTTGTATTTCGTTAGTGGCGAATGGATAGCACTGATTCAGTTTACCGAGTATTTCCTGAGTATTTTTACTGGCTCCGAGGTCTACAATTACAAAAAATAGATTCCGAGGTACCTTGAGTTCAGTAATATCGGTGTGATCACCATCAAACATCATCATGACCGGTCGATTGCCATAAGCACAGGCGAAATCCATCCGACCACATTGAGAAGGAGTGGTGGTTTCCCCCAGATAGGCTAACTCCATTTCTTCTTGGAGGCTCATGTTTAAGTCATACATGAGATTGAAGCTGCGGGCAACTAGGACAGAAATTGCTGCACTTGAGGATAGCCCTTTCTTGATCGGTAAGTCAGTGCGGTAATTATCGATTTCAATTCCACCGACAGGATAGCGAGAGAGACACTGGTAGGCAACCCCAGCAGCATAACTAAAAAAACCGCCTTTTTTAGCAACAGCGAGCAGAGCACTCCTTTCCATTGGTAAACTAATACAAAGGCTTGGGGCACCCTCCCGACCGGAAGTACGAATAATCAGCTCGTTCGGATGAGATAAGACCAGAGCATAAAGTCCCTGATTGGTTCCGGTGATTAGGGTGTAGCCTCTTTCGAGCTGGGGATTTAGGCAGCGATAACCTCCTGCCCAATCACTATGTTCCCCAAATAGACAAAGGCGACCTGGAACAAACACTTTCATTATTGAGTTAAATGCAAACGCAGTTTTGATTGCAATAGAATACAGCCGGTGATTGCAGTGGTAGATTCTGACAGGCTACAGTGTATTTTACGGAGCTGCAAAGCACTATATAAAGCACTATAGTATGAAATTGCCATCCCAGGGATTGCATTCAAAGACGGCAAGACACCGCCAAACCGGTAAACTCGACCTAGAGGGTGCTACCGATCAATGCTACTTGGTATTAACTAGAACTTTTGAAACCTCTATGTGGGTAGATAAAAATAAACGTAACGTCGTCACTACCTTGAACGTTTGATGTTAACTACTCCATGCAAGCCTTGGCTGTGCATCCCTAAGGTCAACAGTTAACAGTCAACATAGTTAACGTGATTCAAATCACGTTTTACTTGCAAAAGGTTAACAACTTATTAAAACTTAAATCACCCCAGATCAACATCAGCTATTTGATTATGAATAATGCCAGGAAAAATTTCATCAGGGAAATCTAGAATGACAGCTTTGATTAATTTGGAAACCTCCCAGACCAGTGCTTGTGTCACTGCTTGGCTCAGAAAGCACACTCTTTATCTAGGGTTCATTGGTCTGTATGTGGTAGAATTACAAAGTATCTTGGCTCACCGGGGATATTACTTTGGTCCATTAGATGGTGTGTTTGACACAGAGATTGAATATGCTGTGCAAGGCTACCAGCAAAAGGTATTTCTCAGACCAACTGGTATTGTAGACCAAAAGACCTGGCAAGCTCTTCTGAGTGGTGCTCCGGTCAATATGCCGATTCTACGTCCTGGCAGTTTTGGTGAGGCTGTCAGAAAAGTTCAAGAAGTACTTTGGATTAGTGACTACTATACCGCTAAGATTGATGGCATCTTCGCTTCCCTGACACTCGAAGCAGTGCAACGCTTCCAAATCGATAGGGGTTTGCTAGGTAATGGTGTAGTTAGTGAACACACCTGGAACGCCTTGAGCGATATGCCTCGCTATGTCTATTAGGCTATGTCTATTAGTGGGTTAGTCCTGTCCTAAAGCATTGATACCAAGTTGCGATCAATCAAAGATATTATTCTTTGAACTGGTGAGGGAGTGAGCAGGTGAGCAGATAAACAGATACTAGAACAGATACTACATATGAATGCAACTTGGTATGCTGACGGGGTGTTCAGGGGGGCGGTCCGGGGAGATGGGGATCAAAAATCACGGATATCAACCCCAAACTGCAGTAAGGTATCTCGCGTAATTTAACAGTTCTGTTCCTGGATCTTTCCCCGGAATTGATTCAGGCCTCAGTAGGAAGACGCGAGTCACGCGTTTCGGCAAAGCTTCATCGCTTATGCGATCGCATCCTCTACCCATGCAATGGCAAGATTTCTATATCGTTAAAAATCCCCAAATTGCCCGGAATTGAACCGTAAGCATCAGAAAGCATCAGAGCTATACTACCATCTTGTTTAATTGATTCCTTAGCACATTAGACTTAATAACGACAACTATGTTATGTTAATTTTCATGAAGCTCCTGAAAATTGACATAACAATATGAACCTGCCAGAGTCTGTTAAATTTTGGTCTCAATTCTTCCACCCCTTACTGATGTGGGTGCTGCTAGCGGCAGCCTTCTATGCTCTTTATCTCGGTTTGAAAATCCAAAAGACTAGAACGGCGGAAGGTGACGAAAAGAAAGCGCTAGTTAAGGGTAAATATAATGTTAAGCACCATCTTGTTGGTTCAGCGTTGCTATCAATGATGGTACTCGGTACCATCGGAGGTATGGCAGTAACCTACATTAACAATGGCAAGTTATTTTTTGGACCCCATTTACTGGCTGGTTTAGGCATGACCGGAATTATTGCTACCTCTGCCTCTCTGACACCATTGATGCAGAAAGGTCAAACTTGGGCTCGCTATAGTCACATCTTCCTGAATGTTGCACTCTTGGGACTATTCAGTTGGCAAGCCATCACCGGTATGCAAATTGTCCAGAAGCTTCTTAGCAATCCGTAGATGATTTGATTTACCTAGGGGCTTGGTATTATACCCCCCCTAGGATGATGTTAGAGTTGGAATAGGCGAAGTTAAACTTAGCTTTTGGTTGCTTTTAATTTAGGTATCGAAGTTAGGCTCTAAGCCTTCCGCTGATAGCTGATAGCTGACCCCTAAGAATAAATCTAACTGTAGATTTTACTGGCGCTGTGATGGATTCGGTATTGGTAGACCATTACTGCTGTGGAAGTCTTCCTGTACCTTGTGGGTTAAACGGCGGGAAACTTGACGCACAACTTGCTGCAAAATTCCGTTGCCTGTGCGCTTAATCAACGACTGAGGTAGTTTCAGAATCGCCTTGGGAAACCACATATCAACACTCAGGTCAAGATGCCACTCCACGCGGGTTATGGCCGATGGTATGGACTCCGATTCCAGCTGATGCTCTTGAAAATACTCCCTTGCTGGTACTTCTACTAAGGTCTGAGATGCCTGGAAATCAAGCTCATAGCCTGGACTGACGTAATTGGGTACGGGGATTGTCCGAATCTGATAGGAATTTTCGTCTTGAGATAACAATTCCAAACCGATTTTTGGCTCTACCCTATAGCCAAATGCCCCAAAGCTACCAATGCTTAAAATATAGCCATTGTCTGTGAGCAGTTCTACTTTCATTGGATGAGCGCAGCGACAAAACCAATCCTGGTGAGTATTTAGATAGGCACTTACTTGCTCAGCTGAAGCATACATCTCCATACAGTCTTGAAAATGACAGTGAAACCGAGTCGGCTCACTACCTGAGTAAGACCCTGATGGAACAATAGAGTCAGTGTGTGCCGAATTGGCAGGAGTATTCAAATCGACCTGTTTTGCCTCAATTGACTGATGGTTAATAAAATGCGATCGCATACATCATCCTCTTCATTTGATTGCCTTGTTACTAGTTCAGAAACTAGTTGAGAGCCTAGTTGAGAAATGTCCATGGGTCGCTCTTGCTGATCCCACTCCTCTAGCTGAGTTAATCAGGAGTCGGACACAAACAAGTTGAGCTATGTAAACAAGTGTAAAGTTTTGGAGCCTGATCTAGCTGGGTGTCTGGTGATGCGAGATCAGTTATTAGATCACTGACTATAGCGGGTTCTAATTAGATCCACCCACAAAGTCTTATAAGAACACATGACCTATAAACTTATACAATCGAGAGGTTGGGGTTTACGGACAAAACCAATATGGCGGTTCTCGATTGAATGGCCTAGTTTAATTTTCACTCAGAATAACTGGTAAACTCGCTAAGCTACTAGGTGAATTGTACGGAAATTGCCATGAAAGCATGTGTAGTTGGAGCAACGGGAGAAACAGGAAAGCGGATTGTACAGGAATTGGTTATGCGTGATATTCCTGTACGGGCTTTAGTGCGAAATTTAGAGTACGCTCAAGAAATATTACCACCAGCTGCAGAATTAGTGGTGGGAGATGTGCTCAAACCCGAGAGTATCAGTGCCGCGATCGCAGATAGTACTGTAGTGCTGTGCGCCACTGGTGCTCGCCCTACCTTTGACCCAACCGCACCCTACAAGGTGGATTACGAAGGCACTAAAAATTTAGTAGATGCTGCTAAGCAAAAAGGGGTAGAACACTTTGTATTGGTTTCTTCCCTCTGTGTGTCCCAGTTGTTCCATCCCTTAAATCTATTCTGGCTGATTCTGGTCTGGAAGAAGCAAGCAGAGGAATATATCCAAAAAAGCGGCTTGACCTACACCATTGTGCGACCAGGTGGTCTCAAAAACGAAGATAACTCAGACCCGATTGCCATGTCTGGGGCAGATACTCTATTTGAAGGTAGCATACCTCGCACCAAAGTAGCAGAAGTTTGTGTTGAGGCGCTGTCGGAACCGGAAGCTCGGAATAAAATAGTAGAAGTGGTTAGCTCAGCACAAGCTCCCGATCAAAGCTGGGAACAGCTATTTGCTGACGTGGTTTGAGGCAGTGTTGAGCGTTCCCGTAGCGTGGCCTACGGCCAATCGCATTTTGTGAACACTATTAAGTTCACAGTATTAACACTAGTAAGGATTAGTCAACTGAGTGCCTTCATCACCCCGACAGAAGTACGGAAAGTTAAGAGGATTTCCAAATACTTCCTATAAATTTACACTCAAAGGCTTATTTTACAATATTTCAGCCTTAGTGATAGTGAGCTTATTATTGGGGATTTATCTCAGACATGTGTTTAATAGATGGGCTTACTACCCGGTTGAGCGTACGCTATCTGATTATCCTACCAGTATTCACGGCACCCCTCCCTTAGTGATGAGGGGAGGAGATCCTTACATTCGCGCCCTAATGCGTACTATCACCGCTAGTGAAGCTAATGACCGCCAACCCTACACGATTCTCTATGGTGGTCAACACGTGTCTGATTTAAGGCGTCATCCTGAAATATGTGTTCCCATAGTCGCTGGTCCTAATGTTGGAAAATGTAGCACAGCAGCGGGACGGTATCAGTTCCTTGATTTTACCTGGAAAGAAAAGGCACAACGCTATCACCCCAGACCCTCAGGCTTTTTGTTTTGGAAGCAGTATAGCTTTGAGGCACACTTCCAGGATGCTGTGGTTCACGATTGGCTCAAGGATAGTAGAGCCTGGGGGATGGATATTCCCAAAGAATTGCGGCAAGGAAATTTAGATAAAGTGTTGCGGGAGTTGTCTGGTACTTGGACAAGTCTAGGTTATGGCATAGAAACCAATAGCATGAGTAAGCACTTGCCAAAGGTTTATCAACGGATGCTTGAGGAAGAACTAAACCGCTAATCCTTGATCGTGGCATGCTTGCAGGAAATTAACAATTTTTTTTAAGCAGTTATTTATTTTGTATTGAGAACTGCTATACAGCGGTTTGTACCTCACAAGTCGTAGAATTGCTATAAATAACTATTTAATTAAATTTAACCAGAGTAAAAATTATCGATAATTATTTTTTTGATCAGGGCAAAATTGCTTGATTATTATTCACATAATTTTTAATTAATCTAGTATTAATACAAGCTAGTTGACTGACAAAATTATCCTTAGCTAAAGATAAATTCAGGGAATATAATAGGCAAGCTTGTGATGATGAATTCCTAGTAAAGACTGAAAAGCCTTCTAGGTAATATTATCCTGAATTTTATCAGTTAACCAGTATAAGTAGTCAACAGCGATAAATTATTATTATTGTTCATTAAATAAAAATTATGGTAAAAATTCAAGCTGAAAATTTTCTAAATCTAAACAATTTTGAACCTGAACTTAATAACGATGCTGAGGGTGGTTCACTGCTCAGAATACCTTTTAGAATTGGTCCTAATAACTCCTCTGGTACTGCTAGCACAACCTTTGATTTACCTACTGGTAACTACGAAGTTAGGCTGGGCTACTTTGATGAGACTGATGGGGACAGCACCGTAGATATCAGTATTGGCGATACCGTATTGCCAACATTAACTTTCAATAACCCCCCTCCTGGTGCTGATGTT
>NZ_JAAHHS010000334.1 GCF_010692395.1 Moorena sp. SIO3H5
TCGTAAAAATAGCTGTTGCAGTTGACAGCACAAGCGCCTTGTCGATCATCGCATCACGCTGCGCCAACTCTACCCTTACCCAACCGAGTTTGGACTGCATTCTATTGGACTATAACTTACCGGATGGGGACGGATTGACTCTGGTTAAAAAAATCCGTGATGCTGGCATTGAAGTGCCTGTGATTGTGTTGAGTGACCAGGGGAACGATCAAATTAACGAGCAAATTGGGGTTGAGCTGATCAAATCTGGAGCATCGGACTATCTGACCAAAAGCCAAATCTCACCCGAAAAGCTTTTACGTAGTGTTTCTAATGCGGTTCGCCTCTACCGCGCAGAACGGGAAGCGCTCATAGCTCATAAGCGGCTGAAAGAAAGCGAAGAACGCTACCGCTTGGTGCTAGAAGGTTCCAATGACGGGATCTGGGACTGGAACCTGATCACTAAACAACTGTATTGTAATGACCGCTTCTATGAAATTACTGGCTTGTCGGCTGAACACATAGGGAAGTACCACCATAATTTTTCTCCTGATCTCTTATTTAAGTTACTAAATTCCTCAGATCTACTCAAAGTTACTAAGGCGGTGGCTAGTTACCAACAAGATTATCTTGAACTGGATGTAGAATTTCACCTACCCTGTGCTTTTGGAGAAGATCGCTACTGTACTGCTCGTGGCAAAGCCCAGTTGAATGATCAAGGATTACCATTCCGGATGTCTGGTGTAATTACTGATATTACTCAGCAGAAGCGAGCAGAAGAATCCCAGCGATTTCTGGCGGAGGCTTCTGCTGTACTTTCAGCTTCGCTTGATTACCAGACTACATTGGACAATCTAGTGCAGCTGGTAATCCCTCGCTTTGCTGATTGGTGTGCCATTGATGTAGTATCGCCAGTTGATAGCTATGATACTCCCGAGTCTTACCAGCGTCTTGCGGTTGCCCATGTTAACCCAGAGCAAGAGCAGTTGATTTGGAAACTACACCGTTGCTACCCTCCCCAGGGGGATGAAGAGTATGGCAATGGCAAGGTTTTACGTACAGGTTGTACGGATACCTATTTTGAGGTTTCTGATCAATTCCTAAGTGCTGCTGCTGAGGATCCTGACCATCTCAGGATGTTACAGGCATTGAACATTAAGTCTTACATTTGTGTACCTTTACGAATGGGTTCACAAATCTTGGGCTCAATTTGGTTTGTCAGGAGTGACTCAGGTCGCCGCTACAATGAGATCGATGTGAAGTTGGCTGAGGATTTAGCTAGTCGCGCTGCTCTAGCCACTGAAAATGCGCGGTTATACCGAGAGGCAAACCAGGCGAGTGATGATCTCAGGCAGGTAATTACGATTCTCAATGAACAGCAACAGCAATTGAGAACCCTACACCAATTGACTAATCTCCTCAATCAACGGCTGACTAACCTTCCAAATCTGTTGCAAGAGATCGTATCCGAGGTAGTTAAAGCGATTGCTGGGGTTGAATTTTGTTTTATCATTCTCAATAATTCTCTTGGTAACCCTGAAGTCTTAAGGGTTACCGAGGGCATTCATACACAAAAGTTCCACTGGGAAGACATCTTGCCCCTTGAGCAAGGGTTACTATCTCAAGTCTTTTTAACTGGCAAATCTCAGTTAATTCATCGCAAGGGTTGGCATTCGCGGCATCCGGAAGAGGAAGTACCATCCGCTATTTACGCTGTGGCGATTGAGTCTGTGCAAGCAGGACGCTTGGGAGTACTAGCTATTGGCAATTGGGAAGACCCAGAGGCATTAGACCAATCAGGTCGCAATCTGCTAGGAGCAGTGGGTGAACAAGCTGCGATCGCAATTGATAATGCTCGCATGATTAATGAACAAGCTGCGATCGCAATTGATAATGCTCACATGATTAAAGCCTTAGAGGAGCAAGAAGCGCGTTTAGAGTTTCAGAACACGATGCTAGCTCGCCAGAATCGGGAACTCGAAAGGAGAGATGCATCCCTCAAGCTACAGAACCTGCAATTGTTGGAAGCAGCACGATTGAAATCCCAGTTTGTTTCTACGATATCCCATGAGTTACGGACTCCCATGAATGCCATTATTGGCTTTTCTCAGCTACTATTGCGTCAGCGTCAGGGCTCCTTGACCCACCAACAAGCAGATATAATGGAGCGCATTGTCAATAATGCTCAACATTTACTGACTCTGATCAAGGATATGATTGACCTGTCCAAAATTGAGGCAGTTTGTCTGGAGTTAACCTTGGAAAGTTTGCATTTGGACAGGTTGATCAAAGAAACCATCAATGAATTCCGTTGCCTAGCCGATCAGAAAGATTTAGGGTTATCTATCCAAACCAATTTACAAAATCCCATGGTAATCAATGATAGCCTCCGCCTGCGGCAGATTTTGGTCAATCTGGTTTCCAATGCGATTAAGTTTACCGAAATTGGCAGGGTAGAGGTGGTAGTCAAGGAAATTTCCACCGACTGGCTGATGCTCACTGTTAGGGATACGGGAATTGGAATTGCTGAGAATGACTTAGAGCATATTTTTGAGGAGTTCCAACAAATTGATCAAACCACAACTCGCAAGTACTCGGGTACCGGCTTAGGACTGGCGATTACAGAATCTTTAGTCAAGTTGATGCAAGGAACGATTACGGTAGAGAGTAAGGTTGGTAAGGGGTCTACCTTCCATGTCAAGTTTCCTCGACAAGTAAAAGTTTCTACTCCCGATTGTCTTGATTGCGATCTACCACAATCTAAAACCCTAGGTTGTTCGTTTTTGCCCCAGACTCTTAAAGGATTTCGTGCTGGAAGGGTAATTTATTAGCTTTCAGGAAAATCATCAGCGACTCAACCAAGCGATCGCTTCTCGAATCCAATCTTCCGCATTCTTACTTTTAGCTACCTGAGGATCCTCACTTATAGCATGGAGTGCTTGAGCTATTTCATCATTTTCATATCCCAAAGCTAACAGGGTCATTTCCACATCTTCCTGAATCCCTGGTGAGAGTCCATTAGCAGATAGTGGGGACTCTACCTCTGATACCTTATGCCATTGAGCCAACTTTGTTTTCAGTTCTAGAGCAATGCGTTCAGCGGTTTTGCTACCCACACCAGGGGTTTTGGATAAGGCACGAATATTACCTGTGACAATCGCTTGGACTAAATTTGGCAATCCCAAGGTGTCCAGTAGTGCGATCGCTAATTGAGCACCAATACCGTTGACACTAACTAACTGACGAAACAAATCCCGCTCAGCGGCTGAAGCAAAACCGTATAGCACCTGTTGCTCCTCCCGGATTTGCAAATGGGTGAAGATTTGCACGGTTTTTTCCGATAAAGCTACGGGCAACTCCTGGGACAAACGGCGAGTGATTTGTATTTCATACCCAATGTAGTTGACATCTAGAATCAGAGTGACCCGATTACCAGTGCTTTTTTGAATGCTAGCTACTGTCCCCTTGAGATAGCTGATCATTTTCTTATTTATTGGCGACCATTAATTACAACTCAAAAAGCTAACTCAAAAAGCTAAAATGATTCAAACCTTCTATTATACCACCTGCACAGTTAGCTTTAGCCAGGTAATGGTAATCGGCTGAGTTGTTTTCGTACCACTCGCGAAGTTCTGGTCGGGCATTACCCACTATAATTCCTCGGGAAAAGCCAACGCTAAATAAGGCAATGTCATTTCCTGAATCGCCACAAACCACTGTCCGTTCCGACTCAATTCCCCACTGTTGCCGTAAAAACTCTACTGCTAGACCTTTATCACTATTGCTGGGTAGAATGTCTAAGTCTTTCCCACCACTATAGATCAACTTGAAATTAACACCCCTTCCTTGAAGCTGAGATTCCAGTTGAGGTAGCACCCTCAAAGCTGCTTCTTCTGTCAGGTGATAGCTGACTTTAAAGGGACGTTGTTCTGATTCTACTTGGGGAATTAAGTCAGAATATTGAGCAGCCGTTTCCACAATCATGTCCCGATCCCATCCTTCAGATAACTTAGAAGACCAGTCTGGATTGGGGGTATCTTGGCCATCATTATCATAAATTTCTGTACCCACAGAGGTGATCAGAGCATCTGGATCAATAAGTGGCTTCTCGGCTTTCAGCTCGTGGTAGGAACTATGGGATCGCCCTGTAGCATAAACGATTCTTGTACCATGTTCTTGGCGATGCTGACTTAGCAGAGGGTTCAGTTTAAGCAGAGCCTCATCATCCCCTACTAGAGTATTGTCAAGGTCAGTTACAAACAGAAATTTAGTCACGAGATGCTAAGAGGTTCGGGTATTGCCTTATTGTCCTACATAGTTGGGTTAAAAATCATAGTTGGGTTAAAAATGCGCTTTGGTTAATCGCCTTTTGGCTACAATTGAATTAGCTATCTGGCCTAGTACTAAGCATAATCCCTATAACCTAGACAGTTATGGCTCATCTCAACCAACGCCGCCCTCAAAATATCATTGGTGACTTTTACGTCGATAGCAGCTGTATTGATTGTGATGCCTGCCGTTGGATGACTCCGGAAGTGTTTCATCGTGCTGATCAGCAGTCTGCGGTTTATCATCAACCTGCTAATCAGACAGAACGCTTGAGAGCTCTTCAAGCCCTATTATCTTGTCCCACCTCTTCTATTGGTACTGTTGAGAAACCTAAAGAGATTAAAGACGTTCAGCAGAGTTTCCCCATCCCAATAGCAGACAATGTCTACCATTGCGGCTACCATTCAGAAAACTCTTATGGTGCTGCTAGCTACCTTATCCAACACCCCCAAGGCAATATTTTAATCGATTCTCCCCGCTTTACACCGCCACTGGTCAAAGCTCTAGAGGCAATGGGTGGGATTCGTTACATGTACCTGACCCATCAGGATGATGTGGCAGATCATCACAAATACAGACAGCATTTCCAGTGCGAACGCATTTTGCATAGAGATGACATTACCACTGATACCCGTGATGTGGAAATTCAGCTCACTGGTTCTGAGCCTTATCCCTTAGACAAAGACCTGTTGATTATCCCAGTACCTGGTCACACCAAAGGTCACACTGTTCTACTGTACAAGCACAAATTTCTCTTCACCGGTGACCATCTTGCTTGGTCTGATCAACTTCAGCAACTGATTGCCTTTCGTCGCTACTGCTTCTACTCCTGGCAGGAATTAATCAAGTCAATGGAGAGGTTAACCAACTACTCCTTCGAGTGGGTATTACCAGGACATGGACGCCGGTATCATACTGATGCTCAGACTATGCAAGATCAGCTGAACCAGTGTCTTGTCTGGATGAAGCATCAAGGATGAAGCATCAAGGAGCAAATTAAGTCACCACCTAAAATCTTCCCCCTCATCCCTTTGATGCCACTACTTTGGGAAAACATACCCAAGTCTTGGGTTTATCCCTGATTACCATCACATTTCAGCCATCCAATCAATCACTCTAGCTCAACGCTTTTGCCAAAAGGTTTTTGATCTCGTCCCCACCTTGGCTTTGAACGAAAGAGAGGACAATCGGTATAAATTTGGAAATCATATCATTATCCATTTTTAGTTGATCAAAACCTCCTACGAGGCTAGCTATAGTGCCTAATTGTCCAACGCCACCGCCCATTGATGCCGCTAATCCTCCCAAGGCTCCCATCATGCCACCACTTTTTGGTGCTGCTTGGAGTAAATCATTTATCCCTGGAATATATTGCGCTACTTCGGTAAAACTCTCATCTCCCAGCTGTTTCTTTGCCAGTTGGAAAATAAGTCCAGCTCCGCCTTGGGCTTGATTTTCTTGCACTCCCAGGTTTTCAGTTAACAGTTGAATCAGTTCCATAGATGCTCTCTTACTTCGATTGCGATATCGTTGTCGCCTTAATTTAACATCCGATAGCAAAAATAATCATTTATTTACATTCTTTTAAGATAGTTATCTATTCCTATTTAGAGTTTATAGTTTTTAACACAACCCATAAACTTTATACACAACTAGTAACTTAGAGCAGTAAGTAGAGCAGTAAGTTCTTTTTGGGCTATAAGCTATCTAAATTTAAGTAAATTAACAAAAAATTAATCATTAATCTATAGTAATCTGATTGGATTCGTGAACAGTAACAGCTTTTAATCAGTATTGCTGGAACTATCGAAGTCAGGGGGATTTTCAAGAAAAAATTGCTAAATTACATTTACTAGATTACATTTAATTACAGGAAACCGCTGCAATTTTAGCTAAATTACTAAAAAATCTAAAGTATTGATAATTTAAATAAAATATCGCCCTTAAGCTGAATAATTGTTTTCCAACTTACGTAAAATAAAATCCAGAGGTGCGAACAAAGAGCGAATTTAATGCTTAATACGGAAAGCGCACCTAATAAAAGACTTTGACCTATCTGGAGGTTTCTATGGTCAGCTACGCATCACCAATGGGAATGGGAGTTAAGTTAACAGCTAACCCAGGGGATAGAATTGCCACTGAACCCCAAACTATTGAGGAAAAAGCGAAGCAGGTTGCTGTGGATACGATTGATATTACAGGGGATCACCTCAAAATTCCCACTTACTTCATAGTAAAATACCCTGATGGTGAAACCAAGGCACTACACCATGTCAAGGATGCTGAAGCAATTTCAGATCTGATCCGGCAGATGCAACTTCAGCAACAAGAGTGGCCTCAAGAATCAGAGGAAGTTAAACATTGGTTGAACCTACCTGGTATGCTTCTGATATTGGCTGGTTTCTTAATGACTTCTATCGTCCTAGTCGGTATTTTCTAGCTACCCTAATCCTGCACGAGTAATCATGGGTAATGAGTGATGAATGATGAACCTTAGACAATAGCTAGGGTTCATCATTCATCCTTCATGGTTGGATCATTTTTTCAGTTACCTCAACATCATTTGAGGCGGTGTTGTGCGCCACAATTGCTCTAAACCAACTGCTGGCATAGTTAGATACAACAGATCACCAGCGGCTAGGTTAATTTCCAATAAATCCCAGCCATGAATGGTTTGATACTTAGTTTCTAGATACAGTGGCACAAAGTCAGCAGACCTAGCAGCATCTTTAACACGGCGTCCACAGAAAGGATGCTCGGTGGTAATTTTAGTGGCTAAGGCAACCCAAAGCGTATCACCAATCATACCATTGCCTAATACTTGTCCACCTAATGCCGCAGCTGCAAAGGAAGGAGTGGCTAGTTCTATGGGAGACAATACTGCTTCAAATTCAAACACTTGCTGTACCATATGGGAAAAGTGGGGGTCTTGATTGCGGACAACCACTGACAATTTTGAAGCTAGACTTTTGGCACTTAGAGCAATTTCTAAATTGGCTGTATCATCACTAGTAACTGCTAACAGGGCTTCTGCTCTTTGGATGTGTGCTGCGGTGAGTGTAGCAGGTAAACTGGCATCTCCGTGAATGACTGCAATACCAAGAGAACGAACAATGTTCAGGAAACGATTGTTGGGGTTACTTTCAATCACCACCAATTCATGGCCTTGGGCATGAAGTTGGTATAGGATTTGGAGTCCTACATTTCCGAGTCCACATACAACATAGTGATTTTTGTAGGGAACTCTCGCAGCATCCCAAAACTGTTTGAGTCGGGTACCTAAGACAAAATCGTTTAGCAGAGCATAGCAAATCCCAATCACACCAGCCCCTACTAACATCATCACAGCAGTAAATACCTTAATAGTGTCTGGGGACTTTTCTGCTACTTCTTCTTGACCACCAGCACCAGTAATCATACCCACAGAAAAATATAGAGCATCAACAATAGAGGTTTCTAGGTTGACACACACATAAGTCAATGTGGCTGTAAAAATTATCAGGAGTAGGAAAAGGGTCACTACTAACATTGGTTGAGCATGATGCTGAAACTGTTGAAAGTTTGTGAAGACTTTCAACAGTTTCTGTAGCCAAGATTGGCGTTTAGGACGAAACCGAGGCTGAGTACCAATAATTAAGCGATCGCCAGGTTGTAACTGTTTCCCCTGAACTACTGCGGAAACTAAATCTAACCTGGAGTCCATGGGTAGATAGTAGATCAACATTCGCGTACGCTCATCCCACAGGTCACTCAACTGTGTTCCCATCCAAGGGTGGCTTTCGGTGATAATTTCTTCGTGTATCGGCCAGGTTTGATTGTATAGCTTGAGTTGCCCAATCGCTTGATTCCCCATTGCTGCGAAGGCAAATACCGGTGCTGCTAGAGAAGAAACACTCATGCTGACATGATCCGGTAGGGTCTGATCTAAACGAGTACCCAAGCTGCTATTAAACAATCGGTTAACGATCCGAATCCGGGGATTAATCACTCGTGCCTGAGTCAGGATTGCCAGATTGAGAGCATCGTCATTACAGGCAAGAACTAGGGTTTGGGAATGTTCGAGTCCAGCGGCAAGTAGGGTAGAAACAGCCCGCAAGTCTCCAATAATAATATTGTTTTCGTCACCAGGGATTACTCTGTTGCTGATGCCAACAACAGCTACTCCCTGCTGCTTCAGTAAGCGGAATATTTTGTATCCAGTGCGACCCAAGCCACAGATAATGATGCGGGGTTTCATGTGTCAACCTTGTTGACCGAAATAATTGTTGTCGTTTTGCATCTAGCTAAGTGTTCTTTTACAATTCTTATCCAAGATAGCTCAAAGAACTGTAGCCGAAGACACTTCTGCTGGGAATGAAAGGTTAAAATCTCG
>NZ_JAAHHS010000335.1 GCF_010692395.1 Moorena sp. SIO3H5
TAGATTGAGGGCTTAGGAAAACGCTTCAACGGTCAGTATTATGTCACTGCCACTGTTAATCATTATCACGCCCAGTCGGGATATCGCACCCATTTTACAGCTCGGAGGAACAGCACATGACGTTATTTGAGCTACTAACTGATACGGGGGAAAGAGAAGCTCATGCATCTCGTATTTATGGTGTCGTAGTTGGTGTAATTACCAACAATGAAGACCCAGAAGGACTAGGTCGGGTTAAAGTGAAATACCCCTGGCTAAGTGATGAAGACGAAAGTGACTGGGCGAGGATAGCCACACTAATGGCAGGAAATGAAAGAGGGATTTATTTTTTGCCGGAAGTAGATGATGAAGTATTAGTAGCTTTTGAACATGGTGATGTCCGTTTGCCCTATATTATCGGGTCTTTGTGGAATGGTATAGAATTACCACCAGCAACTAATGAAGATGGTGCTAATAATATCCGGGTAATCAAATCCCGTAGCGGTCATGTCATCCGTCTCAATGATGAAGAGGGGGCGGAAACTATTGAAATTGTTGATAAAACCGATAAAAATAGTATTGTTTTTGATACAGCTACCAACACCATTGCTATTACCACCGATGGCGACATTACTCTATCAGCATCCCAAGGTTCTATTAAACTAGAGGCACAAACTATTGAAATCAAATCTTCAGCAGATACCAAAGTTGAATCCGGTGCAGGAATGGATATTAAAGCCAGCAGCACTATGAATCTTAAAGGTCAAACTATTAATCTTAACTAGTCTAAATCGAATTATGGGACAACCAGCAGCAAAACAAGGCGATCGCATTACCGCTATTGATACTCATATTGTGATGGTACCCTCAGCAGGAGGACCAGTACCAACTCCCCTACCCCATCCTTTTGCGGGCATTATCAATGGCAATTTGAGCAGTGATGTCAACATTATGGGGATGCCAGCCGCTACGGTAGATAGCACTGCGGATAATACCCCACCTCATATTCCCACTCCACCGGGGACTTCTTTTCAAACTCCTCCTGCTAATAAAGGAACCATTAAAATTGGTAGCCCAACGGTAAAAATTAACGGTAAACAAGCAGCCAGAAATGGAGATATTGCTGAGACTTGTAATGATCCTGCCGATGCACCAGTGGGGCAAGTAATCGCAGTGGGTACAGTTTTTATTGGCTGAAAAGGAGAAGATGGGATCCCCCCTAACCCCCCTTAATAAGGGGGGAGCCACACTCAAAGTCCCCCTTTTTTAAGGGGGATAATGGGGGATCTCCGACGCAAGAAACAGCCCTGCCTTAATAAGGGGGGGATATGATTCCCTGTTCCCTATTGAAAAACGCTATATGTCTAAACCATTTTTAGGTATTGGAGTAGGATTTCCCATCAGTTTAGATACCGGGGGAGATTTCCAACTTGCCGAATATGAAGAGAGTGTACGCCAGTCAATAGTAATTATCCTTAGTACAGCCAAAGGTGAGCGAGCCATGCGTCCTGACTTTGGTTGCAGCATTTATGACTTAGTTTTTGAGCCAAATTCACCTGCCACTGCTGGTAAAGTATCCCAAGCTATACAGGAAGCCCTACTATTCTTTGAACCCCGCATTGATGTCTTAGATGTGCGGGTAGACTCTCCATCAAATCAAGAGAGGGAGAAAATGCTTGTCAGTATCGACTATCAAGTGCGAGCAACCAATAATGTTTTTAACCTAGTGTATCCATTTTATCTAGAAGGGAGTGCAGGTTGATGGTAATAAAAGCTCCTAAAATTGATTCTAGAACAGCAGAGACTATTGCCGCTCAGGTGCAGCAACTGCTGGAACAGTATACAGGAGAAACTAAACCTCTTCAAGGAACGAGTGCTGCTATCGTTAATATCTTTGCCCGTTTTGCCGAGATAATTATCGAGCGACTCAATCAAGTTCCCGATAAAAACTTCTTAGGGTTTTTAGATTTATTAGGAGCTTCTCGTTTACCACCCCAACCAGCACGAGTACCCTTGACATTTTCCTTAGCTGCCGGAACTACCGTTGATGCAGTAGTGCCAAAAGGGACACAAGTTGCTGCACCTCCAGCGGAAGGAGAACAAGACCCTGTTATTTTTGAAACTGAACGGGAATTGGTAGTAACAACTACAAAAATAGAGTCTATTTTTGTGCGGGATACCCAACAGGATTTGTATAGCGATCGCACTTCAATTATTACTAAGCCAGCATCACCAGGCGTTGAGGTTTTTCGGGGCAACCAACCCATTGAACATAGTTTATACATTGGACATAGCAAACTTTTAGGGTTTGCTGAAATTGATACCTTTAAAGTAACGATTAATTTATCAGAAGCCCTGGTTGGAACAGGAGAGATAAAATGGCAAATTTGGCAGGAAATGGAAAATGGAGCTAATTGGCAAGATATTACACCGAGCAATGATGGAACCCAAGGGTTGACTCAAAGTGGCGATCGCGAAATTGAATTTGGTACTATTACCGCTTTACCGTTAACTACTGTTAATTCAGTAACTACTCGTTGGCTTCGCTGCCGGTTAGTTACTCCGATTACCCTTGTCGATAACTTACCTAAAATTGAGGATATCAAACTTGAAGCTACTATCCGTTCTACTGAACTATTAATCGAAAAGGCTTTTCTTAATCAATTGCCCGTTGATTTAACTAAAGAGTTTTTCCCCTTTGGTGAAAAACCAAAGCTTGGAGATACCTTATATTTAGCCAATAGTAAAATTTTTGAACAAGAAAATGCTCAAATTACTCTTCAGGTTAACTTGAGAAATCCCGCCACAGAAGGTAGTGGTGAAGCAGATGAATTTCCTAGACCTACCCAAGCCTCCAGAAATCTAAGACTGAAATGGGAATTTTGGAATGGTAACGTCTGGCAAGAATTAGGAAATGCAGTTGCTTCAGACAACACTACTAATAATCCAGAATCTCGATTTCAAGATACTACCCAGGTTTTTACTCAAAATGGTCAGGTAGCCTTTACCTTATTTGAAAAACCTGCTCCCACAACCGTTAATGGAGTAGAAAGTTTCTGGATTCGTGTGCGAATTATTGCCGGAAACTATGGTAGAGAAGCATCCTATCAACAAGTAGGAGACAGCTATCAATTGCAGGCAGCAACATTTGCTCCACCCTTGATTGAATCAATTGTAGTTAGCCACAGCTTAACACTATCAGACGAAGACCCAGAAGACGTTATCACCTACAATGACTTCGTTTATTCAACTAATAGTCCTAAACCTTTAATTCCTTTTAAAAGAACAGCCCTTGATAAACAAGCTTTCTATCTGGGCTTTAGGTTACCATTAGCTAGAACAGATTTCCCCAATCGTACTATCAGCCTGTTTCACTGTGTAACTGAGGTCAACTATGGAGACAATACTATTACAATTTTGCATCAAAATGAACAAATTCAACTATTATGGGAATATTGGGATGGCCAAGAATGGGGACAACTAACCATAAGAGATGAAACGGAAAACTTTACCCGTTCTGGTTTAATTGAATTTCTGCCACCAGGGGATTTTTCACCAAAAGAAGACTTTAATTTACCTCCCCGTTATTGGCTGCGGGTTCAATGGTTAAAGGGTGACTACGAGGTTGAACCTAAGCTGAAACAAGTACTGCTTAACACTACCATGGCAGCACAAACAGCTACGATTCAAAACGAAATTGTTGGCTCCAGTGACGGGAGTGAAAATCAAAAATTCCAGACAACTAGTCAGCCAATATTAGCAGGTCAAGAGCTGGAAGTGCGGGAATCGGAAATACCTTCTGCCCTAGAAAAGGACAAAATTGTCCTTGAAGAAGGGGAAAACGCTATTACTGTTACTACTAATGAAACCGGAAGACCTCAAGAGATTTGGGTCCGTTGGCATCAAGTCCCGGATTTCTATCAATCACAACCACGGGATCGTCATTATGTCCTTGATAATCTTACTGGAAAAATTACCTTTGGGGATGGACGCAATGGACTGATTCCTCCTCCTGGTAAAGGCAATATCCGCATGAGTCGCTATCAAACTGGTGGTGGAACTGCTGGAAACAAACCCGTTGGGGCGATTGTCCAACTCAAAACCACAGTCCCCTATGTGGACAAAGTGATTAACCATCAAGCAGCAGCAGGGGGGGCAGAAGCGGAAAGCCTTGACTCCCTAATCGAGCGCGCACCTAAGGAAATTCGTCATCGTCAGCGTGCTGTGACTAGGGAAGACTACGAAGATTTAGCCAAGCTGGCTTCACCAGAGGTAATCAGAGCCAAGTGTGTACCCTTAGCCAATTTGAAAACTAATCCCCTCGATCCCAACCCGGATTTAGGGGGAGCAGTCAGCGTGATTATTGTACCCCGCTCCATGGAAGCTAAACCCCGACCCAGTTTGGAGCTAATCAAGGGCGTCCAAAACTACCTACAAGCCTACACCCAACCAACAGTTGAAATCTCCGTGGTAGGCGCTCTTTATGTCCGTGTCAATATTACTGCAGAAATTGCTGTTACTTCCCTACAACGAGCTCGTGAGGTAGCACAAACAGTGGAACAAACTTTAGCTAGTTTTCTGCATCCCCTAACCGGTGGTTTTGAGGGCATGGGTTGGAATTTTGGTCGTCAACCCTATAAATCTGACTTTTACCGACTGCTGGAAGGGATAGCTGGAGTTGATCATGTTCCCAGTCTGGAGGTGGATGAAGAGGTGGATGACCCGCAAGAACTAGAAGATGTTAAACAGACCGGTCGCTTTTTAGTCTATTCCGGCAAGCATAACATCAGTTTAACCTTTGTGGAATCGTGAGGAGGGTAGCTCATGCCAATAGAATTGCCTAATCTTGATGACCGCACCTATGACGACTTGGTGCAAGAAGCCCTGGGTATGATTCCTACCTATGCGCCCCAATGGACTAATCACAATCCTTCTGATCCTGGTATTACCCTGATTGAGCTGTTTGCCTACCTTACCGAAATGCTGCTCTATCGGCAAAATCGGGTAACAGAGGCCAATATGCGGATGTTTTTACAACTGCTGAATGGACCAAGTTGGGAGCAAACGGAGGATTTACAGACAGAGATTAAAAATGCCATTACCCAAGTACGCGATCGCTACCGAGCCATAACCTGTGCTGATTTTGAAGAATTAGCAAAAGAAGCTGATCCTCGAGTAGCTCGTGCCCGTTGTGTACCCAAGCGCAATCTGGAATCAGACCCCCTCAATCAGCATGGAGACAGTCCCGGACACATTAGCATTATCATTGTTCCTGCTCAGCCGCAGTACGATTTGAAGCAGGTTGTCAAAGAGTATCTTGAACCCAGGCGTTTACTGACTACTGCCATTCATGTTGTCGAACCTCGCTACGTAAAGATTCGAGTGCGATTAACTATAGTACTCAAACAGGATGCACCAGAAGCAGAGGTTCAAGTCAAAGCTAAACAAGCTCTAGAGGAATTTTTTGCTCCGTTAAGAGGAGTAACCGAAGGAAATGGATGGCCTTTTGGTCGCAACGTTTATATTTCGGAAATTTATGAACTACTTGATATGGTATCTGGAGTTGATTATGTAGAAAAAACTCAGGGACTGGAAGAACTTCAGCTAATTGATGAATTAGCAAGTGGTGAGTCTGAACGTTACATCCGCAATAATGCTAACGGAGAACTAATTGGTATACAAATCAAGTCCCATGAACTGGTTGACGTTAAAGCTGAGCAGATTGATTTAACAACCCAATCCCCTATTCAAACATAACGATAAAGCCGATGTCATTCCTAGCCACGCGATCGCCAAGTCAACTTCTAGATTATCTTCCTGCACTCCATCACACCGATCCCTTTCTTGGGCAATTCCTGCTAGCTTTTGAAAAGGTTTTACTGGGCCTTAACGATGATATTGAATTTAAGTTTGAGGGTTTAGAAACAACTATTTCAAAAATTCCTACCCTTTTGGATCCTCAAGAGACACCAGAAGAATTTTTATCCTGGCTAGCTGGTTGGACAGCGTTAAGTCTCCGAGCAGATTTAAAACCAGAAGTGCAGCGTAATTTTATTGCTAGCATCGTTCAACGTTATCGGTTTCGAGGCACAAAAGAAAACCTCATACAACTCCTGAAAATTTTTACCCGTGGTGAACCTACGATTACTGAACCTATTGTTTCAGCTTTTCAAATTGGAGTATCTTCAATGGTCGGTCGAGATGCTTATTTAGGTGGTGGGCCTGCTCACTTCTTCCAAATTACCATAGCTTTATCGCGAGATTCTCCCGAAGAACAAGCAAGGCAAGAGGCAATAGCCCGTTCTATTATTGAACTAGAAAAGCCTGCTCATACCTATTACCAACTAAACATTGAGTTTCCCAGTATGCAAATTGGTAAACACTCAACGGTAGGGATTGATACCTTGCTAGGAACTGCTTCTGAAGACACAAACTAAATAACTGGAGATACAAATCATGACTGAAATTAAGCGACTAAACTACTTTACGTCCCAATTTTTAGTAGAAAATGATTTTGAGGACGAACAAGCTTACCATCGCCGAATGCGCCATCTTCATAATCGCTCCCTCCATACTTGGGGTGTGGTAGAAGGACTAGAAGTTATCAAATCGGGAGATAAGCAAGTATCCGTTAATAGTGGTCTTGCTATTGATAGTAACGGTAAGGAAATTGTTGTTATTGATGAGCAACCTGCTGAGATAAAAACGGTTAGTCTATCTGAGTTTGAGGCGGGAATTAGGATTTACATTACCATTGGAGCTCAAGACGTTGAGGATGAGCAAGATAGCTATACATTGGGGAGTGAAACTAAATATACTCGTACCACTGAGCGTCCCCAACTTGAAGCAAGGAGTACTGAGCCTGGTGATGATGGTGCAGTGATTTTATTAGCTGAGATTCAATTAGATACCAATGGTAATGTTGAGGATAACATTGATAACTCTGTGCGCAGGTTAGCTAGTGTTAATATTCCACCGGGATCAACCTTATTAGGACCTTTGACTATTGGTGAAAAGCTAACAGTTTCTGGAGATTTTGAAGTTACCGGAAATGTGAATGCTCCCCTAAATGTTACTAGCAATGTTACCATTAGTGAAAACTTAACTGTTGATGGCAATATTAGAACCTCTGGCATGATTACGGGGTCATCAATGCCGCCTAATCTAATCAGAAATTCCTACATGAATATACTCGATGGCAACAAGCCTGCTGGGTACACCACCCAGGGGAATGTTACTTTAGAAGCAGCTCACCCTTTCACGAAAGGGTTTGAAGGACCTTATGTAGGAGAAAAACCAGCCAATGCTGCCGATAGTGTAGATGATGCAACCGAAGAAAATCCTTATTGGTTTGGCAGAAGTAACAAAGGTGCCCGAATAAAAAGAGGTGGTTTAGCTGGTGGTTGGGTTAGTTTTAATGACGGTAGGATTTTGAAAATTACTGGGGATAATTCAGGAGAAAGCACCATAGTATATTTTCCCTTTGATGGCCAAGGCAATATTTTAAGCAAAAAGTACGTACACTTCAAAGCTTGGCTCAAGATTTCTTCTGGTAAACAAGTTAAATTTGGCGAAAATGCTGGGCTGTCTAATAATTTCGCTCACCCTCATTGGGGTATTGGTATTACCAAAGAGCAAAGTGATAATGCTCCAGATGGTTGGTATCGAGTAGATCTCGTAATTCCCACATCTGAGGTAACGAAGTTGGGTGGTCAGAGTTTTTCTATGGGTATAGAGGGTGACGAGGATGACGGACTTTTTGAAGTATATCTAGCCTTACCATACCTAGCCAATTTAGATAATGATAGCTGGCTTCCTAGTGTTTCTGATATGCTTTCGCGGGATGGGTTAACAGTTCATCCTACTTCTGGTAATGTTGGCATTGGGACAACAAATCCTAGTACAAAATTAGAGGTGGATGGAACTGTTAAGGCCACTAAGTTTGAAGGGGATGGTTCTGGTTTAACTGGTATTAGCGCTGGACAGTGGTCTAATGGTAGTAGTAACAGGATTTACTATAATGCTGGGAATGTTGGCATTGGTACAGATAATCCTACTGAAAAATTAGAGGTGGATGGAACTGTTAAGGCCACTAAGTTAGAGGTGAATGAAACTGTAAATATAAACGGTCGCATTTTGAGGAACGGTCAAGATTTTTCTAAAGCCGGTTACGCTAGCCATAACGATATTGTTACAGTCCCTTGGGGAACCACTCGTGACTGGAATATTTTTGTTTCTCCCAGAGTAATGGGTCTAGAGGAGCCACGTTCAGAAGGAGATAATGCGTTATTAAAGATAGAATGTTGGGCAATAGTTAATAATACAACATCCTGGAAAATTCATGCACGATATAAATATAAAGTTAGTCAGAACAGTGATGGTAGATGGTTCGACGAAAACACACGAACAGTCAGGCCTTTAGTGAACTACATCTTAATTCCACGCTAAGTAGGCGATACACAAATGAAACAACAATTAGACAAACGGCTTCAGGAACTAAAAAATGAATTTGAGTAAGGACAAAAATGATCACGGATTTGGAAAATCAAAAGGTTAATCTGCGAGATACACTCTTGCGTATCAGTGGTGCTATTCAGGTAATCGAATAATTGCTAGCAAAAACTAATATGGCAGGGGAAAACCAAGCTA
>NZ_JAAHHS010000336.1 GCF_010692395.1 Moorena sp. SIO3H5
TCTTTCAACTCCCCTTGACTACTGTGATGATCAAATATTGCAATTAGAGGAATATTTGCCTCGGTAACAATCGGTAACAGCTGGGTGGTTGTACCCTGGTTATCAATCAGCACATAGCCCTGATACACCGATAAATCTTGATTTTTTGTGGTCTCCACACTCCAGCGTTTGGTTGGTAAACCAGTCAACTTAACCAGGGCAATGTTTTCCTGGTGAGAGAGGGTACCAGCATAGACAATATCGCATTGGATATTATACTGCTCGGCAATCAGCTGGTAAGCCCAAGCGCTAGAGAGAGCATCTGGGTCAGGGAAATCTTGTAGGATGACCAGTTGCCGATCATTTTGATGACGCTCTAGAGTCTCCTGCAACTGTTGTACTTTTGAATATATTTTTGAAGCTGATGTAGCCGACTGCCGCCTTTTTGTTTGGGAATTTCCCTCCGAAGGATTTACATCTTGAGTAGATGGCAGTTGCCCTTGAGCATCAACCTGTTCTGAATCTAAGCTAGACGCACCACTGTTAAGTAAATTGTTAGTCATTAGTTAGTAGTCATTAGTCATTAGCCATTGGTGATTAGCCATTGGTCATTAGTGATTAGCAATTAGTCATTAGCCATTGGTGAACCCCCTTTTAGATTGATTAGTCGTGACATGAGTTAGCGGACTAGCCACCAATCACATACTTCCGCCACTCCTGATGCCGTCCAGTTTTTAAGTCTTTAGCAATTTCAAAGTGGAGACTACTATAAGGTCTCCGGGGTTGGGTTCGCAACGTCATGTTGGCTTCTTTAGGGGTGCGATTCCCTTTTTTGACGTTGCAGCGCACGCAAGCTGTAACAAGATTTTCCCAGGAGTCACCTCCATGGCGAGAACGAGGAATCACATGATCTAACGTTAAGTCATCACCGGTGTAACCGCAGTATTGACAAGAGTGAGCATCACGGTGCAGGATGTTACGACGGGTAAGGGGAATCTCTTTGTAGGGTATCCGGACGTAATGGCGCAGTCTAATCACTGTAGGCAGTGGAAAATCTGCGTAAACGTATTTGCCGTTATGTTCGATACGCTCTGCCTTACCCTTGATCAACAACACAACTGCCCGTCGCCAGTTGGTTATGTTGAGCGGCTCATAGGAGGCGTTTAACACCAGAACCTTACCCATTGGTGGTCTCAGCTAGGAGGATTTTCCCAGATAGTAGCACAGGTTGCTCAATCTGGGTTATTTTTCCATGGGTTATTTTAATTTACGGTGTTACTGAAGTGCTGAAGTGCTGAACTGCTGAACTGCTGAAGTAAAGAAATAGGTTTTGGGTAAAGTCAACTATAGTTAGGTCAGTTACCCATTACCCATTACCCATTGCTTTAGGACCTGTGAGCAGATAAGTAGTCATTTTCCCTTTGCCTTTGACTTCAAAGGGTTCCCGTTTATCAAACCGGTACTTATCTTTTAATTTCTCATAGGTAGTAACTGTAACCTGAATGCCACCTGGTAGACCCTGAGATTCCATACGGCTAGCTATATTTACGGTATCACCCCACAAATCATAGCTGAATTTTTTGATTCCAATTACCCCAGCCACCACTGGTCCACTGTTGATGCCAATCCTGAGACGGAAATTGTGATTCGTTTGAGCATTGTATTGCGCAATTAATTTTTGCATATCCAATGCCATTTTAGCGATCGCATCCGCATGATACTTGCAAGGTTTTGGCAGACCGGCAACAGCCATATAAGCATCACCAATCGTCTTAATTTTTTCGACACCATGCTCCTCCGCTAGTTGGTCAAACTCTGAAAATATTACATTGAGAATTTCGACCAGTTCAGTGGGAGAGGTTTGGGTTGAGAGTTTAGTAAAGTCAACTAAATCAGCAAACAAAACAGTTACATCTTCAAAACTTTCTGCCAGAGTACGTTCTCCTTTTTTTAACTGTTCTGCCACCGGTTGGGGCAAGATATTAAGGAGCAAAATATCAGCTTCGCTTTGGGCACGACGAAGTTCATCTTCAGCTTTTTTGCGCTCTGTAATGTCGCTAACTGTGCCTTCGTAGTAGAGTAAATCACCAAAATTGTCTCTGACTGCTCGTATATTTTCCGAAATCCAAATTACCATACGATCTTTCCGATAAACCTCGGACTCAACCTCTGATAACGTTTCTTCTGTGTGGATTAGGGCTAATATATCGTCACGACGCATCGGTTCGAGGTAGAGTTGTTGAGCAATATCCGTGACTTGATTAATCAGTTGTTCTGGGGACTGATATCCCAAAATACTTGCGAGTGCTGGATTAGCGGTAATAAATTGTCCTTCTGGTGTAACTTGAAAAATGCCTTCAGTGGCATTTTCAAAGATACTGCGATATTTATGCTCAGCTTCTTGTTTCTGTTTTATTTCCTGTTGCAGCTGAAAATTTTGTGCTTGTAGTTGCTTTTGTAAACGCCCGAGTTTCAAGTGAGTGTTTACTCTCGCTCTTACTTCTTCGTGCTGCACTGGTTTAGTGAGATAATCTACTGCACCGAGCCTGAAACCTTTAACTTTGTCGAGAGTATCAGTACGAGCGGTCATAAAAATAACTGGTATGTCTCTAGTTGACTCTTGAGCTTTCAAGCGACGGCAAGTTTCAAACCCATCAATTCCGGGCATCATAATATCCAGTAAGATTAGATCCGGTTGAGCATAGTTAACTTTCTGGAGCGCACTATAGCCATCTTGAGCGACTAACACTTTGAAGCCAGAATTGCTCAACAACTCAAACATTACCCCTAAATTAGTCGGACTATCATCAACAATCACAATTACACCTTTATAGCCAATTTTGTTATAGCTCTCAGTTAGGGGGATTGTCCTGGAAGAGGAATGATGATTAGTTTGAGTTGCTGAGGAAATATTCATAATCACATGAACTCGTTATTGGGGTTTGTCGCTAATCAATGGCTAATTAATAAGAACCAAACTACTCGGATATTATCTGAAAATAAAATAGTGCTATTTAAAAATAAACCTTAAAAACTATAATAACTTATTAGTGGTTCAAATAGTCATTTAAATGGCGATGGTTTTTTAAAGATATAGACTTTATTTTTTAGTAACTTTATAAGTTTTTTTTAAATCCTTTTATTTTCGAGGAGCTTCCTGGTCTTTTTTATCCATGTACTTTCCAACAAATTCCAATATTTGTCGTTCTTGAAAACCTTTTGATAATTTACGCAAATTTTGAGCAAAGGGGATGAATTTATGATCCAACTGTTCAATCAAATTAGCTTCTTCTTGGATGCCTCGAATATCACCCATAATTGCGAGTTCATACAGAACGGAAATTTTCTCTTGCGATGGCGCTACAGGCATAACATCTTCAGCTTTCTCTCCCTTAGTGGATTCTACAATTCCTTGTCCTCCTTGTTGTTCTTCGGAAACCTCTGGTAAATCTAAATCCAGCCAAAAAATACTACCTTGACCGAGAGTACTTTTCACCTTTAATTCACTACCCATTAATTCCGCTAAACGTTTACTAATCGATAATCCTAAGCCTGTACCATTAACCTGACGGTCAGTATTGCCCACTTGATGGAATGGCAAAAATATTTCTGCTAGTTGTTTTGGTGGGATACCAATGCCAGTGTCTGCTATCACAAAGCGCATTTTTTTAGTACCTTGCTTTTCTGTTAAAGCTTGTTCGCCTAGCGTGGCCGTTCGCGCAGCGTGGCCTACGGCCAATTGGCCAAGGTTTTTAGGTTGTTCGCCTTTGGCATTACCGTAGGGTAGAAGGTTAAACCGATCAACGCTCAACTCTGAACACCCCAAATAACCAACTTTAAACGTTACCTCACCAGTATCTGTAAATTTGACAGCATTTCCCAAAAGGTTCATCAGAACTTGTCGCAATCTTATTTCATCACCCTTGACAAATTCAGGCAGGGGTGAAAGGAATTCGTAACGGAATGAAATGTTTTTTTGTTTAGCACTGATCACCACAATTTCCACAATACCTTCCAGAAACTTGGGAAACTGAAAATCTCTGACATCCAGTTCCATTTTTCTGGCTTCGATTTTTGATAGATCCAGGATGTCATTGAGTAGGGTTAACAGATGCTGACCACTTTGCTGAATAATACTGAGCTGCTCTTTGTGCGTAGCGCTCAGTTGTGGTTCCTCTTGGAGGATTTGGGCATAACCTAAAATGCCGTTAAGGGGGGTACGTAATTCATGACTCATGTTCGCTAAAAATTCACTCTTAGCCCGATTGGCTACTTCCGCGTCAACTTTAGCCTGCTTCAAGGCCTGTTCTGCCTGTTTGCGATCGCTAATGTCTCGAAAAATCCCCTGGACAACTCTCTTCCCTTGCAGCTCTAAAGTAGTCGCACTAACTTCTACAGGAACGGTTGTACCAACTTGATGCAATAATTCCAGTTCTTCTTGAAATACACCCCCTGCCTCCACATGTTGCTGGAAAATTTGGGCGTAGGCTTTGAATCGTTGTGGTGGAATAATCTGACTCTGATGCAACCCAATAATTTCATCTCTGCCACGACCCAGCATCTGTTCTGCCATCTGATTGGCTTCCAGGATGATTCCGGTTTCCGCATCTGCCATCAGAATCGCATCACCAGCTGACTCAACTAACTTACGATACTTCTGTTCCGCCTGCCGTAGTTTTGCCTCTGATAGCTTGCGTTCAGTGATATCTCGGTTGCAGAAGATTCTACCATAGTAATCCCCACCACTCGTAAGCACTGGTGCTGAATAAAAGTCAAAAATACGCTCATCCTTGGTTACAAGTTCATCGTAGTGCGTTGTTTTGGGATGAGCCTGGAGATAGTCCACCTGAGCCAGAAATTCATCGGGATGGTTAAGTTGAGAACTCAGCTGCTTGAGCAATTCTTTAATATCATTGGCTTGAAACAACTGTTCTGGAGTCTGCCACAACTCACAGAAATGCTGGTTGTAGGAAACCACCCGAAAATTTTCATCAACCACTAAAATTCCATCAATGGCAGCTTCTTGTTGCGCTTTGAGCATGGCATTTGTACGGAGTACATCCTCCTGTACCACAGAACGCTCAATGGCAATTCTAGCGAGTTGGGTGGCTTTATCCGCCAGTTCTTGCTCTTCGCGGTTTGGGGTATGAGGTTCAGTGTAATAGGTTGAGAAGGTGCCTAGCACCGTCCCTTGAGTGGACAAAATGGGGATAGACCAACACCCTCTGAGATTGTGGGAGAGTGCAACATCCCTTATATTTCCACACAGGGGATGAGTAGCAATATCCTTAACCATCACCGGTTCTCGCCAATAGGCGGCAGTGCCACAGCAACCGATATATGGACCAATAACCATACCATCAATCGCCTGAATGTAGGATTCTGGAAGGCTGGGAGCGGCACTATTACGCAGATTAACCCCATTTTTATCCACCAGGAAGAAGGCACACCTAATCTTGGGCAATTGCTCCTCAATCAACCGAGCCAGTCGGTCTAGTACATCTGGCAGCTTCTCCCACTGGGTAATCATTTCCAGGATACGATTTTGTCCAGCTAACAAAGCTTTAACTCTGTGGCTATCAGTAATGTCAGTAAAGGTACCAACTAGACGAACCACTTCACCGTTATCATCTTTGATCACCAGACCAGTCGAGAGAATCCAGGAAATTGAGCCATCTGTGCGCAGCAGACGAAACTTTTGTTTCCACTTCTTGATGCAGTCGCTCATGGGGGTTTCCCCCAAGACCGCGCTGCATCGCTGAGAACTTCGTCCAGCCAATAGGTTATCTAGGATGGCTTTCACCTCATCAATATCCTCAAGATGAATCAGTGCCAATAATTCATTAATGGTCGGCCTATCTTGATCCAATGGGTAGCCAATCAGGCTGAGAAATTGGGGCGAGTAGTAATGATCATAGGTTTTCAGGTTGATTTCAAAGAGTCCGTTGGTGTTGGCTTGAATAGCCAGAGCAAACCGTTCCTCACTCTCCCTAAGCGCATCCTCAATGCGCTTGTGTTCAAGAACCTCCGCGATTAATTGTCGATTGAGCTGCCTCAGGGTAGCTGTTCGCTCTTGAAATTGATGTTCCAGCCGTTCATTCTGGTGACGAAGTGCCTCTTGAGCTTGCTTACGCTCTGTGATATCTTCAACTGTAGCTTCGTAGTAGAGTAGAAAGTTACTACTATCATGGATCGCCCGCACATTCTTGGAGATCCAGATTATAGTACCATCTTTTTGATAAATCTGTGCTTCAAACCCTGAAACAACACCATGTTCCTGTAGCTGTAGAAGCAAATCTGCCCGTCGTTGAGGATCAACATAAAGTTGGTGGGCAATATCGGTGACACTTGCTACGAGTTCTGCCGATGATTGATAGCCATATATTCTCGCTAGTGCCGGGTTAGCACTGATATAGTGTCCGTCAGGTGTGGTCTGACAAATGCCTTCCATCGCATTCTCGAAGATGCTGCGGTATTTGGCTTCGCTTAAGCGCAACAATTTTGCCCCTGCGTTTAGTTCTGATGTAGTTGCTGCCAAGAATAAAGCGATTGTTGCCATCAGTATCATAAAAACCTGTAGCAGGGGAACTGCTTTGCTCAAGTCCCCGGTGCTGGCAAAAAACGGTCCGGTACCCAAACTGGTTCCTACAATAGCAATGCTCGATACCATCAAGCAGCCTAGGGTGGTCAGGGGTTGACCAAATTGGAGGGCAGCCCAAATCAGCCAGGGAAATGGCAACCAGGCGAGGGGATAGGTTGCCATTTTTGGCCCAATGTCCGACCCAAACACTCCCCAACTGACTGTCAAAAGTGAAATCAGCCAGATAACTGCCAAAATAAATTGTTTTATCGTTATGCTTGCTTGAGGGGTTAACGGTTGTTGGTTAGACAGTTGCAGGTTAGTTTGGGTTGACTCTTCAACTTTCTCAACCTTGGCCAATTGGCCACGCTTTCGGCAAAGCCGTTCGCGCAGGGTCGGCCTTCGGCCAAACGCGAACAACCTGCCAACCTTCAATTTCTTAAATAGGTAGCACCACACTAAAAACACTGGTACTACGACTAAAACCACCATTAAGTCCCCTAAGCACCATTGCCACCACATCCCGCCGAAATTCCTACCATCAAATTCACCACTCAGGTGTAAGTGAGTTAGACTGACAGTCGGAGCGATCAGTGTGGCAAGCATCGACAGGCCTAGGAACCCCAATACATCTCGTCGCCGTTCTAGGGAAGGACGAAGCTGCCACAACCTTGCTAATCCTATCGATAGGAATACTGACAAGATATACCCTAAAGCAGTTATCCCAGAAACTGGCCAGAACCTCTGAGGCGAAACAATCCAGAAAAATTCTCCCCAAGAAACCGATGGCAAAACTCCTTGGTGTTCGGTTAACCACCAAAGATACTCCCTTAGTAGTAATACGGTTGCTTGGGTAATTCCTGCGGGAGACCAAACTGGTGGTACTAATGTATTCCCTGCAATCAATCCATGGACTAAGTTTGCCAGCCCAAGGTAAACCAAAGTCAGTAAAGCTAAATTGGTTAAGTGTTGCCAGAATCCTTTTGCTATGAAAATCATTTTGGGAATACGCCCAAAGATGGAGTTAGGCGAAATTAATCTTTACGCACAATGACATAATTTTCAATCCAGAAACCGGTAAATTCCGCAACTTTACAAATTCTTTTATTTTCTAGTTAGATTTTTTTCATTCTCTTTAAATTAAAGGTTTTTTTGAGCTAGAGATTTAGTTAAAGTGAAAAGTGAAAGGTTATGGGTGAAGGCTATCTACTTAAGCTAGCCTATAGCGAAGGAGACTGGTAATTGTTCATTGTTGTTCATTGTTGATGGTTTTTCCTTGTCTGCCTTCCCTTTGCTTGATAAGAGGTAGCCTGGGTGAAAGAGACGACACCAATCTCCTCTGATTACCCTTTCTCCTTTTCCTTGTCCGCTGTTAACTATCATCAAGGAGCCAAGGCAAGTGGTATACCATTCAACTCAAACTTTCTATAAAGCTGAGATTTCACAGAATCCCCCTTACGCCAGTCCCTAGGGGACATGACGCTGGAATTTTCTATTAAACCTCAGCTATTGAAGGTTTTTAAATCAGCGCACCCACATATCCTTCTTTGGTTATCTAAAAAACTTGTATGTCAATCTTCTAATCTCGTAGGTGAGTAGGTGGTTTGTGGCAAAACATTAACGTAGTTATTTGAAGAAGAGTAGTAAGCGATGATCAACAAAGGTAATGTTAAGGTCAACAGCGCAATTACCGTACCCAAGACTTCTGCCCATCTATATGGGTGAGGGTCAGAAGAGTTGGCAGATGAGCCACTAAGTTCCATAAATTAATTGAAATTTAAACTAGGTCAGTTGAAAAGGACGATTAGTTGGGTCTTATCATAAACCCTACATCCTTTATTTTATCGATTTATTCCGAAAGGATTGTTTTCTAGTAAACAATCTCAACTAAATTCCAGGCCACTTAACGATACTTTGCAAAAAACTAGGCTCAACCAGGTTACAGGTTGTAGGTTATAGGTTGTATATTACAAGTTGTATGTTTTTAGTTACATGCTTTAGGTTGTAA
>NZ_JAAHHS010000337.1 GCF_010692395.1 Moorena sp. SIO3H5
GTGATTTGCGCGGTCTTGGGGGTTTCCCCCATGAGCGACTGCATCAAGACAAGGCTCAACTGTCTTACGGTAACTTCTAACCATGAGCAACTGCCGTGGTTTCCCCCATGAGCGACTGCATCAAGACGGGAGCAGGGAGCAGGGAGCAGGGAAGAGGGAAGAGAGAAGAGGGAAGAGAGAAGAGGGAAGAGGGAAGAGGTAAAAACTAATGTGTACCTCATGAGTCGTAGAATTGCTATATCTAACTTAGACTAAGTATAGGACAGGCAATACTTTGAAAGGTATTGTTGTTGATTTTATTTTGTCTTGTGATTAAGATTAGCCTTGTTTCATTTAGGGTAGCTACTGTATTCTGCGACAAAAGCTGTGGATAGATAAAAATGCTCGAAAGACTATGATGATCGCATTTGCGGATGGTTTCTATAACAGCGTTTTGATGACTGTCTTGAGGCACTGCAATTCCCGCCATAATTTCCACGCCATGTTCTTTAGATACAGTTTTTAGTGCGAGTATATAATCCAGATTAAAACTTTCAAACAGAACATTATTTTGCAGATTATGATATTTAATCAGCTTTACTAATGCGTTAACCAGAGCCTCTCGATATCCAGTTATCTTATCAGACCAATCTTTAATATCAAAGTTGAATGCAACCTGACCATTAACCTGTTTGCAAAGGTCTTCAATCTTGAGAACATTTTTCCCAAGCCTCAGACAAAGCTCTTCATAATTGAACTCAAAAACATTGGCAACTGGTTGATCAAGACTTTTAACAGGTCCCCATAATGATACTAATTCATGGTCTTTAGTTAACTGAACATCTACTTCGATCATATCAAAACCTTCATTGATAGCTTTCTGTGCTGTCTCTAGGGATTCTATGCGATGGGCAATTTTAAATCCATCAAACTGCTTTAAGTTGAGACGTCGCAACAGGCTTGTTGTTTCGGGAAAAGGTTTGTAGCACCAATTGGATGTCTCTCTTAAGGTTTTGGCAAACCTTTGAGCCATAAGTTTTTGTTGTAGCTGTGGGATTTCTTCAGGAATATCGAAGAACATAATGGCATCTCCTCCAGGAGATTCTATGCTGCCACACCCACTCACATGCAAAGGCTCTGGTTCATTTTCAGGAGCTAGTAAATACTTAGCAAAGGTCATAAAACCGTGACTCCGTGGGGCAAGAAGCCAGATGTAATTTCTGTCTTCGCAATACATGAATTTTGTATTATATGAGATACCTTCGCTCATTAGCTTATAGGTTGCTTTCCATACTTGCTTCGCCACTTCAGTCCTATCTTGACCTTTAATTATTATTGTACGGGCTGCCCAGTTAGCAAGTTCCCCATTTATGACACCATTGATGTGGCTCTTGTTAACTATTTCAATTCTGTTCTCTAAAAGATTTTGCCAAACAGGAGTTTTAACTCGATAGAACTGACCATGTGAATGTTTAACACTGGCACCAGAGAAACTTGTAAAAGAACCTTCATAGTTTTTTCCCAGTGCATAGGAAGCTGTTAGAAGATCATCTATATATGATTCAGTGAGTATTTGAGGTTCTTCTTTTCCTCCAGCCATGATCAGATGATCTTCCCCATAAGGGTCAATATTGATAAAAAAGGAGTAAATTTTATTTGACGGTAGTTGGAGCTTACAAATTAACTCGTCAATATTTGCGTAACAAAAAGGGCATCTTCTATTTTTTGGGGAAAGATGAGGGATTTCTAACTCATTAACCTTTTCTGGAAGTGCTTCTTCAAGAAGCATTAGGGTATCAAACTCACCCTTTCTTTCTGGCACAAAACTAAACTTGTACCAGAGATTTTCATGAAGAACACTTAGCTGATGGTCTGGCGAGTATTTGTAATTTGCAACTTTATGGTTACGGTTTTCGATAATCTTTATTGAGTCACGGACTGTCTTTTCTATTGTTGCTTCGTCAAAACCATCTTTCAATACGAGATAGTTGGCTCTAGATTTTAAAATAGTATCTATTAACTGTTCGTTAGCGTCTTTTTTGAGTTCTTCAAGAGCTGATATCGCATTACTACAGTCTTCGAGACCATCAAGTTCAAATTTATGCTTGATGAATGCCAAAGTCGTGGGAAAATCCTCCACTTCAACCCCTCTAAGATTCCGTCTTTTCTTATTGTTACCGTTTTCTACTATGTCGGCTATGCGCATAATAGCCAACAGATTTTTTAATTCAGATTTGGCAAGGCTAGACTCGTTAATACAGTGAAGAACACGCTCATGAGATTCAAAGAGCCAAGGCTGTTCGTTACATCTGATCAGTACTTCTACTTCTGGAGTAACGATGATATTTCTTTTGTTTAATAGATCAACTGAATATTGAGGGTGATACCACCAGGTTTTTAATAGCTCCCTTTCTCTAGAGGATAAAGGTTCACCTTTCAGTAACTCGAACTCTTCTAAGTACAAAGGTAATGGATCTCTAAATTCTTCTGCCGTAATTTCTTTTCTAAGTCCTGCTGCGATCCGTTTCTTGGCATGCTCGATACATAATTTAGGATTAAAGCTCGGTTTAGCACCTAACTTCGATTTGTCTGTTTTTACAAATTCTAGTCGCAATAGAAACTTTTGTTCTTCCTGATACTTATGTTTCAAGGCCCCGCCGATGTCATGAGCCCAGGAAGCCCTTTTTAAGATTTCGATTTGCCCATCAGGAAGATCCATTTTCCTAGCGATCGCCTCGGCTATGATGGCATGTCTCTGGGAATGCTCAACTATATCAATAGGATCATTCTGAAAAATCTCATTTTCAGAATGATCTAGTATTGATCTCCCTTGATCAATTGGTTCTGGCCAATCTTTTCCTGCTTTCTGAGACTTTTTTTTTTGCTGTGACACTTCTTCTAATACCAAGTCAAGCTTTTCAAATGCCATTTGTAAGTCCTCTACTTCCGATATCAGTGGGGCTTGAAGCATAATACTATCGCCCATATCCTTATATCTTGATGCAGCTATAATTACACCATGATCAAACATTTTTTCTGCAATTAAATTGGCGAGTTTACAGTTTTGTTCATGATCTCCAGCAACAATATCAACTGCGGCTTTAGTTCCTATAGAGCGTATCTCGCCTAATATTGTATATTTCTTCTGTAAATTTACAAGTTCTTCGTAGATATAACGGTTTAAGATATTTGCTTTATGAGCTTCCTTTTTAAGTTCGGCGAGGAATACTTTTCCTGCTGTGAAACTAATGGGACTATGAGCAAAAGTAAAGGAATGCTGTCCTGGCTTAAAGGAGAACTTCTCTTTATATAGCAGTCCTGCTAGGGGAAAACCGCCACCAATGGATTTCCCGAAGGTTATGATGTCTGGTTCTACATCATAAAGCTCACTCATGAACATCTCTTTCACACAGCCAAAGGCGGTTTGTATTTCATCAACAATCATCACGACATTGTTCTGGTCGCAAAGCTCCCGAATACCTTGGACTAATGACTTACTCAAAATCTTAAACCCGCAGTTGCCTTGTACTAGCTCCAAAATGATCGCCGCAGGCTGTTCTTTGATCATTTTTACTTCAATATCAGCTAGATCTTTTTTTACTTCCACACCATGATTAAAATAGGGTTGATATTGTTCGGCTGTACCTTTCCAGCTAACCCCCATTGTCGCAAAGCTTCTGCCATGAAAACCATCTTCCAAGTAAAGGATTTTATGCCGATCGTCACAATTGTTTATAGCTAGTTTCATCGCCCCTTCATTAACTAAGCTGCCATGAAGACAAAAATTGACTTTGGTTAAAGATTGCGGCGAAAGCTCGATCAGCAATTGAGCCAGCTCAACTTTCTCTTGTGTTGAGAAGGCTGTTCTTAAATGAGTTACTTTGTCGAGTTGATTTTTGACTGCATCAATAATTCGTGGATTGTTGTGACCAAGTGGCAAAGACCAAGTTTGTGAAAATAGGTCGAAATATTTTCTCCCTTCACTATCCCATAAGTAAGGGCCAAAAGCTTTTTCTATATTGACTGCGGTGGCACCTATTGTGCTTCCTTCATTTTTAAAGATCATGGTTTCCTATTATTCAATCCACTAATAAGTTTAACAAAAGGTTAAAATCCTAAATTCTATTTTAAAGCTCCTTTACCAAAAATTGCAAGATACATTCCCCATAAGACAATTAAACAACCTAAATAATTAATCCAACTTGTAGTTTCTGAAAATATGAATTTGGCTTCTATATGACTAAAAAGGGGAATAACTAACATTGATAAAGCTACAAAACTGGAAGACAATTTTTTCAGACTATAAACAGCTAATCCTTGAGCTATAACTTGACTCAATAAAGCAATAGCAATTACTAAAAGCCATTCTTGCCAAGAATTGGGTAAAACATGATCACTCCCAGATATCCAAAGAATAGGAATTAGAATAATTGTTCCTACTGCACAACGCCACAGTAAAATAATTGTAGTATTTGTAGTAGCACGAACTTGTTCAACCAATAACCAATAAGTAGCATAAAAAAAAGTTGAAGTTAAAGCTAAAGCATCACCATATAGTTGTATTGTTGATTGGGAAAAATCCGCCAAAGCAATGAGAATAGCACCTGCGACTGCTATTACTACACCAATAATAAATCGTCGATCAAACACTTGACTAAAGAAAATTGATCCTCCCAGTATTGTAAAGATTGGAAGTGTACAATCGATCACAGCAACATTGGTTACGCTTGTAAAACTTAATGACCAAACACCAAACATCATATATAAAGTTGCGGCAATTCCCCCTCCCACTAAGAATGCAATAATTTTTGGTGTATAGTTATTTTTAGGAGGATTCTCATTATCTTTGCGAAACTGTCGATTAAATAAAATTAACCCTGTTTCAATAGCGGTAAACCAAATTAAACCAATAGCTTCACGCCAAAAAACGGTTTCATTTTCACCAATCCAATTTCCTCCTAGTTTAAGCAAAATAAGTGCTACTGATGAGATTAATCTGGCAGTTACTAAAGCGATTATGGCTATAATAGTTGCTTTATTGAGAAAGGGTTTTAAACGATCTGATTTCGTTAATATCTGTGTTAATGAATTCATAAGATCATTTAAAAATCTTTTATTTTTTTCCAACGTATCATACTATAGCAACGGCCAAGGCGGTTAGGACACAAGGGCAGGCATACCGTTGGTTAGCACTAATTGTACCGTTTAATACAATATTACTTGAATTACATTCTTAACAAACCCCAATGATGCGTTTTTCCCGATGACCAGCTAGCAGATTAGGCATAATTTGCTTCATCTTCCTAAATGCTAATTTATCGAACTTGGCACTAGAATTAACAGTCATAACTCGTCCTTTTATTCAGCTATAGGTGCAGTAACCAACACCAACAGAAACTGATGGTGTGGGCTTCCTACCTCATAAACAATTGCCTTTGCAGAAATAGATTCCGGCTAGGGTCTGACATCCTCTCTACAGGCTTACCCTTCGACTGTCGCTTAGGGTAACACCGAGGGTAGTAAGGTTTTAGGCCACAACAATGACGTTATTGAATCCTAAAAAGGACAATATCACATTATGGTATTTTTAACAATTGTTTAACTAAAGTTTAAGAGGACAGCTAATTGGGGGAGGAAGGGGTTGCTCTCAGCAACCCCTTCCTCCCCCAAAACAATAATTATCATTCTCGTTGATTGTATATTTTATTTTTTGGAAGTCCCTTAGCTATTCGTTCCAAGTACTCACTCCACTTACTGCGAGTGGAGGGGAAGGGCATATTACTATACCCTAACGGTAGGCGATCGCGAAGCTAAAAATGTTGCCTGGTACTATACTGAAATATTCCCAGCCTACGAGGAACTCATAGGTTATGTCGGCTTCTATCCTAGACCCATGGATGCTTGCTACGTTGGTGACGAGAAGGTGCAACCCCAAGCCGGAGATTTTTATGCAGGGTGGATCACCAGTGATATTGTTGGTCCTTTTAAAGGCGAACCTGGGACCTGGGGTTGGTAGCTAAACAGTATCGGTTAATACCAATTTTTTGTATTTCAACATATGTGTCGATTACTCGCTTACCTCGGTTCTCCTATCCAACCGGATCAACTCATCTACGAACCAGAACACTCTCTGTGTATTCAAAGTTACAGACCCCAAGAAACTACAACCACCTCTGTGAATGCTGATGGGGTAGGAATTGGCTGGTATCACTCCCAAAAACAGACAGAACCCTTTATTTACAAAAACATCCTACCCATCTGGAGTGATATTAATTTACCTCACCTGAGTCGTTACATAGAGTCTGAATGCTTCCTAGCCCATATCCGCAGTGCTACCCCTGGACAAGCAGCCAGTTTGAGTAACTGTCAACCTTTTAGCGATCGCCACTTCCTCTTCACCCACAATGGCTTCATCGACAACTTTCGAGCCACCTTATACCAACCGATCCGCAATCATATTAAAGATACAGTCGATCAGAAAATTGAAGGCACTACCGATTCTGAACATATCTTCGCCTTGTTCCTCAACGAATTAGCTGCTGTGGATGGTAATTGGGAAAAAGCCTTACAGGGGACTTTAAACACACTCTTTAAGTTAGCCAAACCCTATGGAGTAAAGGTCTTAGCGAACATAGTTATTAGTGATGGAAATCAGCTTATTGCCTCTCGTTGTGCGATCGGTTCTACTCCACCTTCTCTCTACTGGCTACAGAACCCTCCACATTTGCCCAATTCTGTCATCATTGCCTCTGAACCTTTGTTCCCAGGAAACTGGAATCCTTGCCCTGAAAGTACCATGATTTGTGTCACAGAAGACCTGAACATCAACATGTATCCCATAGATTTGTAGAGGTGACAGCTCCTACACTGACCTTTCAGGTTCAGTGTAGGCAACAAGCGCCAATCCAGCTATTGCTTACGGAGGCGCTGGGCTTTAAGAACGGACTGCCGAGAGACGAAACCTGTTTATTGTGGAGCCTTTATGGTTAGTCGGCTATGCATAAAAGGGTTAAAACTTTTTGATTAAGGCTCCACTATCTTACGGTAACTTCGTTCCCAGCATTTAAGGCCTTTGGCCACGCTACGCGAACGGCTTTGCTTGCAGGGATTATAATATCAACAGATAATTTACAGATACTTTATTTTTGACTCCTATGCCGATTAATAAGATTTACTATGAAAGCAAGCAAAACAACAAACAGACAAATGGTTATTGGTATAACTTCAAGTGAAACTTTACTACTTAGCAAACCCATCACAGGGAGAATCAAAACTCCACTTAAATAACTACCTCCTACTTGATATCCAGTAATTTCCTGAGAATTAATCTCCCCAAATAGTTTTGGTGTGTTGTGGATCATACTGGGGAATATTGGCGCACAGCCGATTCCCAACAGGATTATAGATGGGACTAACAAACTGTTTTGTTGAATTATCAGCATCCATGAACCAATAAACATTAAGCATAATCCCATATTCATTAACTTCTGGATTGAGATATTATTAGCAAAAATACCCGCAATCAGTCGTCCAATCATAATGCTGATGTAGAAGAGTGAAATTATTAAGCCTACATTTAATTTATCTAAACCTCGACCTTCAATAAGATAACTAGCCAACCAGACTCCCACGCCCATCTCAACTGCGATATAGATTGGAAACGCAATAATAGAAAGAAAAACATCTTGCTGTCGTATCAGGTTAAGTCCTGATTTTTTCTGGACAGCCTTATTCTGGAGTGCAGTGTTTTCCTCTTTAATGCTTTTGCTTCGCCAAAGAGATAGGGAGATGGAGATACCAATAATAGCTGCAATAACGAACACAATAGCTGCAATCACCTGATAACCACCACGCCAATTTCCTGAATCAGCTACATATAAAGTAATAATGCTAGGTCCCAAAAATGCTCCTATGCCCCAGAAACTGTGAAGCCAATTCATATGTCTGGGTGAATATTTGAGTGCTACAAAATTATTAATACCTGTATCAATAGCACCAGCTCCAACACCCAGGGGCAAAGTACATAATAATAGCCACCAGAATGATGGTGACAGCGAATAGCCAAACAAAGCACTAGCACTAAGCAAAGTGCTAATAAATACAACCTTGCCAGTCCCTAGCTTATGCAAAAGCAGCCCACTAGCAAAACTGGAAAATGCTGTACATATAGTTGTCAACATTGTGATAATACCCGCAGCTTCAAGTGGCAAAAAGAGTGAGCTGCGCATAGATGGCCATGCTACACCTAAAATCGTATCTGGTAATCCTAAAGCAATAAATGTTAGATAAATAACAACAATTAGTAAGCGGGGCTTGTTCTTTTTTTTTTTTTAACTCTGCAACGTCTTTTTTAGTCCTTCTCATAATTATTGAATAAATTTACTGTTAAATCCTATCACATTAAATATATAGCGTTTCTAGGACTTGTGAGGTACAAATTTCTGGTTTTTAGGGAGCAGCGATGCAGCGCGGTCTTGGGGAGGCAGTGCGGTCTTGGGGGTTCCCCCGGAGACGAAACCTGATTACGTTGAGCCTTTATGGTTGGTCGGCTATGCAGAAAAAGGGTAAAACTTATTGATTAGCG
>NZ_JAAHHS010000338.1 GCF_010692395.1 Moorena sp. SIO3H5
TTGATATAATTCTGGTACCATTTTCAATTGATAGGTCGTATTGACAAGTTATGACCTATCTTTTTTTACCATAATTCGCTCAATTTAAGATATATCAAGGGTTACAGGGCGCTTGTCGCCCCCCCAGAAGTAGTTTAGAGAGTAATGCTGATAAAATTGCTAAAGCGATTCGGAGCCATTGGGGAATTGAAAATAGTTGACATTGGACATTAGATGTCACATTGAGGTACGACCCAAGGCCGGGTTCACCGGCCATTGGAAAGCGCACCTCTTCGAAAGATCAAAGTCGGATTCGTAAAGATAATTATCCAGAGAATTTGGCTCTAATACCTCGTTTAGCTTTAAATTTACTGAAACAATAAACGACTTTTAGCGGTGCGACCCCGGTCGGATTTCCCGACAAGCGTGAACGCGCACCAAGAGAAAGGAAGTTTAAAAATGAAGCGATATCGAGCGGCTATGGACAACAACTATTTATTTATTTTTTTATTTATTTATACTATGCTGGTTAATTAAGATTAATCATGGCCGGTTAATTTGATAAAAGTTCCGGTAATTAAAAAAAATTTTAAGAGCGTAAAAAAATAACTACCTAAATAAAATATTAGATTTTATGAGTTTAATTTGCGTAACTATTACGCAAAGGCAAATTATTATTTTACATCCTCCAATTCCAATCTATCTTTTTGAATACACAAGTCTAGAATTTTGTCAAATTAATTTAGATGCGTTTACCCTGATGTATAATAGTATTGCTAAGTAAACTGCCCTACTGACTAAAAACCAAGACTTACCTGGTAGCAGAGCTTAGAAAATCTGTCAAACCCCCTGACTCTCCTGGTAAAAAATCCAATCAATATGGTATATGGCAAAGTAGAAATCAGCTCCTTCGGGGCGAGGGAAGTAGCCTTGGTAGTAGACAAACCTACTACCGGAGTAACTCCTTTTAACTCAGGATTGTCTGCCTGACGTACTCAGAACTATTTTCAAGTGAGATGACTGGAATCTACACTGCCGATGAATTACAACAGCTGATGACCCAGGAGTCAGAGCGATGGCGACCTCTGGTATTTACTAATGGCTGTTTTGATATACTACACATTGGTCATGTGCGTTACTTAAAGATTGCCAAATCCTTGGGTTCAGCTCTAGTGGTAGGACTAAATAGTGATCAATCAGTAAACCGCATTAAACAATCACAGCCAGGATATCCTTCCCGACCACTGGTTCCTGAAATACAGAGGGCAGAAATTTTGGCAACTCTCAAACCCGTAGATGGGGTAGTGATTTTTGCTGAAACCACAGCTAATCGTTTAATTGAAGCACTGCAACCAGAGGTGTACGTTAAAGGGGGTGACTACACTTTATCTACTTTGCCAGAAGCCCCAATTGTTCAATCCTACGGGGGGCGGATTGAGTTAGTCCAGGTTGAATTTCCTACCTCCACTACTCAAATCATTAACCGCATTCTTCAGGCTCGATAAGCACGTGAGAATAGAGAATGGTTAAAATTTGGTAAATTGTTGTGGGTGTAAATTGATTCTTTGTCAATTTTGGAAAACACTTTTCATACCCTCGGGTGTTGTCTGTTCGTAGCTGGTGTCTCCCTATATACTTCAGTATAGGCACGCTACATGAGGCATGATAGCAGGGTTACATTAGGTACTAAGCACGCTTACACACTTAACTATTAACCATTAACCATTAACCATTAAACCGAGACCTAACCCCCAACCCCTAACAATTAACCTGCAAGTTAATTGTTCAAGCAGCGATTAGAGTGAAGCACCGAAGCGAGACAATTGACGGACTACGATCGCACGAATTTTGGCACAACTTGTTCATGGTAAAAGGTTTAAGGTTAGACAATTATAAGCTTCAAGGTTGTATACAAGCGGTTCCTTGCCGTAGTCTAGGTTAAAAGCATGAACTTGCTTGACTCTCGACTTTAAAACCTATCACATTCAATCTTCTTGAGTGCAACCTCAAACCCTACCCTTCATGAGCGATCAAACGGCCCGGTTACCAGCAGAAGTCTCTAACACAGTTGCCGAACTCCAGCGCCAGCTAAAGTCTAGTTCTGAAAAAAAACAACAGGCTTTGATTCAGGAACTTGCCAACACTGGCACTGCCGGGTTAGACGTGTTAATGGAATTTTTACAGGAGCAACATGCCAACCCGACTATCCTCAGTGCTGGTTTTGCCTATCAAGCCCTCCATCAAGCCAATATGCCCAAAACCAATGAATTTTTGCAAACCTATTTTCCTACTGGGGTTGTACCCCTACGTTCTGAAGCAGGCATTGATTACACACCCGTGCAACAGCTGTTAGTTAAACAAGATTTTCTCGCAGCTGACCGTCTTACTCTCGAAAAACTCTGTGAGTTAGCAGGAGCTGCTGCTCTACAGAGAAGATGGCTGTATTTTTCCGAAGTAGACAATTTCCCGATTACAGATTTGCAAACTATTGATATCTTGTGGGTTATTCACTCTCAAGGCAAATTTGGATTTTCTGTGCAGCGGGAGCTTTGGTTGTCTTTGGGCAAGAACTGGGAAAAACTTTGGCCAAAAATTGGTTGGAAAACTGGCAATCGCTGGACCCGATATCCCCATGAGTTTATCTGGGATCTCAGTGCACCAAAAGGTCATTTGCCTCTTTCCAATCAGCTCAGAGGTGTTCGGGTATTTTCCTCTTTGCTTTCTCATCCAGCTTGGTCTACTCGGATATGACTGCCATCAGCGGTCAGGAAGGAAAAAAACACAAAAATGCTTCTGATACCAAAAAAAATGGCATAATTTAAGCATTTATTTTCCTGAGAATTTGTTTACTTCACTACTCTATCTGGGAACCTTAAGTGTTGTGGGTAGTACTACAGTAGCCAGTAGACTGTGGTGCTACCAAAGGTAACCATGGGAAATGGGTTGGTTATGGCAAAAGAAAATCAACTTTTTTGTACTCTGGATGGTTTGACTCCTAAAGATCGGGAAAAAAAACGACTGAAAACTCTTCGGGATTTAGGTCTACTCGAAGCAGAAACAGTACCAGTTTTCGACGAGGCAACTCAAACTACTGCCAGATTTTTAGATGTGCCTATCTGCATTTTGGGCTTTATGGTACAAACGCAACAGCACATCAAATCAGCTGTGGGATTATCTAGAATCGGTCTAATGAATCGAGTGGCACAGTCCCGTCAGTTGCCCCGTAGTGAATGCTTTTGTAGCTATGTAGTAGATAGTCATCAAATGTTGGCGATTAATGATACAGTCGCCAACCCTGTCTTTGCTAGTAGTGTACTGGTTCACCACTACGGTATCCGTTCTTACTTAGGTGCGCCACTGTTAACTGCTGACGGAGAGTGTTTAGGTACCCTAGCAGTTATGGATTTAGTACCTCGCAATTTTACCACCAAAGATTATGAGTTTTTGGCAATTACCGCTCGTTGGAGTCTCAGTGAATTTGAGCGGAATCATTTTTTGAAAAAAGAGCGTGACCGGTTTGTTAACTGGCTACCTAACTCTTCCACAGAGGCTCAGCACTCTCAGGAAGTGGAGTCTGATCGGGAAACTTCTAGCCCTAGGAATTTCTCTCTAGATGGGATAGCTGGTTTTAACTCAGTTCACACTATTAAGTACAAATTACTAACTCAGCTGACACAGGAATTGCGCACACCTCTAACATCGATTATGGGAATGGCTAGTGTATTAAGTCGCCAAGTTTATGGGTCTTTGACTGATAAACAAAAAGAATATCTAGAAATTGTTTATTGCAGTGGTCGTCAGCTGGTCTTGATGGTTGATGAAATCCTTTGCTTGGGGATTTTTGAGGAAAACAGCGAACAACTAAATTTAACTGCTGTAGATATTGAAATGCTCTGTCAACAAGCAATGAACAATTTATCACAGATAGCGCAGCAACATCGACAAAAGTTGCATCTATCTGTAGAGCCAGGTAATCGTATCTGGTTTCTGGATAAAGAAAAGGTGCGACAAATGCTATATTACCTTATATTCAGTGTTATTTACTCGGCTGAGGCAGGGGGTGAAGTACGCATCCATGTCTCTCGAAAAACTGATTTGGAGAGGGCTAATGTCGTGTCTTTGAAAATCGCGGTTTGGGTTTCTCACCCCTGGCTCGGAGATGGTCTACCTCAGATGTACGGACAAATTTCTGAGTTACCGTTACAATCCCCCTCAGCAGCAGCAGCGGTTGCTAATGCTTTAGAAACCCCATTCATAACTGAACCACTGGGAATAAGTGAACTACCTTCGAGTTCAAACTTCCTCTGTGACAATCAGTTTTTATCCAGTTCTTTTGAGCCAGAAACCAGTAGTTGGGATTCTGAATCGGAAAAAACACCTCAGAATAGTGAATCTCGTGAAAGTTTAGGGCTATTACTAAGCTGCTATTTAGCTAAACGCCATAGAGGAAAAATTTCTGTTCAAGGTTTGCCAGAGTTAGGGTATCGCTACGTGATTACTTTACCTAAATTAGAGTCTTCTGATCAAAACTGTTAAACCACTGTTCCAATTCATTGACTGATATGTTAAACTAATGTAGGCAACGGTACTGTCAAGGTGATATAGCCAGCAAACATAAACCGTATTCCTCAAAAAAACTCATAAATAGAAGACTAACGGCTGATAAGGGTTGCTCAGTTAATAAATGGTTGAATTTTGCGCGCGTCTTTGTGAAGTGGTCGATACCAAAACTACTAAAGACCCCGTGAGAACGCCAGCTTTTCGGGAAGCGTCGAAAAGTTTTTTAGTATTTGGTGAGTAAATCCTGATCTAAAATCAAAGATTATAGATGGGGTGGGTTCAAATAAAAAATAGACAATGAATTCAACATGGGCTAAGTTTACTCTTTCAAATTTACAGCTGTATCGGTGGCGAGGCACTAGCTATTTGTATCGCCTGGTGGGACTCCTAGATTCTTGGCGTCAGAGTAGCTTGCTCCTACAGTGGTCTGACCCAATAGGAGCGATGATAGTTGCTCTGGTGTTCGGTTTAGCTCCTTTTGTGTCCAATGCTCTAGTAGGCATCTTGTTAATGGCAAGTGCAGGGTTCTGGGTATTGCTAACCTTATCTGATGATATAGGAAAGCCGAAGGTAAGCCCCATTCATCTGTTAGTTTTTTTGTACTGGAGTGTTGCCACTATAGCCACCGCACTCTCTCCGGTGAAAGGGGCTGCCTCTAGTGGTTTGGTGAAATTAACCCTTTATTTGTTGTTTTTTGCCCTGATGGCAAGGGTATTGCGTTCCGGTCCGCTTCGTAGCTGGATTATTACCCTGTTTCTCCATATATCACTAATTGTCAGTATTTACGGCTTGCGGCAGTGGTTTTTTGGGGCTGAGGCATTAGCTACCTGGGTAGACCCCACTTCAGCAGCAGCAAAACTGACACGGGTCTATAGTTATCTGGGCAACCCGAATTTACTAGCTGGTTATCTGATCCCAGCAGTAGCATTGAGTTTGGCAGCAGTATTTGTATGGCAGGGTTTGCTCCCCAAAGCCTTAGCACTGACGATGGTGGTCGTGAATTCAGTTTCTCTAGTGCTAACCTTTAGTCGGGGTGGATGGATTGGTTTTGTTGTTTGTATTTTCGTCTTCTTGATCCTGCTGGTTTATTGGTACAGTGTACAGTTGCCCCCTAAATTACGCCCTTGGGCAATGCCAGCGCTATTAAGCAGTTGTGCTGGGGTGATGCTTCTCGCAGTCATGTTTGTTCCAGCTATACGCGATCGCATTGCTAGTATTTTTGTTGGTCGGGAAGATAGTAGTAACAACTTCCGCATGAATGTTTGGTCTGCTGTGGTGGATATGATTCGTCACCGACCTATCATTGGCATTGGTCCAGGTAACAACGCCTTCAACAAAATCTATCCCCTTTTCCAACGCCCCAAATATACCGCCCTCAGTGCCTATTCCATTTTCCTAGAAACTGCAGTAGAAATGGGTTTGATCGGGATTTTATGTTTCCTTTGGTTGTTGATGGTCACTATAAACCAAGGTATGCAACAACTAAGTCGTCTGAGAAATTTAGCTAACCGTCAGGGATTTTGGCTGATGGGAGCCATTGCTACCATGTCAGGAATGCTCGCCCATGGTCTGGTAGATACCGTTTGGTACCGTCCTCAAGTGCAGACCTTATGGTGGCTAGTCGTTGCCATTATTGCCAGTTTCTATGTCAATCCGAAGAATTCTGACCCCTCAAAAGTTTAGAATTTGCAGGTTGCTTTGCAGATTGGAGGTTACAAGTTACCAAGTTACAGATTGCTAGTTTTGTGGTGACCAAACAACCTTGGCCAAAAGGCCACGCGTGCGCGTTGAATCTTGGCCAAAAAGCCACGCGTGCGCGTTCAACCTTCAATAACGTTTGAGAGCCCTTGCCATATCTCGCTGATCCTGACGCCTTTTGATCGTCTCCCGCTTATCATGGATCTTTTTCCCTCTGCCCAAACCAATGCTGACTTTAACTAAGCCGCGCTTCAAATAAATCTTTAAGGGGACAAGGGTTAAACCTTGCTGTTCTAATTTACCGGTGAGCTTATTGATTTCCTTACGGTGCAGCAGTAATTTTCGGCTGCGACGGGGGTCATGATTAAAATATTCGTTGATATTTTGGTACGGAGAGATATGGACATTGAGCAGCCACGCTTCCCCACCACGAATCAACCCATAGCCATCCCGCAAGTTGACCTTGCCAACTCGGATAGACTTCACCTCCGTTCCCTTTAACTCAATCCCCGCCTCGTAAGTCTCTAAAATTTGGTAGAGAAAACGAGCTTGTCGATTATCACTAATAACTTTATAACTTTCACCTTTATCACTCATAGTCTTGCCACTCCCACAAGCTTGCAGTTATTTAACTGTAGCGCCTGAGGTTAGAACTGGCGACAACGGGAAACTATTAACTTTTATGAAGATATTGACATTTACCTGAAAAACGGTAAAAATAGATACAGAAAAATCAAATTGTTCATCTTTTCATGACTTAACCATAGGTGATCAAGCTTCATGGAGAGACGGCAGTAAGGATATCTCCTGAAGGAACGCGCCTCTTATCACTACAATCCCACTATGAGGCGAAGACTATGAAACTTTCTGATCGCGGTGTTAGCTACCAATACTATCCTTGCAAGGTTTCCACCACAGCAGTTGACTTTGCTAGCAAGTACCGGGGGCTGAATTACCCATTGGGTAGTGCCCATGGTTTACCACTTGTGCCATACAAAGTCAACCTCAAATATCGTGGCGTTTCTTAATTAAGTGACATACTCCCACACTGAACCGATAGGTCAGTGTGGGCTTCTTGCCAACTCCGCCCATTGGTTAGGATACAAGGCCTTTGGCCACGCTACGCGAACGGCAAGCTTTATTAACGATACGGGATGCCCCTCCGCACCGGAACCATACAAAAAAGTTCAATTTTGAGGCACGTAGGTGGCGGTTAGCTCTTAATTTGTTTTCCCTACTATTTTAAGTATAGCATTTTTCAACCTATGTAACACAGTTCCTGTCAGCGATTCATCTCACACTCATGGGGTAGCATTGAGATGTGAGGCTAAAGAGCGGATGACGCTAAATATCAACTAAGTATTCTAACCTACAAATAAGGTGTCTCTAAACTTATAGCCAGTGGTGGCGATATGCCCTAGGCATCTGCCCTGTAAGCAATCACTCTCTTGGTGCGCGTTCCCTACCGCTTTGAATAAGCGCGGGGTTCCACCCCATCTTTAATTTGGCTTCCTGATTGGGTGACAACCCAGTTGGATAGATAAGTAATAGATGCACCCTGACTACTTCCCTCAGCTAAGAGCAGAGTATATCCTCTGTAAGTGGCTGAGGTTTTTTTGTGTTGATATCAGTTTTTACAGAAGATTTGTGATATAAATATTTATAATATTTAACATAAAGTAACAAGAGACTACCTAGAGGCAGGAAAAATTAACTATGGGACTCTTTGGCAATTTGTTCAACTCTCAGACCAAGTACGTTGATGAAGACCGCCAGGATATGGCACAGTCTATAGAAGCTAACCAGTCCAAAGAGTATTTCTTGGACACAGATGAAGCCAAAACAATGGGAAACATTGACTACATGCGCAGCAGCGTTAAGGTCAAGAAATCCTATCCCAAGACCAAAACTGCTGTTTTAAGGGGTGAAGTGGTAGAGCAGATCTCTGCTACGGATAAAGCAACCCTTTCCCAAAATCAGATACCTATGGCCACTTCTGAGGCTGCTTCCCAGTCTGGAGCTACATCCGAGTCTGGAGCTACATCAGGACAAAACGGTCAGGTAAGCTCTCAACGCCGTCGCCCTGACTCCAGCCTAGATCCTTTCATCAAAATGGCTCAGGATCTAAGAAAGGGTTAATTCAGTGCTTTGTAGATTGACTCCCATTCTACAAGGCATGATCAAATCTTAACTGCACCAGTGGTAAATTTGATTTTTAGATAATCCTCTTCCATCTTGGCTCCTGAAGGTTTTAGGGCTGCTAAAGCTTGGGGGAGGACTAAATTGAGTTACGTGTTCATTGTCATGTCTATA
>NZ_JAAHHS010000339.1 GCF_010692395.1 Moorena sp. SIO3H5
TGTCGTAGGGTAATGCACCTACAGGACCAACGAGATCAAGTTTGGTTTGAGGGCAGCGCTGGAGCACTTTTTTAAAAGCCTCTAATAAGACATGGGATCCTTTTTCTGGAGATACTCTACCCACGTAGAGTAATCGTTTAGCAGAATTGTTTTTGCTGCCATTTTGCTGATTATGCTTGACATAGAAATTCATGAAGCGATCAAGGTTTACCCCATTAAAAACCGGCTGACAGCGCTCGGCCAATTTAGGAAAACGCTGGCGAATCCCTTCTGTGATATACTTACTAGTACCAATAACTAAATCTACCTTACTAAGCCGCTTTTCTAGAATTTTGTGTTCGAGTTGGGTCAACCACTCACAATGCATGTGCAGGGCAATTTTTATGCCTGGGTTCAACGCTCGTATCACTGGAATAAACTGAGATAAGTTGTGAATGTGTACAACATCACATTGCTGTTTTCTCAAGTCATTGGCTACCTGTAAAATATATGCTAGGTAATAGAGTTGGGAGCCAAATATAGGACGTTTTTGATTCTGGAATCCTGGAATTTTTTCCAGATAGTTTAGCAGTTTTTGATCCCGGCCTATGGGAATATATCGATAGTCTACTCCGTCATGAGTTGCCGTATTAAAGCGTTCTCCTGGTGTATAGACAATAACATCACCATCTTGAACTAAAAGACGCACGAATTCATAGGTCAAAATCCCGATAGAATCCATGGGATTTGGAAACGATGTCATCACAAAGGGTTGACAGACAAATGCTATCTTTAATCGTTTCTTAGAATCTGCTCCGTTTAATTGATGATTTAATTTGTTGTTTAATTTGTTTTGCTCTCGGTCAATCCTAGCTAATTTATTTTGGACTAAAGTGGTGTAGACTACAGTGTTACTGGGATTGAGTTTGAGGACATTGTTATAGGACGCGATCGCATCATCTAATTTGCCTTGTTCCTGCAGAGCAACTCCCAAGGTATAATGACTGTTGACCAAGTCTGGCTGTATTGCGATCGCTTTCTGGTAGTAAGCCACCGCAGTCTTCAAATCGCCTCCTATTTTCCGACTAACGCCCAAATCGTGATTTAAGGCAGCGTAGTAGGCGTGTTTTTCTTGGGAAAGCTGCCCTTGAGCGTAGAGAGCATTACCCAAATTCACATCAGCTTCAGCACAGTTGGGCTGAATCTCCAAAGCTTTTTGATAGCATGCGATCGCATTTTCCCACTTGCCTTGTTGTTGTAGAGCATAGCCAAAGTTGTTGTAAAGCGCTACCGAGTTCGGCTGTAGGGCTAACGCTCGCTGATAAGCTTCCACTGCTTCTGACAATTGACCTTGAGCTTGACGCAAATTGCCTAAACTGAACCAAGCCTTGAAAGACTCCGGATTGACAAGGAGAGTTGTATTAAAAAACTCCTCAGCAGTTTGGTACTTACCTACCTGTTGTGCTAGCATTCCTAACCCATACAAGGCATCTGGTTGGTTAGGTATTCCTGCTAGAATATGACGATAAACTTGCTCAGCTTCCACCAAGCGATTGGCTCGATGATATTGAAGAGCAACTTGAAGTGCTTCAGAAAGTTGTGTCACTGTTGTAATCCTCAATTTTTAGTTTTTAATTGGTAATTATCAATTGGTAATTGCTGCAACTAGGGTGTGTCTTATTGCCTCGGAGATCCCCCTAAATCCCCCTTAAAAAAGGGGGACTTTGAGTATGGCTCCCCCCTTTAAAAGGGGGGCTGGGGGGGATCATAATCTTGCGGAAAACTTTGTCTTGATGCAGTCGCTCATGGGGGGAACCCCCAAGACCGCGCTGCATCGCTGAAAACACGCCCTAGGGATAAGCAAAGTAAAAACTTTCTGAACTATGATTCAACATAATCGAGCGCAACTTTGAAGCAATCTCATCCCGTAGGGGAGCAGCTTCCGCTTTAGTCAGCCAAGTAAATAGTTTCTCCACAGCTTGAGGAGACGGATCAATTTTGAGCGCCTCTTGGAGCAGACGAAATGCACCAGCAAGATTCCCAGTCTTTAGGGGAATTACCATATGATTTAGACAATAATTAAAGTAATGGTTACGAGCGTTGGCTGTAATTGCTGCACAATGCTCAGCAGGAAGATAGCTCTCGGAAATTTCAATCCCCAGGCGGATAGACGTTGCTTGAGCTCCAGATAATATCAGTTCACTGGTCATATTATTATCATGCTCACGGTAACGTGCCAAAATATCGCCTTCGTACCACCAATCATAAAAACTAGCAATACGCTTATAAAGTTCCCAATCAGGAGTATACGTGTTCCCCGGATCGTAACACCCCAGATGTTCATGAGTAGAGCGACGAATCACAACTGCACAAGGATTCAACACATTAGAAGTGCCAATCTTCCACAGCCAATCTTGATGGATACCCGTATCTTTTCCATACACTTGTTGGGAGAAAATTATCTTTCCTTTCTCATTGATATTTTCATAACCCGTAAATGCTGCTCCCACAGAATCACTACATGTTTCTAGACTCTTCTTCAACCGGGAATAAAAACCTGGAAGAACATATTCATCTTCAGGAAGCACATGAATCCACTGACCGCGACTGAGGGCAATACCAAGATTAAAATTGCGTCGCGCACCGATATTTTCTGGATTGCGGTAGTAGCGAACTACCCCTCCCCCAATCGAATTAACCAAATCGTATAGAGGAGGTGTGCTGGCATTATCCATAACCAAAATTTCCATCTCCTCCTCGCCCTGCCATTGAGCCAATACACTCGCCAGACATTCTAGAAGATAGTCAGTACGGTTATATAAAGGAATAATTACTGTCCAAAAGGGTCGTTTGTCTTCACTTACCGATACGCTCGGAATCCCTGGAAACTGATATCCGCCAATAGTAACGTCTGGTTGTTCTACCTGCGGTGGTGTTAGTGTCTCAGGAGATACTGTAGAACCGTTGTCAGAACCGTTGTCAGAACCGTTGTCAGGATTTACTACTTTCCCATACCGGGGATTGACTAGCATTAGCCCTTGTCGATAAGCAGATGCTGCCTCCTTTAACTGCTTCTGAGTTTGGTAAATCCTGCCTAAGTTAAAGTAGACTTCCCCATAACTAGGATTGAGCTCCAGAACCTTCTGATAAGATGCGATCGCATGTTCAAATTCACCTTGGTCTTGAAGCACCACTCCCAAATTGTAATGAGCGCTTAGCAAATCTGACTGCATCGCGACCGCTTGCCGATAGTAAGCCACAGCATTAGTCAAATCGCCTGCTTTTTGCCGGGTAACCCCTAGCTCATGGTTCAACTGTGCGTAGTGTGCTTGTTTTTCTAGGGAAAGCTTCCCTTGAGCGTGGAGTGCATTGCCCAAATTCACATCAGCTTCAGTGCAGGTAGGCTGAATCTCCAAAGCTTGTTGATAAGATGCGATCGCATCGTCCCAATTACCTTGTTGTTGTAGAGCATACCCAAGGTTGTTGTAAACCGGTACTAAGTTCGGCTGTATTGTTAAAACTCGTTGGTAACACTCCACCGAGTCAGACAACTGACCTTGACCTTGGCACAAATTACCTAAACTGAACCAGCCCTTAACAGAATTCGGCTCCGCTTCCACAGTAGCTCTCAACAGCTTCTCGGCAGTATCATACTGACCTGTTTGCTGTGCCAGCACCCCTAAGCCATATAAGGCTTCCGGATGATTAGGCTGTTGTTCCAAAATCTTATAGTAAAGCTGTACAGCCTTGTTTAAGCGATTGGCTTGACGATGTTGAACAGCAATTTGTAGTGCTTCAGAAACAGTTTCCATCGCAAATTGTCTTGGTTTATGGACTACATTTAATAGAAAATCTTCTAATGCTCTTACCGGTTTTAAGTCACCATATAACTTATGCTTATTTTCAGCAACTTGATCAGATATGTATTGACGATATTGAGCATCTTGACCCAACCGTACCGCAATTTTCACATAATCCTCTTTACTCTTAGCAATTGTCTCTTCCAGACCCATCATTTTTAGAATTGCTATCGTATGCCGACCACGCATCAAATCTCCTGGGAATGTCACAATCGGAATATTATGGGCAATAGATTCCAAACTAGAGTTACATCCAGACCAACCAATGCTATCCAAGAATACATCCGCTATCGCTGAGGTTCCAGCAAACCTGCTGTTATCCAGAAATGGCAAAAATATGCAGTAGTCTGTATAATCGAGGCCAAATTTATTAAAAGCATCCCTTAAACGCTGGGTAAATATCTCAGTAACCTGGTCACTTTTAACATATTTAATAAATACAAACTTACACCGACCAGCTAACTCCTTAGCAATTCTAGGAAATACATCATCATAGTCAGGTAAATACTTATATAACGATTGGCAACACCAGAACATAATCTCATCATCATCTAAGCCTATATCCTTTTTAGCGATCGCTTCTGGTGTAATTTCCAAAGGGGTGTAATGGATAGAGAGATTCGGTAATCTAACTAACCTCTCACTATAATGCTCTTGAGCATTTTCTGCCTCCATTAAATCACTACTCAAGTAATAGTCAATCGTCGGCATCCCACTAGTATCCGGATGTCCCCAAGATGTCATTTGAATCGGAGCCAGTCTTAAACAACCCAACTTAACTGTAGTGGGGGACATTCCGAATTCCGGAAAAATAAGGATGTGTAATTTATCTTTTGTAATTACCTCACACCATTCTTCGATAGTCAAAGAACCTTGAACAAATTTGACAAATGATTTCGCGGCTATTGCTGTTTCCTTATCCTGTTTTAACCCTGTGTGATAACCAAATAGTTCAAAATTCGATCTATCTATATTTTCTACCCAGCCCTTAATCGGTATTTTCCAATTAGAATGATCCCAAAAGAATTCTGAAATAACCCCAATCCGAACTTTTTCATGAGGTGCTAAATTTGGTAGAGGAATTTTCTGGCTCCACCGGGGATAGCACTGGGACATGATCTGGCAAATCATTTGTCCATAAATTTGCTGTAACTCTCGGTTATTTAACCCTTGATAGGCCAGATAAAAAGGCTGAAAGGCTCCCACCGCATTAGCGGCACTTAGCAGTTCCCTTGGACTTAGCTCTGTATCGCTCTGTGTATAGCTATCCGCTAATTTTTTGAGACTAGCTTGGTAATTATTTCGCGTTACCTTGATTTCATCAACACTTGAATAAATGATCGGAATCTGACACACGCACATGGCCAGTTTAGCTTCAGCCAAGTTAGGGTTAATACTTAATGCTTGCTGGTAAGACTGTAGGGCTTCTTCTAGCTTGCACTGTTCGTGGAGTGTATTTCCTAAATTGTTATAAACTTCAGCAAAATCAGGTTTAAGCCTAACCGCTTCCTGATAGGACTGTATCGCTTCCTCTAACTTGCCCTGTTTTTGGAGTATTGTTCCCAAATTGTTATGAGCGTCAGCATAGTCAGGTTTAAGCCTAATTGCTTCTTGGTAAGACTCTCTTGCAGCATCTAACTTGCCCTGTTTTTGGAGTATTGTTCCCAAATTGTTATGAGCCTGAAAACAATCCGCTTTAAGCTTAATCGCTTCCTGGTAGGACTCTCGTGCCGCATCTAACTTGGCCTGTACCTGCAGTACATTTCCCAGATTACAATAAGCCTGAGCATAGTCAGGTTTAACCCTAATCGCTTCTTGGTAGCAATGTACCGCTTCCGATAACTTACCCTGATTATGAAACAAATTTCCTAAATTGTTATGAGCCAGAGCATAGTCAGGTTTAACCCTAATCGCTTCTTGGTAAGACTGTACCGCTTTGTCTAACTCTCCTTGTGCCCAGAAGATATTTCCCAAATTGTTATGAACTTCAGCAAAGTCAGGTTTTAGGGTTAAAGCTTGTTGGTAGAAGCCTACCGCTTCCTCTAGTTTGTTTTTTTCCTCAAATATACTTGCCAGATTAGCAATTGCTATCACGTTATAGGGCTTCGATAAAAGCTTTTCCTCACCCTGATTATCCCCCTGAATCTGTATTACCTGTCTGTAGATAGATTCAGCCTCATCTAATTTACCCAACTGATGATTTTGAGCAGCTGTATTGATTAGAGATTCAAGGTTTGATTCTAACAATTGGTTGGTAGTCATATCGCGGTTTACAGGGCAGAGCTAGGTCGCCGTAATACTAAATTCGGTTTGATTAGATATCAATCATGAAAAATTATTTCCCCCTAGTTGTCTGGTCAGTTTGGCAAAACTTTATATAACTTCACATTAAGCTGTCCAGGAATAAATTTTTGTTATAGTAGTGTTATCGGAATAGTTAAGGAATTCCAACATGAAACACTGCGTTGGTACTAGCGAAGCCGCATCTCTCTTAGGTATTTCTTCTCGACGATTGCGCCAACTCCTGGATAAGGGTAGAGTCAGGGGTGCCTATAAAAGTGGTAAATTCTGGATTATTCCTCTTTTCAACCACCTACCACAAATCACCAAAAGTACCCGTGGACCCAAGGGCAAATGGCGTACCAGTCGTCCTCCCGCTCTAGCCACCATCAATGTCAACCGTAATCGGATTGGCAGCAACAATGCTAAACCTGCCGAAGACCGTCAGCCAGTGATTTCGGTAAAACGAAGCGGTAATAATCTATACGGCAACCAAATCGAAATCCTTGGTCCATGTCGGATTGTCTATCAGCCTGATCACCCACTGCGTTGTGGTGCTCGTCTATGGATCGAAACCTTCAGTGATGTTCATTTTATTTCTTGATGCAGTCGCTCAGAATTCGAGGAGCAACGGGGGCTTTAATAAAACCAGATTATCGCGCATTTATTCCTTAATTCAGGAACGCCAAAACTATGAGATTTATCAGCCCAAAAATAGATTATGTCTTTAAAAAAGTTTTTGGTTCCAAAGAAAGTAAAACTATATTAATTAGTTTTCTTAATGCTATTATTTACAATGGCGAACCAATCATTCAATCTTTAACCATTATTAATCTCTATAATCCCGGTCAAGTGTTGACTTTAAAAGACACTTATTTGGATGTAAAAGCAGTGTTAGCGGATGGAGAAGTTGTCCTAATTGAAATGCAAGTATCATCCATCACTGGTTTTAGCAAACGGGTACTTTATAATATGGTGAAAGGATATGTTAATCAGTTAAAAACAGCAGAGGATTATATTCGTCTTAAACCTGTTATAGCTGTCACAATTACGGATTTTATTTTGTTCGACGAAACTCAGCAAATTATTAATCAATTTGTGTTTCAAGAAAAAACAGAAAAGTTTGAATGTCTGGAAGAGGAATTGCAGTTAATATTTATAGAATTACCGAAATTCCATAAAAGACTCTCAGAATTAGAAACTTTAGCCGATAAATGGATTTATTTCCTCAAAGAAGCTTCTAGTCTCGATAACATTCCTCCTTCTTTAGGAGAAGTATCAGAGATAGAATCAGCTTTAAATCTTGCTAATCAAGCTGGTATGACTCCAGAAGAATTAGAAATTGCCGATCGCCGTGCTATGGCATTACAAGATGAAAGAGGAAAACTAACTTATGCTGAAGAAATCGGCAAAGAAATCGGCAAAGAAATAGGAAGAAAAAATGAGGCGATTGCCTTAATAATACGTCAACTTAAAAAGCGTTTTGGGGAAATTGATAAAAAAACCATTAGCAAAATAGAAAATTTAACAATTGAAGAGTTGGAAAATTTGGGAGAAGACTTCTTAGATTTCAATAACATAACTGATTTAGAAAATTGGCTTAACTAGCATTCAGCGATGCAGTCGCTCATGGGGGAAACCACGGCAGTCGCTCATGGTTTGTTCGCGTTCGCCTTTGGCGTGGCCGTAGGCCAAGTTACCGTAAGATAGTGGAGCCTTGTCTTGATGCAATAGCGAGTGGGGGAAACCACGGCAGTTGCTCATGGTTAGAAGTTACCGTAAGACAGTTGAGCCTTGTCTTGATGCAATAGCGAGTGGGGGAAACCACGGCAGTCGCTCATGGGGGAAACCCCCAAGACCGCGCTGCCTCCCCAAGACCGCGCAAATCACGCTAATCAATAAGTTTTCCCCCTTTTGTGCATAGCCTACCAACCATAAAGGCTCAACGTAATCAGGTTTCGTCTCCGGGGGAACCCCCAAGACCGCACTGCCTCCCCAAGACCGTAATGGTGCGTTTTCCGTAGGTGAATTAAATTCCCCACGGGTCGCACCTCTGCATCGCTGCTCCCTGCTCCCTAAAAAGCAGAAATTTGTACCTCACAAGTCTTAGAATTCTTATAGTTGGTAAGGTAATAGAATTACCCTAAAGAAAGCAGCCAAGCTGATCGCGTAGCGTTACGCTAAAAGCGATTAGCCCGAAGGGCTACGCTACGCGATCGCAAAAATATAATTATGATCGACACTTATGATATTGTTATAGTTGGTGCTGGTCCAGTGGGATTAGCCACTGCCATTGGCTTACAGCAGCGTGGTATATCTAATTTTATAGTCCTTGATCAAACTCGAGATCGGAAGAGCGTCGTGTAGGCATACAACTCGTAGGAAGTAAAGGG
>NZ_JAAHHS010000034.1 GCF_010692395.1 Moorena sp. SIO3H5
CTAGGAGAGAGAATAATATATTTATTTTTAGCAGATGACTTGTAGGTTATATTTAAACCAAGAAGTGGAGGTATTTTGTTAGTTGGGTTGTAATCAACTTAACCGTTATGGCAGGACATAGTAAATGGGCAAATATTAAGCGTCAGAAAGCGAGGGTTGACGCAGTTAAAGGTAAGACCTTTGCTAAAATCTCTCGGGAGATTATAGTAGCTGCTCGCAATGGCATCCCGGATCCAGAGGGTAATTTTCAGCTGCGGCAAGCGGTGGAAAAGGCTAAGGCAGCAGGGATTCCCAATGACAACATTGAAAGAGCGATCGCAAAAGGAGGCGGTACCCTAGGCAATGAGAGTGACAATCTTGAAGAGATTCGCTATGAGGGGTATGGTCCAGGAGGCGTTGCGATCTTGATAGAAGCTTTTACTGATAATCGGAATCGGACAGCAGCTGACCTGCGCTCAGGATTTACTAAGAATGGTGGTAATCTGGGTGAAACAGGCTGTGTTAGCTGGATGTTTGAGCAAAAGGGTGTCGTTACGCTTACCGGTGATATCACAGAAGACCATTTGTTAGAAGCATCCCTGGAAGGGGGAGCTCAAACTTATGAGTTGAACGAGGATTCCGAAGGTGTAACGGCTGAGGTATTTACAGAAGTTAGCAACCTGGAAAACCTGAGTCAAATTTTGAAAAATCAGGGCTTTGAGGTCAGTGAGGCGCAGTTGCGCTGGATTCCTAATAATACGGTGGAAGTGACTGACTCAGATCTGGCGCGGACGCTTTTAAAATTAATGGATGCTCTGGAAGACTTGGAGGATGTACAAAATGTCACCGCCAATTTCGAGATGTCTGATCAGCTGATGTCCCTGAGCATGATCTAGCAGATAGAATATTATAAACCACTATAGGTGATTTTAAATGTTTCGATCTGCCAAGACAAAGCAAAAGCGAACAAATGACCAAAAGGTATTAATGGCTAGATGCGCAGGCATCACTTCCCCCCGATTGCGCAAGAGGAGGGTTTTAGCTAAGTCCGGTGCTTTGTCCCAGGATGGAAACAAGCGAAAGCATCTCCTCTTCAAGCAGTTCTTAGATAACCAGCCTCTCACACTCACCTTCAAGAATGGGCAAGCGGCTTGTGCTATTCAAGTGGATCATTCTGTGGACTTGTCTGCTGCCCTGAACCAAATCGGTCTTCACGGCTCCCGTCCCGTTCTAGTGGTAGTCGGGGGGGCAAGCAAGATGAGTGATCAGAGTATGGCTCGTCTGCGCTTGTTGTTTGTCAATGTACTAGCTCCCATTGCTGAAACCCTTGGAGCCTGTGTGGTGGATGGTGGTACTGATACTGGGGTGATGCAGATGATGGGGCAAGCTCGTGCTGAGATTGCTGGCACCTTTCCCTTAGTAGGTATTGCCCCAGTGGGCAAGATTGCGCTTCCTGATGCACCCCCCTCATCTTCTGATCAAGCATCACTGGAGCCAAATCATACTCATTTTGTGCTGATTCCTGGGTCTACCTGGGGTGATGAATCCCCCTGGTTGGCTCGTATAGCTACTACCCTGGCAGACGAAAAGCCATCTGTGACAGTAATGGCTAACGGTGGGGCGATTACCTTAGTAGATTTATTTGAAAACAAGAAAGCTGGACGACCGTTGGTAGTTCTTGGGGGCAGTGGTCGGTTGGCAGATGAAATTACGATGGCAGTACGGTATCCAGAACAAGAAGCACGAGAATCTGTTACGGAACTATTACAAGAAAATCACTTCCAACAAAATCATTTGACCTGTTACGACCTCTCACAACCATTCAGTGAATTGACTAAAATCATCATGGAGGGACTGACGAGACAGTCAATGTACACAGTAAAAAGTACATAGACTACACATAGACTGTCATGACGTCAGAAGTTGAGCCTACATACTCCCCTGGGCCAAACCCAACCCTCAAACGTGCTTGGGAACGTCAGCGTACCTATAGCAAAAATGCCACAGCGGCTCAGAAACGTTTCTTTCTGCTGCGGATCGGAATTCTGGTATTGAGTGTGTTGGCTACTTTGCTAGCTGTGCTCCACTCAGAGTTGGTAGACTTCCTTGGTGATTCACACCAGACGGTCAAAGTAATTCACTACATTCTTCTACTAGTGCCCATTGCTCTAAGTGTACTACTAGCAGGTGCAGTGAAGTTCGACAAAGGTGGCAATTGGATTCTGTTAAGGGGTAGTGCCGAGGCAATTAAAAGGGAAATTTACTGTTACCGTGCCCAAGTTGGGGAATACAGTGATAACACCTCGCGGGATGCTAAGCTCGCACGTAAGGTCAAGGTGATTAGTCAAAGGCTAAAGGGAACCACAGTTCACCACACTAGTTTTAGCCCCTATGAGGGGGAAGTTTCCCGGAGAAAACGCTCATCACTAAGCAAAGATAAGACAAGCAAGGACAAGAAACGTCAGGAAGCTCAACAGCATCATCAAGATGATAAGTTTTCTGACCTCACCCCCGAACACTACCTAGTCTGGCGAGTGGAAGACCAGTTTAAGTGGTACCGAAAGCGAACTAGGAAACTTGATATACAATTGCATGGCTACCAGTGGGGGGTATATATCTTGGGCGGTGTGGGTTCATTTCTGGTAGCGCTGGGTCAAGACACCTCGGTGGCGGTCACTACAGCCTTAGCTGCGGCATTTTCTAGTTTCCTGGAATTGAAACGGGTTGAGACAACGCTGATTGCTTACAACCAGGCAGCTGATGATTTGTACGATATAAGCACTTGGTGGCATGGTCTCTCAGACCAGGAAAAATCGGAGAAATTTGAGTTATTGGTGATTAGTACAGAGAGAACCATCCAAAGCGAAAATGTAGGGTGGGTGCAAGAGATGAATGATGCACTAGCAGAACTCTATGGTGAAACCGAGCAGTCGGAGGATAAGGGAACAAACCCGTCTCCGTCTAAGAAAGTGGATACTAAATGAGATGATTTGTTCACCTGTTACCCATCCGTTACCCATCCGTTACCCATCCGTTGCCCCTATTTCCTTGCTCTCACAAATCTTCAAGCTTGCTCGATTTACGAAATCCAGGGTGTTACAAGTGTAGTGTGAAGTAGATCTCCTCACTTAGACCCCTGGACAAATGACTACATTTTTCGATGCCTTCATCTCCTACGGACGTGCTGACAGCAAAGCCTTTGCTACTAAACTTGAAGCTAGATTAACACAATTTGGCTTAACGGTCTGGTTTGACCAGAAGGACATTCCCCCTGCTGTCGATTGGCAGCATCAGATTGATAATGGCATTGAAAGAACTCATAACTTCATTTTTATCATTTCCCCCCATTCCGTTAATTCAAAATACTGCCTCAAAGAAATTGAACTGGCTATTAAATACAATAAACGCATTATTCCTTTAGTGCATGTTAAATCCCCTCGGGACAAAATTCCTACGATTATCCGTAAACTTAACTGGATTGATTTCCAAGATAAAATCAACGATTTTGAAGCATCCTTTAAACAATTAATTAATTCCATCCGTAAGCATGCTGATTATGTAGAACAGCATACTCGGTTTTTAGTTAAAGCTCTGGAGTGGGACAGAAATCAACAACAAACTAACCACCTGTTAATCCAGTCAGAACGTATTCAAGCTGAATCTTGGTTAAAGGTGCGGTTTGAAAAAGAGCAGCCCCCTTGTGTGCCAACGGATTTACATTGTGATTTTATTTGTGAAAGCACTAAGAATGCCAATAACTTAATGACCCAAGTGTTTATCTCTTATTCTGATAAAGATCAAGATATAAAGGATAAACTTGGCAAAACCCTGATGCGGGAAGGAATCACAATCTGGAAACTTGAAACGGATATTAAAACCGGTATAGACTTCCAAGCGGCAATCAACCAAGGAATCGAGGAAGCTGATAATCTCATTTACTTAATTTCACGCAATTCGATTCAATCAAAATACTGTCAGCAAGAGCTTGAACACGCTTTTGCTCACAATAAACGGATTATCTCCGTACTGGTTGAATACACGGATATAGACCAAATACCACCAAAAATTAGTTCATTACAATTCCTGGATTTTACTAAGTCTAACCATGAAGCAAACTACCGCTTCATGGCTGCTCAATTATTAAAAGAATTAAATCAAGATGCTCTCTATTACGAAGAGCATAAGCTTTTGTTAGTCAAAGCGCTCAAATGGCTGACCCAAAACCGCAATTCTAGCATTTTATTGCGGGGTCACAATTTAAACTATTACGAAAACTGGCTGAACGTAAATCGGCAACGCCTAGAACATCCACCCCTAGGATTACATGAAGAATTTATTGCGGCTAGCACGAATCAACCGACGGAATCTTATCTAGACGTTTTTATTTCTTATTCCCGTACTGATTCCGATTTGGCTAGAAAGTTAAATGAGGCATTACAGTTACAGGGAAAAACGACTTGGTTTGACCAAGAAAGTATTCCTCCAGGGAGTGATTTTGAGCAGGAAATAGAACGGGGAATTGAACAGTCTGATAATTTCTTATTTATTATTTCCCCTGCTTCGGTAAATTCACCCTACTGTGCTGGGGAGGTAGACTATGCTCAGAGATTAAATAAACGGTTTGTGACTGTGCTTTCTATACAGGTACCAGCAAAAATGCTACATCCTGGATTAGCTAGCATCCAGTGGATTGATTTCAACAGGCATGGAGGAGATTTTTATCCCAATTTAAGTGAATTGGTCAGAACCCTTGATACTGACCGAGAGCATGTGCGCAGTCACACCAAATGGTTGCAGCGAGCTAGGGAATGGCAGCAGTCTAACCAAGATACAGATTTGCTGTTGCGTGGCAGCGAATTTTCTATTGCCCAACAATGGTTGCTTGATGCCGAGACCAATGATAAACAGCCGACTGCGACACCTTTACACAAGGACTATATTGCTAAAAGTGGGGATGCCATATCGATTTTGAGAAAACGGGAAAAGCGTCGATTAGTGATCTTACGGTTGTCCCTTACTTTGATGAGTGCAGCATTTGCAGCAGCTGTTGGCTTTGGCTTGGTTGCTTTGATGCAATGGAAACGAGCAGAAATGGTAAGCGTTGGTCACATTAATGCTCTGAGTCGATATTCACTGGCTCTGAGAAAATCACATCAGGAATTTGATGCTCTGATCGAAGCAATCAGGGCTGCACAGCAACTGCAAAAACAGATACGCAGTGTAAAACCTGAAACTGAGGCTCTGGTTAGGACAGCATTGCATGGAGCAGTGTCTTGGGTTAGAGAATACAACCGTTTGGTAGGCCATAACAGTTGGGTTACTAGTGTTAGTTTTAGCCCTGACGGTAATCTCATTGCCTCTGCTAGTAAAGACCATACTGTGAAACTTTGGAGCCGCAACGGTAAGGCACTCCAAACCTTGAAGGGACATAACGGTACCGTTTGGAATGTGAGTTTCAGCCCAGATGGCAAGACGATTGCTACAGCTAGTGAGGATAAGACGGTCAAACTGTGGAACTTAGAGGGAAAAAATCTCCAAACCTTTAAAGGACATCAGCGTGGAGTGCGCAGCGTCAGTTTCAGTCCCGATGGCAGGATGTTGGCTACAGCTAGTCAAGATAAGACGATCAAGCTGTGGAGCCTCAATGGCAACCAACTCCAAACGTTTGAGGGGATTGCGGCTGGATATCGCAGCATCAGCTTTAGTCCGGATGGCAAAATTCTGGCTTCTGCAGCAAGTAACAATACTATCAAACTCTGGCACCTGGATGGGACAAGTATGGCAACGTTCAAGGGGCATAAGGCTGAGGTTAATAGCATCAGTTTCTCACCCCAAGGCAAGATGATTGCTTCTGCTAGTGAGGATCAGACGATCAAACTCTGGAGCCTTGATGGTCGGGAACTGAAGACTTTTCCAAAGAAATTAGCTGGAGTCAGAAGCGTCAGGTTCAGCCCGGATGGCAAAACCCTTGCCTCTGCTAGTCGGGATAAAACCGTCAAACTCTGGAGCCTTGATGGCTCGGAACTCCAAACCTTCCGAGGGCATCAGGCTGGGGCTTATGACCTTAGCTTTAGCCCAGATGGCAAGACCCTGGCTAGTGCTAGTGAAGATAAAACCATTAAACTCTGGCGCTTAGATGCCAAAACACCTCGCACCTTCAAGGGTCATAGGAGTAATGTCTGGAGTGTGAGTTTCAGCCCAGATGGCAAGACTATTGCTACAGCTAGTGAGGATAAAACTGCTAAGCTATGGCATTTAGATTATACCTGTGGCAAGGAAGGATTAGGGGAGATAAGGTCTAGTAAAACTATCAATGTGGTGGATTTTTGTTTGACTCCAAACGTTCTAGAAAACCACAGGGATGCAGTTTTTAGTGTTAGTTTTAGCCCGGATGGTAAAACTATTGCTACGGGTAGCCGGGATAGTACGGTTAGACTTTGGAGTAAGGATGGTAAAAAAATCCAAACACTTCAGGGGCATCAGGCTCGAGTCTTTAGCGTTAGTTTCAGCCCTGACAGTCAGACGATTGTATCTGGCAGTTCGGATAAAGCTGTCAAGCTTTGGAGTTTTAAAGGAAGAGAACGCCAAAGGTTGAAAAAGCTTAGGGCTGCGGTTAGAAGTGTTAATTTTAGTCCGGATGGTCTGATGATTGCTGCTGGTAGTGATGATAATACTATCAAGCTTTGGAGTCGGGGAAATTTATGTAATGGTGAATTAAAACCAGCAAACTTAAAAGTAGGAAACTTAAAAGTAGGAAACTTAAAACCAGCAGTTGGATTAGACCATAACACAAATTTTTTGCCTTTTTGCTTAACTCCTACCATCCTTAAAGGTCATGATGATGTGATCTCGAGTGTTAGTTTTAGTCCCGACAGTCAGATGCTTGTCTCTGGTAGTGAGGACGAAACGGTTAAACTTTGGAGTAGAGACGGTAAAGAAATCCGAACTCTCAAAGGGCATGAAGGTAAGGTGTTTAGCGTCAGTTTCAGCCCAGATGGTAAGATGATTGCTTCGGCTAGTGGTGACAAAACGGTTAAACTCTGGAATTTGAAGGGGCAAGAAATTGAAACTCTGATTGGACATAATGATGGGGTTTTTAGCCTCAGTTTCAGTCCCGATGGCAAAATCCTCGCTTCATCTGACTACAGTGGCAATGTGATTATATGGGATATGGATATAAGTTTAGATTTCAATGACCTTCTGGGTCGGGCTTGTGATTGGGTAGGGGATTATCTCAAGCACAATTCTGCAATCGATGAAAGCGATCGCACTCTTTGTCATGGCATTAAACCCAAATCAAAATAGACTGGATTAAGGAAAGGCAAGAAGCAAGAGGCAAGAGGCAAGAGGCAATAGTTAATCAACTAAGAGATAAATTGGGGATATAAAGGGAGAGACAGTTGTGGAAAAAGCATACACAAAAGACTTTAATTATTGGACACAACAAACAGCACAGTTGTTGCGAGAAGGTCGTTGGCAAGAGATTGATTTAGAAAATCTGATTGAGGAGGTTGAAGACTTGGGCAAGAGTGAAAGGCGGGGAATTACTAGCCAATTGATTCGCCTGCTGTTACATTTGCTCAAGTGGCAATACCAAATTCAGCGTCGCTCCGATAGCTGGCTAGATTCGATTACTGACGCTAGGACTCAGATTGAGCTAGCTATTGAAGATAGTCCCAGTCTCAGGAGCTATCCAGCCCAGCAGCTGGAACAAAGCTATCAGCGGGCTCGCCGTCAGGCAGCCCAGCAAACAGGAATGCCTGTTTCGGTTTTCCCAGAGGTTTGCCCCTATTCTCTTGAATTGACCTTAGATCAGGATTGGTTACCAGAAGCTGAAAATTAAAGTATATTTTATGATAAAATAGGGAATATTAAATTAATTGATATTGGGGTGAGTAAACCCATAAATTTGACTGAAAAAATAAAGGCACTAGAGGCACGGGTTGATAAATTGGAAACGAATAATTGCTCATAAAATTAAGCTGTGTTTTTAACGTTAAGTTATCATGACCCTGATCAAAACTAAGCGCTTTAGCCTAGCTGACTATCATCGCTTGATTGATAATGGTTTTCTAACAGAAGATGACCGGGTGGAGTTGATTCGGGGAGAGTTAATACAAATGCTGGCGAAGGGTAAGTCCCACTCGGTTTGCAACACTAAGTTATGGCGAGAGTTGGACAGGCTAGTAGGCGACCGTGGGGTGGTACGGGGACAGGAACCAATCATCCTATCCAACGACAGTGAACCGGAACCGGATGTTGCGCTCGCATGGGGTCAGGCGGATGACTACTTGCCAAATCACCCTTATCCAAAGGATATATTGCTGGTGATTGAGGTGTCAGATTCAACCCTGGAGTATGACCAGACCGTAAAGCTATCCTTATATTCAGAAAACCAAATTCAGGATTACTGGATTGTTAACCTGGTGGCTGGTCAACTAGAGTGCTACACTCAGCCCTATCAAGATACTCGAAGAAATTTCGGCTATCGCGTCAAACGGGTGGTGTTGCCCAATGAAACGGTTAATATTCCTGGTCTTGGAGATCTGTCCCTAGAGTTAACTCGTGTGTTTCCAGCTTGAGCAAAATTGGATCAGTTGATGGGTTGATCTAAAAGCGTCACAATGAAAAAGAGTATATATTCCTATTTACCTAGACACTTACTACTACAATTATGGCGCTGGAACTGCTGATTCAAACTACCTCAGCAACCCATCAAAGTTTTGATTACGACCTAGCCATTGTTGGGGGTGGCATTACTGGTTCTACCCTGGCCTGTGCGTTGAAACATTCTGGGTTGAGCGTATTACTCATAGAAGCCAAACCCAAGTCAGTGGCAGTTGCCAGGGTACAAGCCTATGCTTTGTCTATCCTCTCAGGGCGTATTTTCGCAGGTATTGGGGTTTGGGATAAAATCCTGCCACAGATTAGCACATTTCGGCAGATCAGGCTTTCCGATGCTAACCATTCCGGTGTGGTGCATTTTTCCCCTTCAGATTTAGGGACCAATGCCCTAGGGTATGTGGGAGAACACCGTCCGGTGCTAACCTCGTTGCAAGAATTTTTGACAGATTGCCCCAACGTTGACTGGCTTTGTCCAGCAGAAGTAGTGGATGTAGACTATCAGGAGTCTGGGGTGGAGATTACTGTCAAGGAGGGTGATACTAAGCATCGAATTAGGACAAGGCTAGTGGTGGCGGCGGATGGAGCGCGATCGCAAATTCGGACTAGGGCTAAGATTACGACTCGTGGCTGGAAATACTGGCAATCTTGTGTGACTGCCCGGATTAAAACCGAAAAGCCCCACAATAATACGGCTTTTGAACGCTTCTGGCCTAGTGGTCCGATGGGGGTGCTGCCCTTGTCAGAGAATCGCTGCCAGGTGGTGTGGACAGCACCCCATGCTGAAGCAAAAGCCTTACAAGCACTAGATGAAGAAGAGTTTCTCGCTAAGCTGGAATACTACACTGGTGGTCTGTTGGGTCGCTTGGAGTTGGAATGCGATCGCTATTTGTTTCCAGTGCAATTAATGCAGAGCGATCGCTATATTCAGTCACGATTGGCACTAATTGGTGATGCTGCCCATTGTTGCCATCCTGTCGGTGGTCAAGGATTAAACCTTGGGATTCGCGATGCTGCTGCCCTTGCCCAAGTCTTGAGTGAAGCACACCAAGCAGGGGAAGATATTGGAGCTATAGAGGTTCTTAAGCACTATGAAAACTGGCGCAAGCAAGAGAATCTGGTCATCTTAGGGTTTACCGATACTCTGGATCGGATGTTTTCCAACAACTGGTTACCAATAGTGGGGATACGCCGTGTCGGGTTATGGATGCTGCGCCGGATTCGTCCGATGAAGATTTATGCCTTGAAGTTGATGACTGGTTTAAGGGGAAATATTCCTCAAGTTGCTCAACAATAGAGCAGTGGCTCTCTTGCTCAATTACTGCTAGAGAGCGCTGCGATCAGAATTCTGGTTAAGGGTTCTAAATCGGTTGGTACCCGGTAAAGAGTCAATTGTTGGGTGATTAATTTATCTTGACGGTGCAGAATACCAAACTGCCAGATTGTCCCGGTTGAAACTGCTCCGAATAGCTGTGGCTGTTGCTCAAACGATGGGCATTTCTCCCACTGATCAAGCGCTATCAGTTCCACTGCCATCTGAGTGAAACCATTGGTAAGATCCTCTTGCTTTGCCTCAACCACTAACAGATTAGTCGTTGTCCTGAGCAAATAGTCCAACGCGCCTTGAAGCTGATTGCTGACCTTGATTGAATACTCAATTCGCAATTGCGCCCTTGTGTAGTGAATTAAATCTGCCATCAGAGGTGCAATTAACATCTCCCGCCGGGATTGTTCGTTGGTCAGATCCAGGTAAGGTAAAATTTCTTCGAGGCGTGATTGGCGCTCCTGCAATCGATCTAACTCACCCTGATATTGCCGCAAATCCAATAAGGTACGTTCTAGTGAATAGCCATATTCTGCCAAGATTTCATCCGTGGGAGTTTTGAGTTTGGCTATTTCACTGAAGCTATAAGAACGGTTGGGGTCGAGCAGAGGCATAGGATGGAAACCAGAAATCAGCGATTAAGGGAAAATATTCCTCAAGTGGCTCAACAATAGAGCATCGGTTAAGTGATTAGAAAACTTCTTTCTACTTTGGCTTGCCTCGTGAAGCCAGTCAGACCTCGACAAAAATATGTACTTTCCTATAGCTTTGTCGAGGATTTAGTTTTTGTGTGTTAACTCACTCCATATTTTAAGCCATAAACGTCTCGATCCGGAACGAGTTTATGACTAATTTATCATAATAAACTTTGGTTTTAACACGGATGCCAGACTTTTTTGATTAATGGTTAGAGAATATTTAAAACATCCTTGTAGACATTAATTACCCACTACACCCCATCATTTCATTCCCCCATCTCCCCATCACCCCATACCCCATCACCAGTCGATATCTGTTATGGTATTGGTTTCAAAACTATTCATTGTAACTACCTAGACAGAGAAAAATATGGAAATTCGAGGAACCGATACACCACGGTTAGACTGGACTGGTGATGCTCTAGCCATTGGGTTATTTGAGGATGCTGTAGACCTGAGTGGTGATTTAGCCGAGTTGGATCAGAAACTGGCTGGTACGATCACAGAATTGATCGAGGAAACAGAATTTAAGGGTAGTACTAATAGTTCTGCTGTCACCCGTGTGGGATCCGGTAGCCCAATCCGTAAAATTATCCTGGTAGGATTGGGTAAAGCTGATGACCTGACCTTAGATACACTGCGCCGTGGCAGTGCCACAATTGCCCGGACTGCGAAACAGCAGAAGATTAAAACTCTTGGAATTAGCCTACCGGTGGTTAATGATGACTCTACAGCAACCGCACAAGGGATCACTGAGGGGATAATCCTGGCACTACACCAAGACAATCGCTTTAAGTCGGAATCGGAGGATAAGGGCGCAAAGCTCGAACAGATTGATTTACTGGGATTGCCTGGGCAAGAAGCGGGGATTGATAAGGCTCAAAAAATCTGCGAAGGAGTAATTTTGGCACGAGAGTTGGTGGCAGCACCAGCTAATGAAGTGACACCAATTAGTTTGGCTCAGACAGCAGAGGATCTGGCCTCAGAGTATGGTTTTTCCCTGGAAATCTTGGACAGGGAAGCCTGTGAAGAACTGGGAATGGGTGCTTTCCTTGGGGTTGCCAAAGCTTCAGATCTGCCCCCCAAGTTTATTCATATCACCTACAAACCTGATGGCACGCCAAAACGGAAATTAGCGATTGTGGGTAAGGGATTAACCTTTGACTCCGGTGGCTTGAATATTAAAGGTTCTGGTAGTGGCATCGAGACTATGAAAATCGATATGGGAGGTGCGGCGGCTACCTTGGGTACTGCTAAGGCAATTGGCCAGTTGAAGCCGGATGTCGAGGTTCACTTTATCAGTGCGGCCACGGAAAATATGATTAGTGGTCATGCCATGCACCCAGGGGATATTCTTACTGCTTCTAATGGTAAGACGATTGAGGTCAATAATACGGATGCTGAAGGAAGACTGACCCTAGCAGATGCTTTAGTGTTTGCGGAAAAATTAGAGGTGGATGCGATCGCAGATTTAGCGACCTTGACTGGTGCCTGTGTTGTAGCATTGGGAAATGATATTGCTGGTTTATGGACCACTGATAATACAATAGCGCAACAGTTTAAAGATGCAGCAGAAGCGGCTGGTGAAAAACTCTGGCAGATGCCTATGGAAGAGAAGTACTTTGAAGGATTAAAATCTAAAATTGCTGATTTCAAAAATACTGGGCCCCGTGCAGGTGGTTCGATTACAGCAGCCTTGTTCTTGAAGGAATTCGTTAAGGAAACGCCTTGGGTACATATCGATATTGCTGGAACAGTTTGGAGTGAAAAAGAAAATGGTTGTAATAATTCTGGTGCAACTGGCTTTCCAGTTCGTACTTTGGTGAATTGGGTATTGAGTGAGACTTAGGGTAATCGGTAAAATATAGAATGTAGAATGCAGAATGTAGAATGCAGAATGCAGAAGAAATAATTCTAAATTCTAAATTCTAAAATTAGGTAATAGGTAATCAGTAATCGGTAACTGATCCAACTACACTTAAGATCATTCCTTTGTTCAGCAACCCCCTAGTAAGGCACGGCGGAAATAAAGATACCTTTCAAAGCGATGCAGAGGTGCGACCCGTGGCGAATTTAATTCGCCTACGGAAAGCGCACCATTACGGTCTTGGGGGTTTCCCTCATGAGCGACTGCATCAAGAGAATAGCGAAACCCTTATCTAATAAGTATGCAATAATTTTGAATTTTGAATTTTAAATTCCGCCCACCATTACTAGCTATGGGTTTTCAAAAGAAGCAATTGGCTAAAGTAAATAATTTATTTATTAATTTTAGGTAATAGGGAATAGAAAAAAACTGTGTACCTCATAAGTATGGAAAATGGTATACATCGAACGAACTGAAGTGTTAGCAATTGGTCAGGGCTTTTCACATAAACAAACTGGAATCAACTTGAAAAAAAACTCCCAAGGTTTTCGCTTGATATTTGCTAATTTCTCGCTTTCCATTAACGATGTCATCAACGGTTTTTTGAGAGCCAATAATTCCCACTAAATCCGCTGGTTTTATCTCTTTTTGCTCCATTAAAAAAAGTAACATAGACTGAGGATGAGATCTCATCCCTGGTGAATAATAGTCTTGCTCAAATTTTTCAATTAATGTAATCAACAATTCATACATTTGATCTTCTTCTGGTGTTCGTTGAGGTCGGTGCATCAACTCTTCTACAAAAGCTAAAGCTTTTTCATTATCTTCTTCTGTTTTAATCATTTTAGGTTGATATTTAATTAATAATTTATTGTATTGATTTAGATTAAAAGTAAGGGTCATTCTTCCAGTTATTATAGTCGTATTCTGCGTGATTCAGAATATACTTGATGTAAATTAAATGCTTTTCATAATCTATACTTACAATTAAGCGGTACTTATTCCCCTTAATATTAAAAACTGTAAAATTACCTACTGCTTCAGCTTTTCTAAAAACCGATTGTACCTCAACTAAATTCGACCAAGTAGCCTGATTGGCAATCTTATACCAGTTATCGAGAGCATCATGGCAATCAGCGTGTTTTTCACTAAATTCCCGCAAACGTCGATAACTGATCACATGCATTTGATATCCTCTTTGGTCCCCTGCATCTATACACAACTCTCACTCCCTCTATTTTCAAACCAAAGAGAATAGAGCCATGGGATTTGATGTTAACTAGCCCAATCAACTTTTGCTTAAGCATCGGATTGCCTTGAATGGGACTGGTCTTGAACTGGGGGAATAAAATGATTGATAACGCCCAGATTTACTAAACCTGGGAAATCCATAGTCTCTGGTGTTAAATGCTTTTATGGTGTTGTGCAGTGGTTTAATCACATCCTGAGTTACCTGAGACTGAAATGCTTTTTGGGCCTTCAAGCTCTAAGACAGATAAAATTATTCTTCTTAACGCCACAGTAGTTTTTACTTTGAATACCAACCAATGATTAGCATATCACAATCAGGGCGTTTGGATCTCGGTTGTTAACACCAGTATTGCAGGAAAAGGCATGCATACAAGAGGAAAAATGCAAGAAGTCTGTAGGGTGGGCATTGTCTGGAAAAATCCCAAACCACTTCCAACGAAGCCTGGTCACCAATGCCCACCAACCAAGGTTTTTCATTCCCAACTGTTTCAGCCATGGTTTGAACCATCTCAGGCAAATCCGTGACTTATCACCATCAGCTAGCGCTAAGTGATAGGTTAAAACAGAAGCCATCATTCTCCCGATTGACACTTGAAACCCCACTCTAGTTACTGGCAACTGCGACCTTACCTTCGTTCCCAACGCTTAACTCTGGCTCAGACATTGGTTTGTACATTAGTATTCACGGTCTGCTGGCCCCTACTCCTTTGGCTATCTGAGCCCTTTTTTGATGTGGTCGGACAGGGAAAACTGGTCAGGAGTGTTCAGCTAGCTGGGTTAGCTGCTGTTGTGTTTCTGACCCAGAAAATAGCGCAGTACTGTTTGTATACCCTATCAGCAAAAGCTTCACTACAGATTGCCCTTCATTTACGCGAAAACGTTTTTAACCATTTGCAGCGCCTCAGTATTGGTTACTTTGAAGCTGCTAGAACTGGTGACCTTACCTACCGACTCACGGAAGACCTCGATCGGATTGGGGAGGTGATTTACAAAATTGTTCGTGATTTTATTCCTTGTGTCTTGCAACTGATTGTAGTACTAACTGCTGTCATCTATATTAATCCAGAACTGACCCTAGCCATAGTAATTATTGCACCATTGATGGGGTTGTTGATTGGTTGGTTCGGGGAACAGATCCGGAAATTCTCCCATCGCAGCCAAAATCGGATATCGGATTTGTCCGCAATGCTGACGGAAGTGTTTAGCGGGATTCGATTAATCCAAGCTTTTGCCGCAGAAGACTATACCCTGGAAAAATTTAGTCAAGAAGCAGAAAACAACCGCAAAGCCAAGTATGCTGCTGAACGCCTCAGAGCAATTCAGTTTCCAATAGTCGGTTTCCTCGAAGCGTTGTGCTTCTTGTTACTACTATTGTTGGGAGCATGGCAAATTGCTGAGGGTAACCTCACGGCTTCCAAGTTTGTCAGTTACGGTATCGGTGTTGCAATGTTGATTGATCCGATCAACATCCTAACCCAAAACTATAATGAGTTCAAACAGGGAGAAGCATCGATAGACCGCATCTTTGAACTATTTGCCCTTGAGCCAACGGTAATCGAAAAACCAAGCGCTATAGTTTTACCCCCAGCGACGGGTAAGGTAGAATACTGTAATGTCAGCTTTGCTTATCAACCTGGTGAGCCTGTACTAAGAAATTTGAATTTAGAAATTGCTCCAGGAGATGCGATCGCATTAGTAGGGGCTTCGGGTGCTGGTAAAACTACTTTAGTTAATCTCCTGCCCCGCTTCTATGATCCGCAATCTGGAGAAATCCTAATTGATGGGATTAATATCCAAGATATTACCCTCAATAGTCTACGGCGTCAGATCGGGATTGTTCCCCAGGATACCACTCTCTTTTCAGGTACTATTGCTCAGAATATTGCCTTTGGTCACTTAAAACCTGACTTTAAAGCTGTTCAGGAAGCGGCTAAGATTGCTAATGCTCACCAATTCATTATTAAACTCTCCCAAGGATATCACACTTGGGTAGGGGAGAGGGGAATTAATTTATCGGGAGGGCAACGACAACGGATTGCGATCGCACGAGCGGTATTGCTCGATCCTAGGATCTTGATTCTAGATGAAGCCACCTCCGCTTTAGACTCAGAATCAGAAGCCTTAGTACAAGAAGCCTTAGAAAGGATTATGGAAGACCGCACTGTTTTTATTATTGCTCACCGATTAGCAACAGTGCGCCGTGCTGACCGGATTCTGGTAGTAGAACAAGGACGAATTGTTGAATCCGGAAACCATGAAGGATTGTTAGAAAAAGGTGGTCGTTATGCTCGGTTTTATGCTCAGCAATTTAATTGATCTAGTAAATATAATCGGTAATCGGTAATCGGTAATTTTAGACAACAACTATCACAATTTATTGAGTATTTATATCTAGTAATTACTCTTGAAATAATTAGACATCTCCAGAAACTCGGTTTTGACCCAGGCAGTGCAAGGTTTTGAGGTTAATTTTTGGAGATGTCTATTAATAATAAAGTATAGCAATTGGCAATAATAAATAAATTAGTTTGAATGCTAAATACTTTATTCCCTGTTACAGGTTACCTAAAAACTTAGAAATATTTACTTAATAAAGTCGCCAACCGCTATATGAACAATGAACCTATTTTCCCAGTGCGTGAAGTGACTAAAACCGATTGGCCTTTAGGCCACGCTACGCGATCAGATGGGGGAGGTGAATGTTCAGGCACTAAAATCAGTTACTATTGACCTCTATGCAGGAGAATTTGTAGTATTGCTTGATCCGTCTGGAAGTGGCAAGTCCACTCTGGTGAATATTCTCGGAAGACTTGTTTTTCCCTAAACCGAACCCCAAAGGCGAACAACCTTGGCCTTTTGGCCTTTAGGCCACGCGTGCGCGTTCGGCCACGCGTGCGCGTTCAACCTATCCTACATGACGCCCTTGGCGAACAACTTTAAACCTTAAACCTTCAATCTTAACCCTTCAACTTTTAACCTTCAATCTTAAACTTTTAACCTTTAGTTACAATTGTTCCAGGTAACTCAACAGGTCTGCCATATCTCTAGTCTGAGGTTGAAACTTAGGCATTGGTGGTGTTCTACCACTGATCACTTGCTGAATCAGGCTGACGTCAGACTTTCTCTTAGAGATACTCAGTAGACTTGGTCCTACATTGCCATCCCCGTTGTCTCCATGACACCCAGCACAGTTGATTTGAAAAATAGCATTACCTCGGAGTGGATCACCGTTCAGGGACAAAACCTTTTGTACATAAGGATCGGAATCCTGCATCATGGTAATTCCGATCAGGCTAAGACTTATAGCAAGCAAAGCCACTAGTACTATCAAGGTGACTCGCCGCACTAGAACTCTAGGTTGGACAAGCTGGTTTTCCAATGGATCTCCTGTCAAGTTGACTATCGATAAAGCGCTTGTAATTTCGATAAAACTGAACCATTGATTAAGTTGTGTTAAGCAATGATAAGTAAATACTTAGACTAAGTATTATTTTTCTTTATAAACATAGCTTAAAATTTATGGAGTCATTAATCAAGATCTTGTGGTGTATTTGTATTATATGCTACACTATCTATTCGCAACATACCTGATACTAGCGGAATAGATCAAATTTATACATTTTAGTATATTAAGCTGGGATATAGGTAAAAGTATTCAACCCAAGTTAGCGCTTAGTTCATGACCTCAGAGCCCCCTGAGTGTGACGCCCGCAATGTCAACCCATGGAACTCACAATGCTTGATAAATAACTGTTTGAGCACCAGCAGCACCCTAAGGTTGATCAGACCTAGTAATATGAGAAACAGGTAAAAAAACTTAATTAGGAGACTTAGTGTGGTAGAACCGTTGCTTGTTGGGATTGTCCTTGGCTTAATACCTGTTACTCTATTGGGGTTATTTTTTGCTGCCTATATGCAATACCAACGGGGTAATCAACTTGGGGGTTAGTTTTTCCATCAAGAGAGCTGATCAACCCCTGACCATTACCAAACCCCTGACCTAAACCAATGGGCAATAGAAGGTCAAGGCAGTATTGCCATAGACTTTCTGGCGACAAATTTCTAAATTGGGGATTGGTTGTGGTTGCCAGTAGTTAGAGCTATGCTCAACAGCTAACTCACCATCGCTGTCGAGGAGCTGGTATTGAGCGATCGCATCTAACACTGGCTGGTACAAATCACTAGCGTAGGGTGGGTCAAAATAAATGTGGTCAAACTGCTGAGGAGCCAAGGTTTTCAATCGCCTGACCACATCCCCCTGCAACACCCGAAATTCTTGCTGCGGCTGAGCCATCTGTTGCCAGTTTTGACGAATAATTGAGCAAGCTTTTGCCCATTTGTCAATGCCTATGACCAAAGCAGCTCCCCGACATAGAGCCTCAGCACCCATTGAACCACTACCAGCACATAAATCCAGCCATCGGCAATTCTCTACACTGCCTTGCCAAATATTAAATACTGCCTCCCGCACCCGTGCTGGCGTCGGGCGGGTAATTTGTCCTGGCAAAGTTTTCAGTTGGCGATTGCCGTAAATTCTCATCCAAACACAGGACAGTGGGGAGGGTGCTGATTAAATCAGTAGTAGTAGCAGAATTTTCAAAGAAGAATAATTTTCAGGCTTTGGTGACAAGTGTACGATCATGGCAGTAACTTTTGACCTGAGCCACGAAATTAGACAAAATTTGCAGTCCTGTAGTAGAAGACTTTTCCGGGTGAAACTGTACTGCTACGACATTATTGTAAGCGATCGCAGCCGTCACGGTTTGACTCCCATGAGTAGTAGTTGCGGCTATAATCATAGGGTCAACTGGGTCCACATAATAAGAATGGACAAAATAGACTCGGGGATTGCCCGATAAATGCTGCCAAACGGGACAATCTGGTTGAGTAAACTCTAGCTGGTTCCAACCCATATGGGGAATCGTAATACTGGGTTCTCGACGAAAGCGCCGCACTGTGCCAGGCACAATCCCTAATCCAGGTTCTGTACCTTCTTCACTTGCCTCAAACAGAATTTGTAAACCTAGACAAATACCTAAAAAAGGTTTACCGCTGGCAATGGCTTGTTTAATCGGCTGCTCCAGGTTACGCGATCGCAAATGTTGTATGGCTGGGTCAAACGCCCCCACTCCCGGTAGTACCACCGCATCCGCCTGTTCTATATCTGCTGCTAAATCTGTCACTAAGGTAGTTGCACCAGCTTTCTGTAACCCTTTACAGGCAGAGTGCAGGTTCCCCATGTCGTAGTCTACAACCGCAATTACTGGCATTAACCTGCTTTCCCTTACATTGAAATAGCGATGCAGCGCGGTCTTGGGGGTTTCCCCCATGAGCGACTGCATCAAGACATTAAAGCTATTTTTATTTTAATTGGTGATCTTGGATGAACAAAAAAATCCTCCTGACATCCTTTCAAACCTGGCTACCGGATCAGGTATCTAACTCTTCTGATGATTTATTAGGAAAAATTGCTCAAACCCATGATTTATCTGCTTCCCTGACTTTTCTAAGACAGTTGCCCGTTGATATTGCCGAAGCTAGTGCTCAGGTAATTGCCAAAATTGATCAAATACAACCCGATCGGATTATTTGTTGTGGCATGGCTACTAAGCGGGAAAAATTAACCGTGGAATCCTGTGCTACTCGTGAAGATGCCTGCCTTGAAACCCCAGTGAACTTAGAGAAACTAGTAGCTGCCTTGAGTGGATGTGAGATTAGCCATGATGCTGGTAAATTTGTCTGCGAAGGACTCTATTACGAAGTGTTGAAGTATCTTGGAGAGCATCACCTCAATACTTCTTGTATCTTTGTTCATGTGCCTGTGCTGAATCGAGACAATTTGCCCAGTATCTTGGCTGATTTTAGGATAATTTTGGAACAAATGGCACAATAGAGCTAGCTGCTGTTGTTGGCAACTTCGGATCGGGGAACTTCCGAAAGGCCGTAGGCCACGCTGCGCGATTAGCCCAAACAGCTACGCTACGCGATTAGTCCAAACGGCTACGCTACGCGATCAGCAGACAATAATTAATAAAAACAGTATCAGAAAAGCCATGGGGCACAGATGCAGCGCGGTCTTGGGGGAAACCCCCATGAGCGACTGCCGTGGCTCCCCCAATTCGGCACGGCATCAAGACAGTACTTTTGCAATAGGTCTAATCAAGACAACCGTTAACCGTCAACAAATAAAAACTTTAGTTAAGAAATATTGATGCTTATAGCAGTATATATTCATACAGGTAAACAGAGCTTACGCAATTCAGCCATCGACACACTACCTGTAGGGGTTAAAGGGTAACTGTTAACACTACCTGTAGAGTTCTTGCGTAAGCCCTGCATCAGCTGTTTCGGTGCTCAATACTGATTATAGGACTGATTGAAAAACTTTTCCCTCGGCAATATTACTGAAGTTGATTACGCTAATTAGCTCAAGTCATCTGTCTCAAGTTAGGTTTAGCTCCTCAATTCGCTTCCTCGCTTAAGTTCTGGTATTTCTTTTTCAATAGATATTGACAATATTGCTTCAATAAGACTTAAATTCTTTCCTTTTATAGACAAACATATCCATAGGGAACTTAGGCCCCCTAGAAAGACTATCTAGAAAGACTCCCTAGTAATACTCCCTAGTAGGACGCTCACTAGCTAGTACTCACTAGTAGAATCGGGCTTGTAATTTTACTTGTGTAGATGCTGTAGATGCTAAGGAATTACATTGGTGGTACTAGTGGTAGTACTTCTGGTGGTACTTCCAATGCAATTGTTCCGAGTAAACCCTTACGAAAATCACCCAATAGTTGCCGCGCTGCACGTTCGATGTTTCCCTGATAGCGATAGTCGGCTAGACCATGTAAGTAATCTTCAGCGGTTAATGGGTTTGGGTCTAGTTGGTACCGCTTTTCTAAAGAAGACTTTAATAAAAGAGTGTACTCCTTCATATTATCTAAATCTTTCAGGAATGCAACCAGTGCTGTTGCTACCCGTTGGTTGTCGTAAGATGCTTCACCAATGTCATCACAGATAGCTAACTTGAGTGCCTGCTGCTGATTGTTTAACTTGGCAGGAATAACACCAGGAGCATCAAGTAGTTCAAGTTGCTCAGAAATACGTATCCAACGCAATTGGCGTGTCACACCGGGACGACGAGCACTCTCTACCACACGACGTCCCAAAAGTCTATTAATTAAAGCAGATTTACCAACATTGGGAAATCCAATTACCACAGCTCGGACAGGACGAGGTCGCATTCCCCGTGAGCGCCTACGTCGATTGATTTCCTCCCCAGCTGTCTGGGCTGCTTTAGCCACAGCTCGGATACCCTTACCCTGTTGAGCATTAGTGAAATAAGGGATATCCCCTTGCTGTTGAAACCACGATTCCCAAAGTTGGCGCATCCTTGGCTCAATCATATCCACCCGATTGATTACTAACACCCGAGTTTTATTACCCACCCACTGGTCGGTTTGAGGATGATGGGTAGAGAGGGGAATCCGAGCATCCCGCACCTCTAATACCACATCCACTCGCTTCAACTGTTCCTTGAGTTCTCGCTCGGCTTTGGCAATGTGTCCGGGATACCACTGGATTGTCATGAGTTATTAGCCATTAGTCATTAGTCATTGCTGATTAGTCATTGGTCATTAGTTAATTGAAAATCGACCATTGGCAATTGACAATTAGTAACCAAGGAATTTTATGGAACCAATGACTAATCACAAATTAGGGAACAATCAAAACTGGGCAAGGGGACAAATTAATCACTCGATCGGCCACGCTATTAGCTATACCTTCATCTGTCAAGCCTAGCCCCCGAGAGCCCATCACAATTAAATTTGCCCCAATTTCGTCAGCCACATCGCAGATCACGAAGGGAGGATTTCCTTCCCGCTCCAGGGTTTTGGCTTCAATGCCTTGCTCAGCAAACATTGCTTTGGCACCGTTAAGCAGTTGTGTTACTGCTTCAGGGGATGTCATTGCCTCGGGAGCAGCTGCTGTAGCTTGATCAGGGTCAGGTTTTTCAACCACTGACAGCAGATATAGATTGCTGCCGTACTTTTGCACTATGTTCCCAACAACCTCAGCAGCTTCACGGCTTTCTCGACTTGAGTCAATCGGAAATACAACGGTATTGAACATATCACAGATTTCCTCCAGGATCCGGACTCCGGTAAAATGTGAACGGTCTTAACAAAAGAATACCTTTTGTCCTGGTCATTCAGCTGGTGACTTACCAGTTAATGTACAGCGACTCTCTGAAGTAAAATCATCCGGCAAGACGGCTGATAGTCAGGGATTAGCAGGCAATAGCAATTAGGAGATTAATACTGTGTCCAAGAAAAGTGTAGCCAATTTAAGTGAATCAGATTTAGCCGGAAAAACGGTATTGGTCAGAGCAGACCTGAATGTACCCCTGGATGACAATGGCACCATCACCGATGATACTCGCATTCGTGCTGCTTTACCCACTGTTCAAGATTTACTTAAGAAAGGGGCAAAGGTAATCCTGTGTAGCCACTTGGGACGACCCAAGGGACAAGTCAAGGAAAGCTTGCGTCTAACCCCCGTTGCTAACCGTCTTTCGGAACTGCTGGGTCAACCAGTGACCATGTGTAAAGACTGTGTTGGAGACGAGGTTGCTGCCCAAGTTGGTGCTTTGGCAAATGGTCAGGTGGCTTTACTGGAAAATCTCCGCTTCCACGCTGGAGAGGAAAAGAATGACCCAGAATTCACCAAACAGTTGGCATCCCTTGCTGATTTGTATGTCAATGATGCCTTTGGAACAGCCCACCGGGCTCATGCCTCTACTGAGGGAGTCACCCATTACCTGAGTCCTTCTGTAGCTGGGTACTTGATTGAGAAGGAACTGCAGTATTTACAAAATGCTGTAGAAAATCCTGAAAAGCCTCTAGCTGCAATTATTGGCGGCTCTAAGGTGTCCAGTAAGATTGGGGTGATTGATACTCTACTGGAGAAGGTGGATAAACTGCTAATTGGCGGTGGAATGATTTTTACCTTCTACAAGGCCCGTGGTATGAGTGTGGGTAAGTCCCTGGTGGAAGACGATAAGCTGGATTTGGCGAAATCTTTAGAAGCTAAGGCAAAAGAGCGTGGTGTACAATTGCTGTTGCCCACTGATGTGGTGATTGCAGATAATTTTGCCCCTGATGCTAATTCCCAGACTGTCAGTATTGAAGCTATTCCCGATGGCTGGATGGGTTTGGATATTGGTCCAGATTCTGTGAAGGTGTTTCAGGATGCTTTAGCAGATTGCAAAACTGTGATCTGGAATGGTCCGATGGGAGTGTTTGAGTTTGATAAGTTCGCTAAGGGCACAGAAGCGATCGCAAACTCTATGGCTGAGCTGACCAAAACAGGTGCATCTACCATCATTGGTGGTGGTGACTCAGTAGCTGCCGTCGAAAAAGTTGGTGTTGCTGAGCAAATGAGCCACATTTCCACCGGTGGTGGTGCCAGCCTTGAGTTACTCGAAGGCAAGGTTCTACCTGGAATTGCTGCTTTAAATGATGCCTAACTAGTGTTTTTTAAACCATTGTTTTAAACCATTGTTTGAAATAGGGAGATAGCAATGCTTTCTCCCTATTTACCATTGTCTTGATTGTTAAATTTTTCGGTTTCCGATCAATCAGCATTGGTTTTTATGATCTATTTGGAAATCCAAGATTGGGACTAAGGGCGAAAAAGTCATAAAAAACCGACCATAGCGTAAACGTCACCATCAGTGATTTTGTCTTTGGTAAACCTCATCCAACCTTCAACTTTCAACTTTTAACCTTCAACTTTGAACTTTAAACTTTGAACTTTGAACTTTGAACTTTTAACTTTAAACTTTCAACCTTCAACCTTCAACCAAAAGTTATTCCCAACCTTGCAATTGATTCATCCAAGCTGTAATCTGATCACGGCGAGTTTCAAAGGTAGCGGCAATCCAGATAAAGCCAATTCCCACAAACAGCGCTACTACCCATTTAGAAAATGGATAATCAACGCTAAAAATAAGTAGTTGGTAGATCGCATTAATTAAAAATGTTCCAGTCCCGACATAAAGAAATGCTCTTACTTTCATCGCCAATCCAGCAAAAATTAGCACTACACTAATTACCCCAGTTAATAACCCAAGCCATTGAGCAGTCCAAAAGGAAACCAAACAAATCATACTAGTCCCGATTAACCGGAGATTGTGACGTATTTGTTTTTGGGGGGGTTGGCTTAGATAGGGATCGACTTGGGCAATATAGAGTAAGGATAAACTCAAGGGGAGAACATACCAAAGAGCAGCAGTTAAGTGTAGTTGTCCAAACCAACGGAGCAACATCCAGTCAATTACTACTACACTGATAAAGGTAAACCGAATTTGCTGATTAACAATAGCAAGAATAATATAGAAAGCTGCGATAATCAGCAAACTAGCAAAATTACCGCTATAGGGATTTTCGCCAATGGCAATCAGGGGGATTAAAAAAGCAGCAATTTGCCAAGGACGTTTCGACCAACCCCAATTTTCCCAAGGTAGGAAATACAAAAAGTAAGCGACTAAGGATGCGATCGCACCTTTCCAAGGCACTAATGGTCCCGATAACAGATGCGCCACAGGGGTATTTATCCAATACAGCCGCATCCCCCATGCTTCAGCAAAACCTAAATAAACCCAGATTTCTCCAAGCAGGCGATTGGACTGATTCCGTCCTTGAGAAATAGCATAGATAACTAAAAATGCGCCAGTACTAAATCCCAGCATCATAGCGGATTCAATCGGCTCAGTTGTTGCTGCTATCAACAAACAACTACTCCATACCCAATGGAGATGGGAAATAACCTTTAGTTCTTTGGGGGTAAAATGTAGATATCTTTTCAGCCAAGGAGACAATACCCGATAGGCGTACATAATACTAGTGCCAAGCACTGCCATTATAATCAATCCATCCCCTTTTGCTCCTCCTCCTAATTGGGATAATTGATAGAACAACAGTTGATAGGCAGAAACCGATATCCCAAATAGAGCAAGGTAAATTAGAGGTTTAAATTCTGCACGGCGACGCCCTACCCCAATGGCAATTATTGCTAGGGCAAAAGACAATAAACCTGTCCAATTGGTAAAGGTTCCCCAACTTAAGAGCGGTCCTAAGCTACCGTATAGCAGGGGAATAATATGCCAGCTACTAGGTATTTTGTCGAGATTAGATCGGCGTCGCCACCAATCTCCTAACAATTGAGCAATTAGTCCTAATATTATATTGGCAATGGCTAAATTGATCAGTGAATGCTCAAATAAGCCCAGCGCTTCTGTTAAGCCCAGCGTTTCTGTAGTTAACAGTTCCACACTCCAACCAATCCCATAAATAGCCCAGTTGGATGGATAAGGAAAACTGCGATAGGCGATCGCTCCTAAGGTCACTGCATTTACAATGAGCATAAACCATGTTGGTGACCCAAACCCAATGTAGACTATCAGAGAATAACAAGTCAGCAGAATTAGCTGAAAAATAAACAGTGCGATCGCCCACCCATCCATTGCTTGTGCATACAGTTTTGGGAGGGTTAAAGGTTGTTCACCTTTGGCGTTACCTTCGGGTAGGTTGGCTTGTTGATTTGAAGTTTTTAATTGTGATTGGTTATCCTGTATCTTGCTAACACGAAGTAACCAGCTTCGCGATAACCATAATGTGAAAATAGCGATCGCTCCCACAACAAACCAATCTTGTCCAGACAGTTGGGGAAACCCAAAGATGCCATCCCAAAGCAGGAATCCGACTAAGCTGATGCCGCATCCTACGGTAATTGCTGCTGATGTTAATTGCTTTAAATAGCGGGTATTAACCAACATCAGTGCTGTAGCGGATGCTAAACTGATTAACCTAATTCCTGGTATTCCTAGGATCAGCAATTGGGATAGGATTACAGCAACTACACTCAACCGGATCACAAACTTGTCTTGAGGGGGTTGCCAACTGCGATAACCACGTGATATCCCAGTCAGAGATAATGGAGTGATTAGCCACAACAGACCCCATGCTCTCTGGTAACTATCTGGGTTAACGTCGTAGGCACTATAGTTGACACACAATAATACATAACTCAGACCAGCTAAACTTAAACCCAAGTGCCAAGCACTCTCTCGCCAGATCTTGACATAGTCAGAAGTAGCGGGAATCTTTAAACTTAAGCTCCATTCTGCTACCATCAGGGCTAATAAAATTGCTGAAAAGCCGCCGAAATGTAGGTTGGGAAAGAGATAGTTAATGGCACTGATAACGGTTGCGATCGCAGTACTGTGGGTTAGGTAGACCCTTAAGCGCAGATGATGCTTAATCCCTAACCTATCCCGTCGCTGAGTCACAATCCCTAAAGTGATAGCAGAATTAATACCATTAATCGTGAGTAACAGGGGATTGGAAAAACACAGAGTAGTCAGATTAACTCCTATTCCTAGAGCAATGACTTCTGCAAATTCTGCCAGATCATGTTTTTTGCGCTGATATAACCAATCTGCTAACCCAACAATTAAAACCAGATAAGGAAACAGTACTAAACTCAACAATACATAGGGAGTTTCTTGGGAATCGGTTAACCTAGTCGCTGTTTCCAGTAGCCAGCTTTGTATTGATGGCGGAATCAATCGCCATGAAAGCCAAACCATCTGTAAGCCAATGGCTAACATGGCGGCTAAATCGGAACGTCGCCAAAATTTTAGTAAACGATTTACAAATAACCACACCCCTAGCCCACTGACAATCATGGCTTGCCAAGGAAACTCAGCTGCTACAGAAACTAGCCAACCGACCACCAGCAAGCTACCCCCTAACCAAGTCATAGGGAGACGGGGAGACGGGGAGACCGGGAGAGATGGTGCCTGAGGCTTTTGGTATAGCCAGTAGAGAAACCAACCACACATCCCGATAGCTAACCCCAGTTGTTCAATATCGACACCTATGACAAAAATGGCTCTAAATAGCAGGATGCCGATGCCATAAACTAAGATGGGGAAGCCAGCAACATCAAAAATAAACGCTGAATTTTTCTTTCTGGATTCTATATATAAGGTAGCGATGATGCTACCGATACCCAAATAGACTGCTCCTATGGGAAATCCTGGGATACCCCAAGCCCAATTTAGGTAACTCAGACCTAAATAATTAATAATGGGTAAGGGGGATGATTGTCGTTGTCGTAATCGTAAAAATCCTTTACCATAGCCGCGACCTAAGAGTATCGAACTTAGTACTATGGCACTTAGTACCACTGTCGCCACCGCTACCACTAGCCAATTTAAAGGATGACGCCACAAGCCAAAGCCATCCATTGCCCAAAAATTGACTGGGATCAGCAACAGAGTGACAACTCGCAAGGTTTGGGCTGTTAACGGTAAATTCCCTTGTTTGGTTGTCCAAGCACTAATCCCCCAAAAGCTCAAGGTATAGGCCAGCAATACTCCATACTGTCCAGCAGCTGGGAAATTGTCCCATTGACTAGCAGCCAGTACCCCAGAGGATACCACCACCATAAACATACCCAGGAATAGCAACCAGCGGACACTGAATTCTGCTTGAAGGGATTGCCACATTTGTGCAATCCCGTTGGCTTTGTTCGGTTTGGGTGTCTCCGGTGCAAAGTCATTATTAGCTAAAGGTGACACTAGTTGAGGTGCTGGTTTCGCGACTGATAAAGCAGAAACCTTTGGAGTTACACTAGGTTCTGGTAAAGCACAGGTGAGATGTTCTCGACACAACCGTTTAACAAAGGTTTCCTGGAGCAAACCCAAACGTAACCAAGCATCTAATCCCTCTAAAAGGGCGGGATGGGAAGCTTTAGTTTTAAATATGATGTCGATGCTAGTCTCAGAGAGTAAACCTAGCTCTTGCCATAAGGCTAAAGCTTCCAACAGTTTAGACTGAGAAGTATTGGTTTTGAGGGCAATAGTGATAGGACCCTGCCGTGGCGATGACATAGGCAATATTCCTAGTTAATTAGGAATGCAAGGGGGGCTGATTTAGGATACAGATACTTACTATTGTCCACTAAAAAGCGGGAACCTTGCTAGATACCACATTCCACCCCGTCAACTGTCACAATAGAATCTTTTGGTTGGCAGCTATGACCCTATTCAGCCTTGATGATCAGCACTATTGCACTTCTTGATCAATAGTCATTAGCATAATGCTTCCTCATTGATTATTGCGATTACCCTATACTATTTACTTATATGTAAATAATTGTAAATGCTGCTCAATGGCTCAACCCCTCAACCTTGTAACCTTACGGAAATTGCTCAATAAATTATTATCTTTTATCCCAGCATTAAGACGGGAGATTTGGATTCTGGCAACCGGTCGATTGTTATTGCATATCGGTCAAGGGTTTACTTTAGTTTATGCCTCGATTTTTTTTGTTAATCAGATTGGTTTATCCGCCACCCAAGTTGGAATTGCTCTAGGAAGTGCTTCAATTTCTGGAGTATTAGGACGCTTGATATCAGGGACTTTGGCTGATTCCAAGTTTTGGGGACGCAAGAAAACTTTGCTACTCTCGGCAGCCGTTTCTGCTCTAGCAAGCCTTTGTTTAGCGTTTACCTATAATTTTCCAACTCTGGTTATTGCTAACTTACTGATGGGTTTAGGGATTGGTCTATATTGGCCGCCTACTGAGGCAGTGGTCACGGATCTAACCACTCCTGTTCAGCGTAATGAAGCCTTTTCAGTGACTCGTTTAGCTGATAGCTTAGGACTAGGATTGGGAGTTATTGGGGCAGGGCAGTTAATTGCCACTTCTGGGAATTACCGTACTTTATTTGTGCTAAAAAGTATTTTTTATGTGATTTTCTTCGTTGTCATTTATTTAGCGATCGCAGAAACAAATAATGCTCAAGAGGTGCCTCAATCCCCTACCCAATCCTGGAAACAAGCACTAAGCGATCGCTTTTTGATGATTTGGTTACTAGGGAATACTCTCTTCACCACCTATGATGCTCAACTCAATAGCATTATGCCCCTCTATTTTGCCAATTTTGTGCCAGGAGGAGGAACAGAAACCGGATTAGCTCCAGAAACGATTAGTCTTATTTTCTTCTGGCATGTCGCCTTTAGTGCCATTTTCCAATTACCTGTTGCCCGCTTTCTCAACCATTTTCAACGCACCAATGTTCTGATGGTTTCTTTACTTCTGTGGTCTGGAGGATTTGTGTTAGTGTGGCTCACAGGAGTTGTTTCTAAGCTAGCAGTTATTCCAGCACTTTGTGCTTTATTACTATTAGCCTTGGCTAAGGTAATTTATCTCCCTTCTGCCTCTTCTTTGGTGGGGGATTTAGCTCCACAATCGTTGCGAGGAGTTTACTTTTCCCTTGAATCTCAGTGTTGGGCAGTAGGTTACTTGATTGGACCGTCTTTAGGAGGTTGGGCATTAGACCAATCTCCAGAATTTACCAGTGGTTTTTGGTTAGTGATTGCTAGCAGTGTGGGCTTAGGCCTTGGGATTTTGTCCTATCTGGGTAAGAAGAGTCATGACGTGATAGGTGTTAGGCCTCAGGCTTGAGGCTAATGGTGTTAAGTTTTATGTAGCATAATTGAGTGTTAAAGCATCATAATTAGGTGTTAAAGCATCAAAAAAGTTAAATTATGCTTTATTAATAAAGTTTAAAACTTTAATAGTGAAGCATTAAGCATCATAATATAGCTTGTTGAGGATTAGGCTTTATGTCCTAAAACCCGACACCTAACACCTAACACCTAACACTTAACACCTATAATCTTTATTTTCCACTCAAGAGCTAAGGTTTTCTGGCTTTATAATTGGAGGATAGCCAAAAGTACATGCTTTGATTGTGGCAAAGCATCTACCTTTGGAAGGAGTGTTGTTGTCTTCCCTGTTGAGAGAGTTGAACCCACCTTGCTAGCTTTGCTAAAAACCCTTATCGACATTATCAGGCGTTGGTGGTCGGAGTTTACCCTCCAGACCAAGCTAATGGCAGCAGCAACTCTGGTTGTCTCATTGCTCATGAGTGGCTTGACCTTCTGGGCGGTGAATACGATTCAGCAGGATGCTAGGATGAACGATACTCGCTTTGGTCGTGATCTCGGTCTCTTGCTGGCTGCCAACGTTGAACCTCATGTTGCGGCAAATAATTTCGACGAACTAGCTCGCTTGTCCAGCCGCTTCTACAGTAGTACCTCCAGTGTGCGTTACATTCTCTATGCTGACGAGGATGGGGAAATAATCTTTGGTATTCCTTTCTCCGCAGCAGAAGTAAAGAATTCTTTAACCATTAAGCGTCGGATTGAGCTACCCGAAGGCTACGCCAAAAACTCTGATGAGCCCATGGCACGGCAGCACCTGACTCCTGATGGTCAAGTCACTGATGTGTTTGTTCCCCTAATTGACGAAAACAAATACTTGGGGGTTTTGGCTGTCGGGATTAACCCTAACCCTACGGTGGTGGTTTCCTCCAATTTAACCAGAGATGTGACTATTGCTGTGTTTATCTCGATCTGGGTGATGGTGATTTTAGGTGCAGTGGGCAACGCCTTGAATATCACTAAGCCCATTAAAGAACTACTAGTAGGGGTGAGAAATATTGCTGCTGGTAATTTCAAGCAGCGGATTGAGATGCCTTCGGGAGTAGAACTGAGGGAATTGGTGTCTAGCTTCAATGACATGGCAGAGCGTTTAGAACGCTATGAAGAGCAAAATATTGAAGAACTTACCGCAGAAAAAGCTAAGTTAGAGACTCTAGTTTCCACAATTGCCGATGGTGCTGTACTGATTGATACTAATTTTCAGGTAATGTTAGTCAACCCGACAGCACGGCGGATTTTTGGCTGGGAGGAGGAAGACATTATCGGTAAAAATGTCTTATACCATTTGCCTGATGTGGTTGCAATGGAACTAACACGACCGCTTTATCAAATGGCTACAGCGGAGAAAGCGACAGAAACAGAACGGGAATCCCGCGAAGGTGAAGAGTTTCGTATTACTCTTAGCAAACCGGTCTCTCGCACAGTTCGGATTCTGCTAAGTAAGGTACTCAACCAATACCGGGAAAATATTAACGGAATTGCTATCACTGTTCAGGATATCACCCGTGAGGTGGAGCTTAATCAAGCAAAAAGCAATTTCATCAGCAATGTTTCCCACGAACTCAGAACACCTCTATTTAACATTAAATCATTTATCGAAACCCTCCACGACTACGGGGAAGAACTTAGTGAAGCTGAGCGCAAGGAATTTCTTGACACGGCTAATCGGGAAACTGACCGACTAACCCGTCTAGTTAACGATGTCCTAGATTTATCACGGCTGGAATCTTGTCGAATTTATCAACTTGAACCCTTTGACATTGTTCGACCTATAGAGCAAACCCTGCGCACTTATCAGCTCAACGCTCGTGACCAAACTATTGAACTGGCTCAGGAGATTCAACCAGATTTACCACCAGTTATGGGTCACTACGATTTGTTGCTCCAAGTCTTGGCTAATTTAGTGGGCAACTCCTTGAAATTCACTCAGCCTGGTGGACGAGTGGTAATTCGTGCTTATCAATTAGAACCAGAACTTAATCACCAAGAAGGAAAAGGCAGGGTGCGAATTGAAATCTCTGATACGGGAATTGGCATTGCTCCAGAAGACCAAAAGGCGATTTTTGACCGATTTTTCCGGGTAGAAAACCGAGTTCATACCCTGGAAGGGACGGGATTGGGGCTTTCAATTGTCAGAAACATTATCGAAAGACATCATAGCCGAGTAAACTTAGTTAGTGAAGTGGGAGTTGGGACAACATTCTGGTTTGATTTAGAGGTGCTTGAAGAAACAAAAATTACAGTTAAACAACAGTTAGAAGTAGACACCTCACATACAATACCAACCGACTCAGCCGCTACTAGTAATCTGTCAATTTCGTAGCGCCTAATACTATAATGTTTAGTCGATTCAATTTTGACGGAGTACTAGTTAAATTAAACTTAGTTTCATTTAACTATTTGCCATCAGGGCTAGGAAAAAGCTAGCAGCGATTAATACCAATAGACCTAGTAAGGCTGGGTTTCTTTGACACCAGAGCCTGAGGGATTCGAGTAAGCCACGCTGGGGATTATAAATCTGGTCAGGCTCTGAGGTACTTTCGGAACTATCCTCGTAAAGGGTACACTCCTTAGCATAGGGACGTTGGGGAAAGGTACAGGTATCATCAGCATGATAGGTACAGGTTTCACACAAGGGGGTATGTCCTGTGGTTTGGTGTAAGGTAATCCCCGGATGACCATAGGCTTTCAGGATTGCTCCACAATGGGGACAGGTAATTACCTTGCTATTGATAGGTTGATGGCATTTGGGACAATTGGTCATGAGTCATTAGTCATTTCTCAATAGTCATTTCTTAATCTTAACTGTCTTGCACATCCAGCTGATTTCCCTTCTTTGCCTCTTTAGCGTTTAATCATGTCCCCGTACTTAATTATCTGCCCCGGTATCCATGAGCCCCAACTGACTCAGGATTTTTTAGCAAGCTTGGAGCTATCAAGTCCCTGGACTGAGAAAGTCTTAATTTTTCCAGCTCAAGACTACCCAGCTTACTCAGCTATTCATATTTTAGAGTTCTTGCAACGTCACATTGGTTTGGTGAAAACTCCCATAGTCTTGATCAGCTTCAGTGCTGGGGTCGTGGGTGCGATCGCAGCAGCTTGGGGTTGGCAGCTACTGGGTGGAAACATCCAAGCATTGATCGCTATTGATGGCTGGGGTGTGCCTCTGTATGGCAATTTTCCCATCCACCGGATTAGTCACGATTATTTTACCCACTGGAGTTCAGCCCTATTGGGGGCAGGGGAAGACAGTTTCTATGCTTCACCACCAATAGGCCATTTGGACTTGTGGCGATCCCCTGGTCAGTGCCAAGGCTGGTGGGTTCAGGTGCCTAGAGGTGAGCAACCCTCACAACGAACTTATATCACTGCGGCTGAGTTTATGATCCAGTTATTAGCTAGATAGTAGAATTTGGTTGAGTATCACCAGGTTGAACTATTGTGGAAGATCATGAAAAACTAACAATTGCTGAGTATCAAGCAACAGCAGAATCTTTTCGGGAAGGCACCTGGAATCACGATGTGTCTCAAAATCGCAACGCCTTAGTGGATGCTATGCCCCGCAATCCAGGCAAGATTTTGGATTTAGGTTGTGGTCCTGGTAGAGACTTGGTTGCCTTTAAAGACCAGGGTCATCAAGTGATTGGTCTCGATGCTACACCAGCATTTGTGAAGATGGCGCAACAGCTTTCAGGATGCGAGGTTTGGCAGCAATCGTTTCTGAACCTCAAGCTGCCACCAAAGAGCTTTGATGGGATCTTTGCCAATGCATCCCTGATTCATATTCCTCGTGCTGCGATGGTTAGGGTACTTAAGGATATAAAGCGATCGCTTGTTACCAATGGTGCCATAGTTATGTCAATGATTCGTGGTGATCATGAGGGTTATAGTGTTCGTCCAACCGGCTATCGCTATGTTGTAGGTTGGGAATATAAAAGCTTGGCTCGCTGTGTTGAACAAGCAGGATTTGAGATTTTTGCTCATTACTACCGCCCACCTGGTTTACCCTGTGAGCAGCAATCTTGGTTAGTAATTGTGGCCCTTAACCGCGTGTCAGATTAGTCTAGATTACAGATTAGTCCATATTCAAGGAAGTGCTTGCCCTGCTGGAGAAGTTTCGTAGTTTGGGACTAGAGCTTACTACCTGATTATCGCATTTTGCAAAAGCTTGGACTACAAGAATCTGGACTTTTGGAGAACCCGATGATCAGTGTTGACCTTAAAACTATCTATAAATTCCTAGTATACAAAAAAAGATATGTGTACAGTTAAATGGAGCGCGTAGGTTTGTTTTAGTATATAACACCTCCTAAGGTAGTTTAGTACTTGTGATAACCTACACCGACTTCAGTATATAACACCGCTCAGTCAGCCTCATACTCATTCTGTTCTGAGTTTAATGCTTAGATTTATACATAAAAAAAATAATTTAATTTGGATTAAAATAAGTAATTATAGTCAAAATGAATAAAAATAGTAATTTAATAGTTAATTCAATTATCAGTTCTATATATCCTATGTCAGAGGAGCAAAAATGGTTATGGTTGCTCCACCAAATCGCCCCTGATAAGACTGCTTACAACGAGTATAATGCGGTAAAAATTAATTCACCTTTAGACATAAAAGCCTGGAAAGCAACATGGCAAAAAATCGTAGAACGCCATGCAATTTTACGAACCACTTATGGAACGGATAAAGAGGGCGAACCTGTGCAAATTGTTCATCCTACGATGAATGTTCCGATGCATGTTATTGATGCTAAAAATTGGAGTGGAGAACGGTTAAAGCAAGAAATTTTAGCCTGTGCAGATATTCTCTATGATTTAGAGAAAGACCCCATTATCCGATTATATTTGTTTCAGAGTTCCGCAACGGAATGGGTTCAACTGTTTACGATTCACCAGATTGCTAGTGATAGTTTTACCAAAGATTTATTTTTACAAGAATTCCAACAATTATATGGGGGGATTCCACTTAAAGAACCTTTAGCTTATACCGATTTTGTCAATTGGGAATCAGAAATGCTGAAGTCACCTTGGGGAGAAACGCTTTGGCAATATTGGGAAAAGCAATTAGCGGGTGAGTTGCCAATTTTAGATTTACCAACGGATCTACCACGCCCCAGTGTAGTTACTTATCGCAGTGATTCCCATGAATTCAAACTCAATCAAGAATTAGTATCGCGTCTGAAACAACTACAATCCGATAGTATTAGTCTGTTTCAAATTGCGTTGAGTGCCTTTTATGTGCTGTTATATCGCTACACAAATCAGAAAGATATTATTGTCAATATTCCCACAGAAAATCGACAGGGTAAAAAAGAGTTTAAAGATGTAGCGGGCTATTTGGCAAGTTTAGTTGTTGTGCGTTCGCGTAGCGTGGCCCATTCGCGTAGCGTGGCCTTTTGGCCAAGGCCAGGGAATCTGGACGGGAATACGACTTTTAATGAATTGCTGATTCAAGTCGCTCATACGGTTGACCAAGCCCTAAAACATGAAGCTTATAATTATCCCTTGAGTCAATTGCTCAAGCAGTTGAAACTGAAAAGTAATTTCCGTCATCCTCTGGTTTCTTCTGTGATGTTTAATTGGCGAAAACTAGAGTGGTATGATACAGATTATCAAGAGGGATTACTTCAAATTGAGCCTTATCTGTTGGCAGAACAACGTGGGGCTCCCTATGACCTCTCTGTAGAAATGATTGAAGTGGGTGATGAGTTGAATGTTCGATGGAATTATAATAGTGATTTATTTAAATCTGAAACTATAGACCGGATGGCGAGGCATTACCTGACCTTGTTAGAGGGGATTGTCGCCAATCCAGAAACGCCCATTTTTAAATTGCCCTTGTTGACTGAATCCGAACGTCATCAGTTATTAATTGAGTGGAATAATACTCAGGTTGATTATCCCAAGGATAAGTGCATTCATCAGTTGTTTGAGGAACAAGTAGAAAGGACACCGGATGCAGTAGCGGTGGTGTTTGAAGACCGACACGTAACCTATCGGGAGTTAAATTGTCAAGCCAATCAACTGGCGCATTATTTGCAAACTCTGGGAGTCGGACCAGAAGTTTTGGTGGGCATATGTGTTGAACGTTCTCTTGAGATGGTGGTGGGATTGTTGGGCATTATCAAAGCCGGTGGGGCTTATGTTCCCCTAGACCCAGGTTATCCTCAAGAGCGGTTGGCTTACATGATTGAAGATACTCAAGCTTCAGTGCTATTAACTCAAAAAAACTTGGTAGCTGGATTACCGGAAAATAAAGCGAAAATAATTTGTTTAGATGCTGACTGGAATCTAGTTAGTCAACAAACTGAATTAAATCCCAACTGTACTGCTTCTGAGGAAAACTTGGCTTATGTAATCTACACTTCCGGTTCTACAGGTAAGCCTAAAGGTGTAGCAATGAAGCACCTGGCCTTGAGGAATCTGATTTTGTGGCAACGGTCAAACACAACAGTTTCAACCAGGGCAAAAACCCTGCAATTTGTACCAATTAGCTTTGATGTCTCTTTTCTAGAAATATTTTCAACCTGGTGTGGGGGTGGAACCTTGGTCTTAATCTCAGAAGAACTGCGACGAGACCTTGTTGCTTTACTACATTTGGTAAGAGCAAAACAAGTAGAAAGACTGTTTCTTCCTTTTGTTGCTTTACAGCAGTTAGCAGAGACCGCTCAAACTTTGGGATTGATGCCCACAAGTCTGCGGGAAGTAATCACAGGAGGGGAACAGTTGCAAATTACTCCAGCGATCGCCAGCTTTTTCTCCCAGCTAAAAGATTGTTCCCTTCATAATCAATATGGACCATCAGAAACTCATGTTGTAGTTACAGTATTTACCTTAACCGGTTCTACTGACACTTGGTCAGCGCTACCACCTATTGGTCGTCCCATTGCTAACATTCAGATTTACATATTAGATCGATTCGGACAACCTGTACCTGTGGGAATTCCTGGTGAGTTGTACATCGGTGGAGTTTCCCTAGCCTTAGGTTATCTCAACCGTCCTGAGTTGACCGCAGAACGATTTATTGCCAACCCCTTTAGTCAAGAAGAGGGGTCCCGCCTTTACAAAACTGGGGACTTAGCCCGTTATTTACCCGATGGAAATATAGAGTTTCTCGGACGTATTGATAATCAAGTAAAACTTCGAGGTTTCCGCATCGAACTCGAAGAAATTGAAGTAACACTCGCTCAACACCCCGACCTGCGGCAGACTGCGGTGATTGTCCGAGAAGACCAACCAGGGGATAAGCGCTTAGTGGCTTATGTTTGTCCAAATCAGGGGCAAATCCCGACTTCGGGTCAACTGCGCCGCTTTCTCTGGGAAAAGTTACCAGACTACATGATGCCCGGAACGTTTATCATTCTGGAAGCTTTTCCCTTAACACCTAACGGCAAAGTCGATCGCAGGGCTTTACCTGCCCCTGATGCTTCAAGTTTGGTTCGTGAAACCAGTTTTGTTGCCCCCCGGGATTCGGTAGAACTGCAACTAGCTCAAATTTGGTCAGAGATTCTAAATGTTTCTCCCATTGGAGTTCACGACAACTTTATTAAATTAGGCGGAGATTCCCTGTTAGCCACCAAAATTATAGGGCTAGTGCGCGATCGCTTCCAGGTAGAACTAGGGCTAAATTACTTATTCGAGTGTCCTACAGTAGCAAAGTTAGCCAAAATTGTTACCCAGCTAGGTCAAGAAGAGCGATCGAATCGTTTGCCATCCCTGGAACCCATTTCACCACAGCAAACCATTCCTTTATCCTTTGGTCAAGAACAATTGTGGTTTATCACCCAATTAGTTCCCTCTGAACCAATCTACAATGAAACCTTTACCATTCATTTGGGTGGGGATATTAATATCCAGGCATTATCAAACAGTTTGAAAGAACTCATCCGCCGTCACGAAATTCTGCGGACTACATTTAGAGTCGTCAACGGACAGCCAGTTCAGGAGATTCATCCCCCATCACGTTTGACTTTACCCGTGGTTGATTTGCGCTTCTTGCCGGAAACGGAACGAGAAACCGAAGGGTTGCGAATTGCCACCGAACAGCTTCGCACTGCTTTTGACCTAGCCCGAAGCCCCTTGCTGCGAGCCACTCTGATTCAGCTTGGAGAAACAGATTATCGGCTCTACTTGGCAGTGCATCATATTGTGGTGGATGGAGAATCCCTCACCAGTATATTTTTTCCGGAATTGGAAACCCTTTATGGGGCATTTTCTCAAGGCTTACCGTCACCTCTGCCGGAGTTAACCATCCAATATGCTGACTTTGCCGTTTGGCAGCGACAGTGGTTACTCGGAGAAATTATTTCCAATCAACTTGCCTTCTGGGAGAAACAACTGGAAAATTTCCCCCAGTTACAACTTCCCACTGACCGTCCCCACAACCCACAAACCACTTTTGCCGGTTCGCGACTTTGTTTTACACTCTCAAAAGATTTAACCGAAAAGCTCATTTCCATCAGTCGTAAAGAAGGTGTCACCTTATTTATGACCCTAGCAGCAGCTATCAAAGTTTTGCTTTATCGCTATTCATCCCAAGAAGATATTGTCATTGGCACTGTCAGCTCCCAACGCAACCGACCAGAGTTACTTGGGGTCATGGGAGACTTTCTTAATACTTTAGTTTTGCGTAGCGACCTCAGTGGTAATCCTAGTTTCCTAGAACTGTTAAAGCGAGTCCGAAATGTCATTTTATCCGCTTACGCCAATCAAGATGTGCCCTTTGAACAGGTGGTCAATGCTCTTGATCCCGATCGCCACGTCAGCCAAAATCCCCTGTTTCAGGTAATGTTTGTGCTTCAGCCCCCTTTAACTGATGATAAGCTGGGATGGAGGGTTAGCCAGTTAGAGGTAGATTCGGGCTGCTCGAAGTTTAACCTCACTTTTAATTTAGAGGAACGACCAGAGGGAATAATAGGGGCGATAGAGTACAATACCGATTTGTTTGATACTGCAACTATTGAACGGGCGATCGGACATTTGATGACTTTACTAGAGGGAATTGTTGCTCATCCGGAAACTTCCATTGCTCAATTGCCTTTGTTGACTGAAAGTGAGTCTCATCAGTTGTTAGTGGAATGGAATAATACTCAACTTGACTATCCCAGGGATAAGTTTATCCATCAGTTATTTGAGGAACAGGTAGAAAAGACACCAGATGCAGTGGCGGTAGTATTTGAAGAGCAAAAATTAACTTACCATCAGTTAAATTGTCAAGCTAATCAACTGGCACATTATTTGCAAACTCTGGGGGTAAGACCAGAGGTATTAGTGGGCATCTGTGTTGAACGTTCTCTGGAGATGGTAGTGGGATTGTTGGGGATTCTTAAAGCCGGTGGAGCTTATGTGCCGTTAGACCCGAATTATCCTCAAGAGCGAGTTGACTATATTTTATCTAATTCAGAAACCAAAGTCCTGATTACTTCTAGTCATTTGTTAAGTTCCTTAGCCAAAAATGAAACTCAAGCAATTTGTTTGGATACAGACTGGGAGATTATTTCGGAGTCAAATAAAGCCAATCCTGAAAGCACGGTTAAACCCAATAATTTATCTTATGTCATCTTTACCTCTGGCTCAACAGGAAAACCGAAGGGCGTACAAATTTGCCATCAATCTTTGATGAATTTTATCAATTCGATGAAGCATGAGCCGGGGTTGAGTAGTCGCGATCGCATCTTAGCAATCACCTCAATTTGTTTTGACATTCATACCCTGGAAATTTACCTGCCCTTAACAGTAGGTGCCACAATAACCTTAGCAATTCCAGAAGTAGCGATGAACGGGGGAAAATTGGCAGAAAAACTAGCCAAGGATAGAGTGAGTGTGATGCAAGCCACCCCCGCTACTTGGGGAATGTTACTGAATGCAAACTGGTCAGGTTGGCCTGAGTTAAAAGCCATTTGTGGTGGAGAAGTTATGCCACAATCTTTAGGGGATAATTTATTAGAAAAAGTCGGCGGTTTATGGAATATATACGGTCCTACTGAAACTACCGTTTGGTCAACAATTAGAGAGGTAAAACTTAACCGCGCCAGTTTTCACAAAGATGCCCCTGAATCCATAGGTCGTCCGATTGCCAATACCGTTATCTACATCCTAGACTCTCATCTCCAACCGGTACCTATTGGTGTACCCGGAGAACTGCATATTGGTGGCGCGGGTTTAGCCCGAGGTTATCTCAACCGTCGAGAACTGACAGAGCAAAAGTTTATCCCTAACCCGTTTAGCAATAAACCAGGTTATCGCCTCTATAAAACTGGGGATTTAGCTCGTTATTTACCCGATGGAAATATAGAGTTTATTGGACGTATTGATCATCAACTAAAAATTCGAGGTTTCCGCATCGAACTTGGAGAAATTGAAGCAGTACTTGTCCAACATTCCAAGGTACGAGAAGCTGTAGTCATTGCCCGCGAAGAAATTCCAGGAGACAAACGTCTAGTTGCTTATTTAGTTCCCAATCAGGAAAAAACCACAATCAATGATTTGCTTTCTTTCCTAAAGACTAAGCTACCCGAGTACATGATTCCTGCTGCTTTTGTCTTTCTCGAATTAATGCCCCTGACTCCTAATGGTAAAGTCAACCGTCGTGGCTTACCTGTCCCCGATGCTTCAAGTTTGGTTCCCGAAAGCAGTTTTATTGCCCCCCGGGACTCGGTGGAATTACAACTAGCCCAAATTTGGTCAGAAATTCTCGGTGTTTCTGCCATTGGAGTCCGAGATAACTTCTTTGACCTTGGTGGTCATTCTCTGTTAGCAGTGCGTCTGATGGTCCAAATTGAGAAAGAATTTGGCAAAAATCTATCTTTAGCCGCCCTTTTCCAAGCAGCAACCATAGAACAGTTAGGGATTCTACTGCGCCAAAACACTGATACTCACTCTTGGTCTCCCTTAGTTGCCATTCAACCCCAAGGTTCCCAGCCACCGTTCTTCTGTATGCCTGGTTCCGGTGGCAATGTGGTCTACTTCCACCAACTCGCCCGTCATCTGGGAAATGACCAACCTTTTTACGCTTTGCAACCTCCATCCTTAGATGGGGTGTCGGAACCCTTTGGTAGTGTTGAAGAGATAGCCGCCTACTACCTCCAAGCCATCCAAACCCTTCAACCCTCTGGTCCGTACTTCCTCGGGGGTCATTCCTTTGGGGTTCTGGTTGCCTTTGAAATGGCACAACAGCTACAAAAACAAGGAGAAACGGTTGCCCTCCTAGCCCTATTTGACCTTCCCGCCCGACTTCCTGGTAGCGCCCCAAAACAGCTAGATTGGGATGATACCCGATGGCTAACGAATATTGCCTATATCCTAGAAATGTTATCTGGGAAAAATCTAGAGATTTCTTATGAATCCCTAAAACCTCTTAATCCCGAAGCACAATTAAACTATCTCAAACAACAGATGGAAACCGTCAATCTGTTGCCACCTAATTCAGGAATTGAACGAGTGCGTGGGATTGTTCAAACTATTAAAGCTGACGAATTGGCTTTTATGAGTTATCTCCCACAAGGAGGCTATCAAGGTCGGATTACCCTGTTCCGCACCAAGGAAGTTTATCAGGATGAATTGGGAATGCTTGATGAAATTCCCACGGATCCAACTTGGGGTTGGAATCAGCTTTCTAGCCAAACCGTGGAGGTTCATGTGATTCCTGGAAATCATACCACCATGCTTGGTGAACCTCACGTTCAGGTATTAGCTGAAAAACTTTTAATTAGGCTAAACAAACAATAAGGCATGAAATTACACTACTACGGGAATATGTTAGGATTTCAGAAGAAAGAACCACAGAGCACACCAGGACA
>NZ_JAAHHS010000340.1 GCF_010692395.1 Moorena sp. SIO3H5
TAGTGCAACAATGGGAAGCAAAACTCAAAGCAGTGCCAGAAATAGAACAAGTAGCAGTGGTAGTGCAACAGAAAACACTAAAATTGCCACCATTGCATATATCAGACTTGCTGCCATCAGAACAAATCAAACTACCGAATCATGGTCCAACTTCCGTAGTAGAAAAGTCATATTCAACAACAGAATTACCAACCCAATCAACATCCCGAAAGCAAGCCATCAGTGAAGGAGAACCAATCAAGTGGCCGCCAAATGCACCAACTACTTTAGCACAAGCATTAGAACGAGCAGCAAAACAGCACGGGGATACCAGTTTAATATATATTCAGTCAGATGGAGAAGTAATCACTCAAACCTATAGTGAGTTGTGGGTAGAAGCTCAAAGACTATTACGAGGGTTAAGACAGTTAGGGTTAAAACCTCAAGACAAAGTAATCTTTCAACTAGAATCAAATCAAGATTTTATCAGTGCATTTTGGGGTTGTGTGTTGGGAGGATTTGTACCAGTACCAGTATCAATACCCCCTAGTTATGACCAATCCCACAGTAGTCTTACTAAACTGCAAAATACTTGGGCTTTGTTAGGACAGCCTTTGATACTCACAGATAACAAATTAGCGCCATCAATGAGTGGGTGGTTTCAACGTCTGAATTTAGGGAAGTTTGTGGTTGAAACTTTGGAACAGTTACGAGGTTTTGAACCAGATCCAAAGATTTACAAAAGTCAACCACAAGACCTGGCAGTTTTGCTGTTAACTTCTGGTAGCACTGGGATACCTAAAGCAGTAATGCAGCAAAACTGCAATCTATTGAGTATGTCTGCTGGTACAATTGCCATGAACCAATTTTCTAGTCAAGATGTCACCTTGAATTGGATGCCGATGGACCATGTAGGAGCATTGGTATTTCTGAGTATTATGGCAGTAGACTTAGGATGTCAGCAGATTCATGTACCGACACAATTGATACTGCAAAATCCACTCAAGTGGTTAGATTTAATTGACCGTTATCAAGCCACAATTAGCTGGGCACCAAATTTTGCATTTACTCTGATTGGCGATTGCGCAGAAGAAGTTACGAAACAACACTGGGATTTGTCTTCAATGAAATTTTTAGTGAATGCAGGAGAAGCAATCGTTACTAAAACTGCCAGAAACTTTCTTAAACTTTTAAGCTCTTATGGTTTATCGACCAAAGCTATTCATCCAGCTTTCGGAATGTGCGAGACTTGTTCCGGGATTACATGGTCTAACAGTTTTTCTCTTGAATCATCATCTGATCAAGATAAATTTGTTGAACTTGGTCCACCAATTGCGGGGGCTTCTTTGAGAATTGTTGACGTAAATCAACAAGTAGTTCGTGAAGGAGTTGTTGGGTCTTTACAGGTAAAAGGCGCATCAGTTACCTCGGGTTACTATCAAAATCCCACGGCCAATCAAGAAGCTTTTACCCCAGATGGTTGGTTTAACACAGGAGATTTAGGCTTTCTGAAACACGGGCGTTTAACAATTACTGGAAGACAAAAAGACGTAATTATTATCAACGGGTTAAACTACTACAGCCATGAAATCGAATCGGCGGTAGAAGAATTACCAGAAATAGAAGTTTCCTACACCTGCGCTTGTGCTGTGCGAGAAACTAATGACAATACCGATAAATTAGCCATATTTTTCAATAGTGATCAAACGGAAGATACAGAGTTATTAGCTTTATTAAAAGCTATCAGAGAACAAGTAGTCAACCGCATGGGAATTAATCCCGATTATTTAATACCCCTAGACAAAGACGTAATTCCCAAAACTTCCATCGGTAAGATTCAACGAACTCAACTTAGTCAAAAATTTGCCACAGGAGAATTCAAAGAAATCTTAAAACGGGTAGATTTAATTACCGAAAATAGCAGCAACACAATTCCTGATTGGTTTTATCAAAAAACATGGCAACGAAAACAAGGAAATTATCAACTACACAAATTAGCTCGAATCGGAGTAATTTTAGTATTTATAGATAAGTTAGGCTTAGGTCAACGATTATGCCACAAATTAGACACTAATTCTCAGCCTTATGTGCAGATAGAACTAGGACAAACTTTCACCAAAGTCAATGACAATCACTATATAATTGGTACAGATGTTAGAGACTATCAACAATTATACCAGTCTATAGCAGCAGATAATTTCCAAATTGGAGCAATTATTCACCTATGGCATTATGATGAATATACTGAAGTAATCCCTGATACAGAAACTCTAGAAACAGCACAAATAACTGGCATCTATAGCCTCTTATTTATCCTACAAACTTTCGGTAATCAGAGCCCAGATTATCCAGTGCGACTGCTGTATGTTGCCAGTCATAGTCAATCTCTGAATCCCAAAGAACCCATTGCCTATCAAAAAGCTACAGTACCAGGTTTGTTGAAAACTATCCCGATGGAAATCCCCCACTGGCATTGTCGGCATCTGGACTTGCCACAAGACTCATTAGAAGCCGATGGGCGAAGCCCCGCCAAGGGCGATCGCATCCTTGAGGAACTAACTATTGATGCTAAAGATTCAGAAGTGGCTTATCGAGATGGAGAGCGTTGGGTATTAGGTCTGGAGAAAATTGACCTACCTTCCTTACCCAAACAACCATTACGATTCAAAACTGGAGGCACTTACCTGATCAGTGGCGGTTTAGGAGGAATTGCTGTTGAAATTGCTAAGTATCTTTTGGAACATTATCAGGCTAAATTATTGCTGTTAGGTCGTACACTGCTACCAGAGTGCGATCGCTGGGAGACTCATCTACAGCATGGTGGGAAGGTAGCAGAGAAAATCCAAGCTTACCAATCATTGCAGCAGTTAGATGGGGAGGTGATATACCAAGCAGTTGATATTTGCAATTTCACAGATGTGCAACAGGTAGTACAGCAAACCTTGTCTGGATGGAACACTCAACAACTGGATGGGGTGATTCATCTAGCAGGGTTGATGCAAGAGCGTTTGCTGAGGGAGGAAACACCAGAAAGTTTAGCTGAGGTGTTACGTCCTAAACTGATAGGTACTTGGGTATTACATCAATTGCAAGAATTGCAACCAAAGACTTTGTTTATCAATTTTTCCTCTATTAATGGCTTCTTTGGTGGCACAACGGTGGGAGCTTATGCAGCAGCTAATAGTTTCTTGGATGCTTTCTCTTACTATCAACGTGAGATGAGTCAGTTACAGAGCTATTGTTTAGCTTGGAGTATGTGGGATGACATGGGGATGAGTCGGGGTTATCAGATGAAGCAGTTAACTCAAGCCAAGGGATATTTAGCTGTGGGATTATCTCAAGGTATGTCTTCACTGTTAGCTGGTTTATGCCATGACCAACCCTACTTAATGGTGGGTTTGGATGGTAGTAATCTTAATATCAGAAGGTTGACTTCTACTTCGGATAGTCTGCAACAATTAACAGCTTACTTTACGACTAACGATAAGGGTAAACCCGATGTGAGTGTTCTGGAGCTAATGGTACAGGATGCAGTGGGTAAACCTAGTAGTGGTGCTGTGGTGGAGTTGGCTGAAATGCCTGTGACTGAGGGTGGGGAAATTGATATAGCTTTACTTCGAGAGAGTAATTTGGGTCGTTCAACTAAAGAAAAGGTTAAGCCCAGGAATGAGACGGAGCGCCAAGTTGCTCAAATTTGGCAGGAACTGCTTGGGGTGTCCCAGGTGAGTATCTATGATAATTTCTTTGAGTTGGGGGGCAATTCTCTGTTAGCAACTCAGGTGATTTCTCGCTTGCGACAGGCTTTTGAGATGGAACTCAACTTAAAGCTTTTATTTGAGTATCCGACTATTACTGGCATAGCCCAAAACCTAGAAGTGCTGCGTCAAGTTGCTCAAAATCAGACTACATTAACTTCTGAAACAGAAGAAAAGGAGCGGTTTCTGTTATGAAAATAGTTGAGTTTATATCTTATCTACAAAATCTAGGTATCAAACTTTGGATAGAAAAAGAGCAACTAGGATGTGATGCTCCAAAGGGAGTAATTACACCAGAGTTGAAACAGGCTTTAATCGAGCGTAAAAGAGAAATTATAGAGTTTTTGCTTCAGGGGTATAAAACTCAAAAACAGTTTATTAAACAAGTTGATAGAGATGGCAAAATACCTTTGTCCTTTGCTCAGGAAAGGCTATGGTTTTTGAACCAGCTGTTTCCTAATAATCCCGCTTATAATCTACCAATTGTTCTGACTATAGACGGTACTTTAAATGTTGTCGCCTTGGAGCAAAGTCTGAACGCAATTATCCAACGCCATGAAATGTTGCGGACTACCTTTTCCGATCTCGATGGAAAACCCGTACAGATAGTTGCTCCAGTAACCGACCTGACACTGCTAGTGGTAGACTTGCAAAATAGCTACTCGCCCCAGGAACAGTCAGAAAAAGTTCAACAGCTAGTCAGACAGGAAGCAATGGCACTGTTTGACCTAGCTAAGGGACCGATGCTACGAGTTACTTTGTTGCGACTTGACCCAGAACGTCATGTGCTGCTAATCACAATGCACCACATTATGTGCGATCTCTGGTCTTTAGGGATTTTAGTTAAAGAGCTATCTAGTTTCTATACAGCTTTTTCTCAGGGAAAAACCCCGATTCTACCAGAACTACCTATCCAGTATCCAGACTTTGCTTACTGGCAACGGGAATGGTTTGCTGGAGAGGTGCTCGAAAAACAATTGAATTACTGGAAAAAACAACTGGCTGGAGTTTCCCCAGTTCTGAAGCTTCCTACAGACTACCCCCATCCTGCTCAACCTACATTTAAGGGTGGGAGCAAGTCTTTTCAAATAGATCTAGATTTGACTAGAAAACTAAGACAGTTAAGCCAAGAGTCAGAAAGTACATTATTTATGACTCTGTTATCTGCATTTTTTGTTTTATTATCCCGTTACAGCGGTCAATTAGATTTAGTAGTAGGTTCTCCTATTGCCAATCGCAATCGAGGGGAAACTGAATCATTGATTGGTATGTTTGTCAATACCCTTGTGTTACAGGCTGACTTGTCAGATAATCCCACCTTCAAAAAATTATTAAATCAAGTAAGAGAAACTACCTTAGAAGCCTACGCTCACCAGGATTTACCCTTTGAGAAGCTAGTAGAAGAGCTAAACATAGAGAGAAACTTAAGTCATAACCCTTTAGTACAGGTGGCCTTCGCTCTCCAGAATACTAAAATGGAACCTTGGAATTTACCCGGTTTAAGGGTAAGCCAAAGGTTGGATTTTGATTTCACCAGATTCGATTTGGAAGTTCGCTTGATGGAAGTTTCATCAGGTTTGGAAGTTTGTTGTAACTACAGCAGAGATATTTTTGAGCCAGACACAATAAACCGGATGATGAAGCATTTCCAGGTTTTGTTAGAAGCAGTGGTGACTCATCCAGAACAAAGGGTATTACAATTGCCAATAATGACAGAGGTAGAGCTAGATCAGATACTAGTACAATGGAACGATACCATAACAGATTACCCCACAGACAAATGTATCCATCAATTATTTGAAGCACAAGTCCAGAAAACCCCAGAGGCAATAGCAGTAGTATTTGAAGACCAACAACTGACCTACTTCGAGTTAAATTGTCGAGCTAATCAATTAGCTCACTACTTGCAAAGTTTGGGTGTCAAACCAGAAGTATTAGTGGGTATCTGTGTAGAGCGATCGCTGTTGATGATAGTGGGATTGTTGGGGATTCTCAAGGCAGGTGGAGCTTATGTACCATTAGACCCCAGTTATCCAGCACCACGTTTGAGTTATATCAAGGAAGATGCCGCAGTACCAATATTAGTAGCAACTAAGTCGGTTTTATCAGATTTGCCACAACATCAAGCCAAAGTAGTTTGTTTGGATAGTGATTTAGACACAGTCGCCTTATCTCAACAAAGTACAGATAATCCTGCTATTGGAGTAACTCCAGAAAATTTGGCTTATGTAATTTATACTTCAGGCTCCACAGGACAACCAAAGGGAGTCTTAATTCCCCATCAAAATGTCACCCGCTTATTCCGTACAACTGAAGCCATTTACAATTTTAATCCTCACGACTGCTGGACATTATTCCATTCCTACGCCTTCGATTTCTCTGTGTGGGAACTGTGGGGAGCTCTGCTGTATGGTGGTCGCCTTGTCATTGTGCCCTACTGGGTTAGTCGTTCTCCCAAAGAATTCTACGATCTGTTAGTTCAACATCAGGTTACTGTCCTCAACCAAACTCCATCTGCATTCGCTCAACTAATTCCAGTCGATCTTGGCTATAGTGCTGATGCTCTCAAGCTACGATATGTCATCTTCGGGGGGGAAGCCCTCAAGATACAAACTCTTGCCCCATGGTTTGAACGCCATGGGGATCAATGCCCTGAGTTAATCAATATGTATGGTATCACCGAGACAACAGTCCATGTCACATACCTTTTCTTGAGCAAAGACAACATAGAACAGGTCAGTAGCCCCATTGGAAAAGCTTTAGCAGATCTGAGGATTTATATCCTTGATCCTTACTTACAACCAGTACCGATCGCAGTACCAGGAGAACTACATATCGGTGGTGCAGGTTTAGCACGAGGATATCTAAACAGACCAGACTTAACGGCAGAAAGATTCATACCTAACCCTTTCGAGGGTGACAACTCTAAACTATATAAGACGGGAGACTTAGCTAGATATTTACCCGATGGCAATATCGAATATATCGGTCGCATCGACAACCAGGTAAAAGTGCGAGGATATCGCATCGAAACAGGAGAAATAGAATCGACTTTAACTCAACATCCCACAGTCAAAGAAACAGTGGTATTAGCAACAGAAGATAACTCTGGTAATAAAGGTCTAGTCGCTTATATAGTGCTCTTAAGTGAAACTCCAGAAGGATCACAGACAGAACAAATAGGGAAATTGAAACAGTATCTGAAACAGCGGTTGCCGGAGTATATGATACCAAGCGGGTTTGTCGTGTTGCCACAACTGCCACTGACCCCCAATGGCAAGGTAGACCGTAAGGCTTTACCTGTACCAGATGTGGCCAGTAGTGTGTCAACAGAATATGTAGCTCCCCAGACCCAGACACAGAAGGTATTAGCAGAGATTTGGCAAGAGGTGTTGGCAATAGAAAAAGTCGGAATACACGACAACTTCTTTGATTTGGGGGGGCATTCTTTACTAGCGACTCAGGTTGTCTCTCGGATACAACAGGCATTTGCAGTGGAGTGCCCTCTCAAGACTCTCTTTGAAACGCCAGAGCTAGCTAGTTTAGCTCAGAAACTGGAGAAATATCTAGCAGCAAGTGAGGGTGTGGAGACAATAGCGATCGCACCAAGAGTGAAAGATGGCAACCCCCCACCATTATCCTTCGCTCAACAAAGGCTATGGTTTATAGAAAAAATGGCCTTGAGTAGCAACGCCTACAATATGCCATTAACCCTACATCTAGTAGGTCAATTGGACTATTTAGCCCTACAAAAAAGCCTGAACCAAATCATTGCTCGCCATGAAACCCTCAGAACCACTTTCAGTGAAATCAATGGTACACCAGTACAAATAATCAAACCCCCCTTTGAACTACAACTACCCAAAAAAGACCTAAGTGGGTTAACACCATCTGAGGCAACAAACAAACTCCAACAGTTACTTCAACAAGAAAATGAACTTTCATTCAATCTAGAAGTAGACCCCCCCATACGCGCTCAGTTGTATCAACTAGAAACAACAGAACACATACTGCAAATCACATTACATCACATCGCTAGCGACGGCTGGTCACTGAAAGTATTATCCAAAGAACTCTCAGGCATTTACACTGCCACAGTGCAAGACCAACCATCCTCATTACCACCACTACCAATACAATATGCCGACTTTGCAGTGTGGCAGCGGAACTACTTACAAGGTGAAACCCTCTCTAGCCAACTCAACTACTGGAAGCAAAAGCTCCAAGACTTGCCCCAACTACAACTACCCACAGACCATCCCCGACCTCCAGTTCAAACCTTTAATGGGGCAGGTATACCGATAAACATACCAGCAGCACTAACATCAAAAGTTAAACAACTCAGCCAAAACCAGGGAACCACCCTATTTATGACCCTGCTAGCAGCCTTCAAAGTCTTACTATCTCGTTACAGTGGCCAAGAAAGTATAGCAGTAGGAACACCGATCGCCAACCGCAACCGTACAGAAATAGAAGGGTTGATAGGTTTCTTTGTCAACTCCCTAATCATGTACACAGACCTGGGAGGGTCTCCTAGTTTCACAGAAGTATTAAACCGAGTTAAACAAACAGCCCTAGAAGCTTATGGTCACCAAGACATACCCTTTGAGAAGTTGGTAGAAGAGTTGCAACCTCAAAGGTCTCTATCCCAAAACCCCTTATTTCAGGTAATGTTTGCCCTTCAGCAGGAGGAAATATTCAAACCATCCTTTAGCT
>NZ_JAAHHS010000341.1 GCF_010692395.1 Moorena sp. SIO3H5
CTATTCCCTCTTCCCTATTCCCTATTCCCTGTTCCCTGTTACCTATTCCCTACTATTCATAATTGTTCCAAAAAACATGATATAACTAACAATGATGTAACAAGTAACCAAGAACAAATGCAACAAATTGCGCTGAATTTAATTGCTATTGGTGTTTTTGGCATGACCCTTTCGGTTTTGCTAGGACCACTGTTGAATATTTCTCCGGCAATCCCTGCGGTAACTACTTTTGGTGTCTTGAGTCTTGTTACCCTAGATGGCTTCAGCTTCAAAGGGAAAGGGTTAACGCTGCTGTTAGATGTATTGGCGAGTACCAATCCTGAACATCGCGGACGTATAATTCGCCATGAAGCGGGTCATTTTATGGTGGCTTACTTACTTGGTATTCCAATCACTGGTTACACCTTAAGTGCTTGGGAAGCTTTGAAGCAGGGACAACTGGGTAATGGTGGTGTGACCTTTGATACTGAAGCACTATCCGCTAAGGCTTCTAATCTTCGGGAAATGCGATTAACCTTAGATCGATTTTGCACGGTTTGGATGGCAGGCATTGCTGCGGAAACTATAGTCTATGAGAATGTTGAGGGCGGAGCAGAAGACTGCGAAAAACTCCGAGAGGCTTTGGAAGGGTTAGGTTTTCCTGGTAGTGAGTACTCAGTGAAAGCACGATGGGCTGAGCGTCAGGCGACTAGTATGATTAGTGAACACTGGGAATCTTATGAAGCACTGGTGGCTGCTATGGAAAAACGGGCATCTGTGGCAGAGTGCTGTGAGGTGATTAAGTAACTATAGCGCTGTAGTTAGGGAGTAGGGAGTAGGGAGTAGGGAGTAGGGAGTAGGGAAAGAGTGGGAGTTGTGGAATTTATTGGAGGTGTGGGGAGAGGGAATAGTTATTAATGTTTTTCAAAGATACTTAGCACAATGGATCCGAGGAGATGGTGATGCCCTAAACATGACAAACCAGCTACCTCGCCAAATTCTTCCCGTTGCTGTCGGCTATAGAAACGAATCTGGTTAGGAGAAATTGGTAAAGATTTTTTTCGCTTTCTAACAGTATAGTCTACTAAGTAATAATGTCCTTTGGGTTCCAAGACCCGGCTAACTTCTGAGAAAACTTGTTGAGGATTGAGATAGTGTAAAAAGCTGATGGTATTAAATACTGCTTCAAATTCCCTGTCAGCAAAGGGAAGAGATTCAGCATTGCCTTTTCTATAGATTATGCGCTGCCGATGCTGATTTTTTTGTCGGGCTTGAGTGAGCATTTTAGTAGATAAATCTACCCCAGTGCCTCGAAGATTGGGAAACTCTTGAGCAAAACGATTCAGTAAACGACCTGTACCACAGCCAAGGTCTAATACATTGGGCTGATCTGTGAGTTCTACAAACTCTAACAGTCGTTTATGGAGTGCCTGATAAAATACTGTGGTGAACAGGATGTCGTAGTTTGGTGCCCACAGATCAAAGAACTTTTCTTTTGTGCTAAAAAAATTACTAGTCATTATCAAGGTTGTTTGGTTGAAGGTTGAAGGGTTGAAGGTTAAAAGTTTAAGGTTGTTTGGGTGAAGGTTGAAGGGTTGAAGGTTGAAAGTTTAAGGTTGTTTGGGTGAAGGTTGAAGGATTAATGGCAATTGATTGTTATAGCAGTTTTGATATTAATCAGGTACAGAGATTTTTTTACCTTTTCTCTGTTGCCTGTTGCCTATTGCTAGCATGCCTATTGCCTGTTGCCTGTTGCCTGTTGCTAGCATGCCTGTTGCCTGTTTAATAATTTATCAAAAAATTAGTCTTGAGTAAGTTTAAAATTTACCCCCTCGTAAATATCTGGAAAAGAAACGCTTAACTCTAAGGAATTTAGAGAAATAACGGAATTTTCTGATTCATACTCAGTGAACTGCCATTGATTGGTAGCAGTTTTATTATATTGCAGTAGACGATACTCACTTTGTTCGATTAGAATATATTCTTTGAACTCTGAGATGGAACGATAGTATAAAAACTTATCACCTTGATCATAGTTTTTAGTAGAGTTTGATAAAACTTCGACAATTAACATTGGGTTCGTTACTGTAGTTGTACCCTTACCTGTGTAAACTGGTTCACCCTGAATCACCATAACATCTGGATAGGTATACTGACGGTAACGAGGTATCCACAAACGCACATCACCAATGTAAACTTTGTACTGTTTTCCCTTTAATCCAAGTTTGAAAAGGGTAGCAATATTAAGGGCAATTTGATTATGATTGGTAGTGCCACCAGTCATTGGTATAATTTCTCCATCCCGATATTCACTCTTGTATTCTGCTGTTTCTTCTAGTTTTAAATAGTCTTCTGGAGAATAATATTTTGATTCAGATATTAGTTGCATTGGTATTTAAAATTTGCTTTTGTTATTCTGTTTACCGTAAGTATAATTATTAGTTCTTAATCATCGGATTGCCTGTTGCCTGTTGCCTGTTGCCTTTTGCCTTTTGCCTGTTGCCTGTTGCCTGTTGCCTGTTGCCTGTTGCCTGTTGCCTTTTGCCTTTTCTATTTTGCCTGTTACCTGAAGCAAGCTAGGTAATTAGCGCCAAATCTTGATGGTGTTATCGAAACTACCACTGGCAAGAGTTCTGTTATTCGGACCAAAGGCAAGAGCATGAATGGTGTCTGAATGACCGTTGAGAGTGCCAATTTCTTGAGTTGTATCAACATCCCATAGCTTTATAGTAGTATCTGCACTACCACTAGCGAGAATTTTGCCACTACGGTCAAATGCGATCGCATAAACCCAACCATTATGTCCGTTGAGGGTGGTAATTTCCTGGGCAGTGCTAATATCCCAAAGCTTGATAGTACCGTCAGCACTAGCACTGGCTAGGGTCTGTCCATCGGGAGTGAACGCGATCGCAAGCACCTGGTCTGAATGCCCTTCAAAGGTGTGAATTTCCTGACCACTTAAGGGATCCCAAAGCTTGATGGTAGCGTCAGCACTACCACTAGCAAGGATTTGGCCATCGAGGCTAAAGGCTACTGAATCAATCGATGATGAATGTCCGGTCAGAGTAGTGAGCTGCGTAAGGGTACGAACATCCCAAAGCTTAATGGTACCATCGCTACTGCCACTGGCAAGGTGGTATCCTTGGGGGTGAAAAGCAATGGAATTCACGTCACCGGAATGCCCTGTGAAGGTGAAAATCTCCTTACCATTACGCACATTCCAGAGTTTGATGGTGTGGTCAGCGCTACCACTGGCAAGACTCCTGCCTTTAGGACTAAATGCTACAGCACGTACTTCAGCGGAATGCTTAGAAAACCAACCTCCAAAGGTCAGGATTTCCCAAGCTGTGTTCAACTCCCACAACTTGATAGTTTTGTCCCTACACCCACTGGCTAGGGTACGTCCATCAGGGCTAAAGGCTACAGAATAAATTTGATCGGAATGACCTTTGAGAGTGGTTGCTGCAAAAACGATAATCCTGGGATTACCTCTTGGTGGCCTAGAGTTAGTTTTTAGATTAGTTTTACCAGTTTTACCAGTTCTACCAGTTTTTCCTGTAAATTGGGGAGTTAGTTGATTACGGTGGAATGGCTCCCAGGTAAGACCAGCTTCGGTTTCTCGGGTGATTCCTAAATCGTCCATCACTGCGATCGCAGATTGATACCTGAGCTTGATGGAACTCTGAATCATTGTGTCGAGAATCCGACTCAATTGTCTACTGACAGGATTATGAACCAAAAAATCCCGCCAGACAAAGCCATTTTCCATCGGATCGTATAGATTAAATGGCTGAGTTTGGGTCAACAAATGAATGCAGGTGACTCCTAAACTATAGATGTCACTGGCAAATACTGCTTTACCAAAGATTTGTTCGGGAGCCGCATAACCAGCACTACCAATAGTTGTGCCAGTTTTGGCTAAGGTAGTGCGTGTGGCATACTTTGCTGCACCAAAATCTACCAATACCAGGTCTGGGGGAGTGATAACTCCAAAGCCAGCACTGGGGTGGAGGATACGACGACGAATGATATTCTCTGGCTTGATATCCCGATGAATTACCTTACCTTGGTGGATAAAGTTGAGCACTGGTAACAACTGACTTAGGAGTCTACGAATCTGAGCTTCTCGGAATGGTCCAGTTGCTGCCAACTCTTGAGCTAAATTTTCCCCATGGATAAATTCCTGAACTATGTACCAGTGATGATCTTGTTCAAAATGGGCGAAGAGTTCAGGAATCTGGGGGTGTTTGCCCAACTGTTCCAAGCGCAAGGCTTCCTGGTGAAATAATCGAGCAGCTTTGGTAGGATGATTGTTAGCTTGATTGTTAGCTTGATTGTTACCTTGATTGTTAGCTTGATTGTTACCTTGGGGGTAAAATTGCTTAATCACACAGTAGGATTTAGACGCTTTTCCCTCGTCGATGGCCAAAAGGGTTCTGCCAAAGCCTCCTGCTGCAATCAGCTTAAGAGCGCGGTATTGCTGTCCTAACAAGAGTTTAGTGCCGCAAGTTTGGCAAAACTTGTTGCAATCAGGATTGTAAGGCTTAGGGCAGTTGGGATTGAGACAGTAGCTCACACAAACAGCTGGTTAGATTACTTAAATCCAAGGGTAGGGTGGGTTAGGCGGCGAATACTCTAAAAGCTCACCTTTTAACCAACCTATCCGCCGTAACCCACCAATAACAGTGTCTCATAAGCTAGAAATAGGTTGAAAATTCCGTAAGCGCAATGCATTAGTTACCACAGATACTGAACTAAATGCCATCGCTGCACCAGCAATAATGGGATTGAGTAACCAGCCAAAGATCGGGAATAACACACCAGCCGCAATCGGAATTCCTAGTACATTGTAGATAAAGGCAAAAAAGAGGTTAGTGCGAATAGTGCGGAAGGTAGCACGACTTAGTTGAATGGCTGTAATGATGCCTTGTAAATCTCCCGAGATTAGGGTCAGATCAGAGGCTGCGATCGCAACATCAGTACCTGTACCAATGGCAATTCCCACGTCTGCTTGAGCCAGAGCTGGGGCATCATTAATCCCATCCCCTACCATTGCTACAGTTTTGCCTTCTTTTTGGATAGTAGAGATGATGCTAGCTTTTTGATCAGGTCGGACTTGAGCAAATACCCGATCGATGCCAACCTCGTATGCGATCGCATCAGCAGTTTGTTGATTATCTCCTGTTAGCATTACTACCTCTAATCCCAACCGCTTCAAGGATTTCACCACCTCAGCTGAAGCAGGTTTGAGGGCATCAGCAATACCCAAAATACCCTCAACTTTACCATCAACTGCGATCCAAACTACCGTCTTACGGCTAGCCTCCCAATCCCCCTGATAGTCTGCTAAAGACCGATCCGGTTGCACTGTCACATCTGTTTCAATGCCTAATTCTTCCATCCATCGTTTTGTCCCAATCTGTACTAATCTCTTGCCCTTGAGCCCATCATTTGTCAGTTCGGAAGAGAAGAGTGGATGATCGTAATCAACCATTGCCTGTACCCCACTGCCAGCAACAGCACTAAAATTCTCTGGTGTTAGTAACTGCAATCCTATTCCCTGAGATTCGGCATAGCCCACCACTGCTTCAGCTAAGGGATGTTCCGAATGACTTTCTAGCACTGCCGCTAGTTGCAGCAAGTTGATTTCATTGCTGCCGGTGAACCTGCCCAGTTCTGATGAGGAGTCATAGATGCTTCCAACTGTAATAAAATCCGTTACCATCGGTTTCCCTTCCGTTAAGGTTCCGGTTTTATCTAGCACGATAGTTTGCAGTTGATGAATCAATTCCAGACTCTCGGCATTTTTAATTAAAATCCCGTTTTCTGCGCCTTTACCGGTTCCTACCATCACTGCGGTTGGAGTAGCTAGACCTAAAGCACAGGGACAAGCAATCACTAACACCGCCACCATATTAATCATTGCTAGGGTAGGATTTCCCGTGGTGATCCACCAAACTCCAAAGGTGATTATTGCGATCGCAATCACTACGGGCACAAACCACCCTGTCACCTGATCCGCTAAGGTTTCAATCGGTGCTTTAGACCCTTGAGCCTGGTGTACTAACTTAACAATCTGTGCCAGTACGGTATCTTTCCCGACCCGAGTCGCCTGGAACTGGAAGCTACCAGTTTTATTAATTGTTGCTCCAATCACTTCATCCCCCGGCTGTTTCTTGACCGCAACACTTTCTCCTGTAACCATGGCTTCATCCACACTAGAAGCCCCTTCCATAACTATGCCGTCTACCGGAATAGTTTCTCCTGGACGCACTAATACCACGTCTCCAACTTGCACCTGAGCCAAGGGAATATCCTGGGGTTGACCATGGCGAATCACACGAGCAGTTTTAGCTTGTAATCCCATCAACTTACGAATTGCTTGAGATGTCTGTCCTTTAGCACGGTGTTCCAGCAATCGCCCTAGCAAAATCAGGGTAATCACTACGGCAGTGGTTTCATAGTACACAGGGAGAGTTACCCCTTGGGGTAGGAAAGATTTCAAAACAACCGGGGGCAACATAGTGGGAAACAGAGAATAGACATAGGCAGCACTAGTCCCAAGGGTGACTAGGGTATTCATATCTGCTGTTTTGTGTTTCCAGGCTTTCCATGCTCCAATCAAAAAAGACTGTCCACACCAAAACAGAACCGGTGTGGTTAATACCAGCTGTAGCCAAGGGTGATGTAACCAAGATGGAATCCAGGGGATAGATAATCCTGTCATCATCGGTAGTGAACCAATCACTAATACAGTACTAAGCACAGCACCAACAATGAATTTTCGTTTTAGGTCAAGGGTTTCGGCTTGACGTTGCCATTCGTGATCATCAGGCTGATCACTGATATCCTCGATCGGGTAAGCTTGGTAGCCAGCATCACTCACTGTCTTTTGAATCAGTCTAGTTAGTCGCTGGTTAGTTTTTTCGGGCTTAGTTTCCTCGGTATCGTAGGTAATACTAGCTTCTTCTGTACCAAAATTGACCCTGGACTCTACCACACCTGGAACCCTTTGAATCAGGGTTTCAATGCGTCTGGCGCAACCAGCGCAGCTCATTCCTTGTAAACGAAAGCTTTGTTGTTTCATGATTTACCCTCACCCTATGGTTAAAGGATAAACTCTCTAGTAGAGTGGAGAGTCAAGGGGATGAGATTTAGTGGGTAAGCTATCAGCTATCAGCTATCAGCTATCAGCTTATGTGCTACGCACACGCGTGCGCGTTCAGCTTTTGAATAAAACAGGTAAGCATTTGTTTAATCTCTGTTAGGTCAGCTGACGGCTGACGGCTGACCGCTGACCGCTGACCGCTGAATGCTTACATTTACTTTGTCTTATTTCCACCAATCAATTCACGAGCACGCAGTTTTACCAGAACTTTGATTCGCCGCTTGAATTCTTCAAAATCCTCTGCACTCATGTCTGTTTTCTGCCATGGTTCCCGTTGCATCAATCTTTTAAACCACTGATCCATGTTAGGATAATCAGTAAGATTAATCTCTAACTTCGGCAATAACGATATTGCTGCCCCAGCCACGATATCTCCTAAGGTTAACTGGTCCGAAGCAAAGTAAGGGCTGTTTCCTAGCAAGTCTGATAAAAATTTGAGTACTGTATCTAGCTTCCGCTTGGCTACTTTAAATTGTGGTGAATCTTCCTTTTGACAGATTAGTTGAACTACTGGGGAAAATAGCTCATTAGCAGTCAACAATTGTACCATGCGTACCTTGGCTAATGCCTCTGGTGAACTTGGCAGCAGGGCAGGTGTGGGATATTTGGCTTCCAAGTAGTCCATAATTGCCAAGGATTCTACTAACCGCAAGCCGTTATCTTCCAGAACGGGAATGTGATGAAATGGGTTAATTTCTAAAAACTCTGGTTCAAATTGATCGCCATCTAATTTAAGTAATACTGTTTCAAAGGTAAGGTTTTTTTCTAGTAATGTGAGCCAGACACGACGAACATTGGGCGAGAGGGTATTGTAGTAGAATTTTAGCATCGATTATTTATCCCGAAGTTTCCTTTTGAAGTTTAGCTTAAGTTTACCGAAAAAAAGGGTTGCAGTTACTTCGTACAAGGTAAAGTTAGTTGTGAACATTGTTTGATAGTATTTAAACTAAAACAAATAGCTAGTGCAAAGGTATAGAAACTAAGAGACTCACTACACTCTTAGTTTCTTCGCCTATCCTACAAAGCGTTATAGATATAGAGCTTGCTCAGGCAAACTTCCGTAACTCCTATTAGTTTTGCTTTTCCTGCACTAGCTTATTTAGTTAAGAGTTTACTCTACGGCTAAACTTAACTTTAAGTCCATCCCGGGGATGGGGAGTTGGAATCACCACCATTTCTAAATCTTGACCTGGCACTAATTTCCAGTCATAATCCCGGAGCAATTGAGCCGCGAAAATCTTCATTTCTAATTTGGCAAACTCCCTGCCTAAACATTCCCGA
>NZ_JAAHHS010000342.1:0-2221 GCF_010692395.1 Moorena sp. SIO3H5
TGTAATACACCATCCGACAACATCCCTGCCGAGTGAATCACTCCTGCCAATGGAAACTTTGACTCATTTATCCGACATAAGACCCTGTTGATGGCTGTCCATTCTGACACATCTGCTTGTTCCACCACCACTTCTGCTCCCCCTGCTTCTAACTCGGTTAATTGGCTCACCACCTCCGGTGACGGTGGCCTTCTTCCTACCAACACCAAATGCTGGGCTCCTTTCTCCACCATCCAACCAGCTACCAATAAACCTAAACCTCCTAGACCTCCTGTAATTAAGTAAGTCTTCTCCTGACTCAAAAGAGTGGGAACCTCTGGTGAACTATACTGACTATGGACTAAACGAGCCACATAACGACTATCCCCTCGCAATCCCACCTGTTCTTCTTTGTCCTGTGACCAAATTTCTAACCACAGTTGCTCTGCTTGAGTTTTGAAACTTTGTTGAGGGTCCAAATCAATCCGCACACAGTTTAGTTCTGGATGTTCTAAGCTAATTGCTTTTCCCATCCCCCAAACTGTTGAGTGGATAATTCCTGGAAGTAATGACTCTGTCTGTGGTATTGGTTGTGCTCCTGAAGTAACTAACCATAACCGTGGTAGTTGAGATAATCCTCCTTTGAGTAAGGACTGGACCAAGGATAATGTGCTACCACAACCGAGTTGAGAGATGTTTTCTAACTCTTGGGAACTGATGTTTGTATCCTCTGCTGCTGTAGTTGTCCAACATTGAACTACTCCATGTAAGTTGGATGAGTATGCTGCTACCTCAGCGAGGAGTTGCTGAAATTCTTCTGGGTGGTTGGGGTTGATGGTAAATTCTTCAGCAGCAATTTGTTGATATTGTTGTCCGGGAAACACCAGGGTACAAACTTCTCCCATTGACCGCAGTTTAGTTGCTAAGGAATGACCTACTCCAAGTTGGTCTGCAAAAATCAGCCAACCCTTGGATGTTGATGATGTTAGCTCTACAGAGGGACTCAATTTTTGCTCGGCTTCTACAGATGGCTGCAGGCTATCAGGAGAATGTAACTGCTCAAAACGTGCTTTTTTAACTCTCCATTCTACTTCATAGAAGCAAGAACTGATATCTGACTCCAAGTTCATCAGCAGAAGTTCTGGGTTAACTTTTCTAGCTTCAAAACCAATTACTTCAGCCACTAGCTGCCCACGATCATCGAATAATTGTATATCTGCTTTTAGTTTTTCTATTTCTGATTGTTTTTCCTTCTGGAGATGAGTATAGCACCAAATCAAACCATTCCTGGGGCGGTGATAAAAACTAAACTTCTTGACTTTATAGGGAACAAAGGTTTGATTCTTGTTTGTATTCAGATTTAAGGCTAGTGCAGCTATGGATTGAAAGCATGAATCAAGTAAGCCTGGATGAAGTTGATATTCTGCTGAATTTTGTACCTTGTCTGGTACTATCATCTGACAAAATACTTCTCCGTATCCTAGCCATAATTTATTAATCCATCGGAAACTTTCTCCTAGCTGAATTTGTCTTTCCTGGATGTACTGGTAAATTTCTCTACTTTCTATTTCTTGGGTGCAACGAGATTGAATCTCTTCAAGAGATACCAGAGATTTTTGAGCATCAGCAGGAAAAATTGTACCTGTGGCGTGAACAGACAAAGGACTGACTTGTTTCAAATTGTTTGAAGTAGCATCAATTTGTAAGCCAGAAGAGTTGTTCAAACTAATGATTTTAAATGAGTAGTAGTTATCCTCTGGAGTGAAAGCTACTTGCACAGTGCGTACCTCGTTCTCTTTCATTGCCAAAGCTTGGGGAAAGAAAATATTCTCCAAATGACATTGCCAATCTGGGAAGGTTAGAGATGCAGCAGCTAGCACCAAAGAAATATGACAAGCACCAGGAACCACCACTTGTTCATACACAAGATGGTCTAATAAAAACGGTAGTGCCTTAGTACTAAAGTATGACTCGAAAAAGATATCTTTTGACAGAGGAGATTGGAACTTTTTGTTAAGCAGAGGATGAAGTTTTGCTGAAGAGATAACAGCCGAGTCTGAACTCTTAGAAGTATCTGTATCTATCCAATAACGCTGTCGCTGGAAGGGATAAGTCGGCAATACCACCTTCTGCCTCTGATAATCTCTCTCCATACCCGACCAGTCTACTTCCCCTCCTTCCACATACAACTTTCCTAAACTACACAACATTGACTCCCACTCATCTACTCCCTGTCGCAGTG
>NZ_JAAHHS010000342.1:2321-8413 GCF_010692395.1 Moorena sp. SIO3H5
GGCAATACCACCTTCTGCCTCTGATAATCTCTCTCCATACCCGACCAGTCTACTTCCCCTCCTTCCACATACAACTTTCCTAAACTACACAACATTGACTCCCACTCATCTACTCCCTGTCGCAGTGATGGCAACCACACTCCTTCTTCTGTTGATACACAACTACGTCCCATCCCTAACAGTATTGGTTGTGCTCCTATTTCTAAGAATACTTCTACTCCTTCTTCTACCAACGTCTCTATACTTTCACTAAATCTCACTGGTTGAGTAATATGGTTCACCCAATACTTGGCTGTTCCTATACTTGCCTCGGCTTTTTCTCCTGTCACATTTGATATTATTCCTATTCTTGGTTGATTGTAATTTACTTGATTGGCTACTTGTTCAAATTCGGCTAACATTGGTTCCATTAATGGTGAATGGAATGGGTGGGATACTTGTAGTCTTTTGGTCTTTATTCCTTCTGATTCTAAGTTGGTGACTATTTCTGTGATAGCTTTTGTGGCACCAGATATGACTACACTTTCTTCTCCATTGATGGCTGCTATTGCTACTTCTTCTCTATATTCCCTAATCTTTTCTCTGATTGACGATTCTGTTGCCCTCACTGATACCATTTCTCCTGTGCTTGGCAACTGCTGCATTAATTTTCCTCGCCTAGTTATCAGTTTTAGTCCTTCTTCTACAGAGAATATTCCTGCTATTGTTGCTGCTACATATTCTCCAAGAGAATGACCCATTACTATGTCTGGTTTGATTCCCCATGATTGCCATAATTGGGCTAGGGCGTATTCTACGGCAAATATCACTGGTTGGGTATATTCTGTTTGGTCTAGTAGTTCTGATGGTATTGAGCTGTCATACAGGATTTTGGTGATGGGATGTTCTAGTTCTCCTCTCAGGAGCCGATCGCATTTGTCTATGGCTTCACGGAATACGGATGCTTGTTGATATAATTGCTGTCCCATTTTCACATATTGGGAACCTTGACCTGTGAATAGGAATGCGGTTTTTGGTTTGGTTGTGAGCTGGGATGGTTGTTTGTGGTATACTCCTGTTGGTTCGGCTCCGGTTTGGTGTTGTTGTAGTTTGGCTAATAATTCTTTTTGATTGGAGGCTATTACTGCTAGGCGATGGTGGAATTGAGCGCGTCCGGTGTTGGCTGTGTAACAGATGTCTGCTAGGCTGTCTTCCTCATGTGTTTCTAGATGTTTTTCATAATCTTTTATTAGTTCTGTGAGGGCAGGTGGTGTTTTGGCTGATAGGGTTAATATGTGTAGTGGACGTTCTGGGATATCTCCACTACTTTTTACTTGAGCTGGGGCTTCTTCTAATATTACATGGGCATTTGTTCCACTTATACCAAAGCAACTTACTCCTGCTATCCGCTTACCCTTTGGTGACAACCAAGGAGTCTTTTGAGTTGGGACTTTTAAGGGCAAATTTTCCCAATTTATGTAAGGGCTAGGATTTTTAAAATGCAAATGAGGAGCAATATTTTGATATTGTAGTTGTAAAACTACCTTCATCAAACCTGCAATTCCTGCAGCCGGTTCCAGGTGACCAATGTTTGTTTTGACTGAACCAATCATCAAAGGATTTTCTTGGTTATGCTCCTGCCCAAATACATTGGCCAAGGCTCTTACTTCTATTGGGTCTCCTAATGACGTTCCTGTACCATGAGCTTCTACATAACTTACTTGAGATGCTTCTATCCTAGCTGCTTTCAAAGCTTGCTGAATCAGTTTTTCCTGAGCTGATTTATTGGGGACTGTCAATCCACCACTTGGTCCGTCATGATTGACTGCTGAACCTCGAATCACGGCAAAGATTTGGTCATTATCTTTGATAGCATTAGAGAGAAGCTTTAACACTACTATGCCACAACCCTCTCCTCTTCCATAACCGTCAGCAGCAGCATCAAATGTCTTGCATCGACCATCAGGTGATAAAGCCTTCAATCTTGATAGCATTGTTGTGCCTAATGGAGATAGAATCAGTTGTACGCCTCCTGCCAAAGCAAGATTGGACTCACCCGAACGCAAGCTTTGACAAGCCTGATGCAGTGCCACCAAAGAAGCTGAACAAGCTGTATCTATTGCCATGGAAGGGCCTTGCAATCCCAGTGTGTAAGATAACCGACCTGCTGCAAAGCAAAAGCCATTTCCCGTAGCATCATAGTGGCTAAGATTTTCCTGTTGGCTCAAGTTCATATAAAAATAATCATTTTGACCAATGCCAAGAAAAACACCTGTTTGAGTGTCTTCCAATTTCTGGGGATTAATTCCAGCTCTTTCAAGAGCTTCCCAAGCTACCTCTAGGAGAAAACGTTGCTGTGGATCGAGACTAATTGCTTGTCGGGGAGAGATTCCAAAAAACTGAGGGTCAAATTTATCGACCTGAGAAACTAGCGCAGCATGACGAACATACATTTTTCCGACGGCATCAGGGTCAGAATCATAGTAAGAGTTTACGTCCCAGCGCTGGGGTGGGATTTCAGCAACCGCATCTTCACCTTTGCACAACAGTTTCCAGAAGCTTTCTGGTGTGTTGGCATTCCCTGGAAATCGACAACCCATACCAATAATAGCAATAGGTTCAGTTTGCGAATCTTCCATTGCTTTGAGCTTGGCTTTCATATCCTCCACAGCTCTAAGGGATCTTTTGATTATAGATAAAGACTGATTGTATTCTTCGTTGTTTGTGTTCATAACTATTAATACCCCATGTTACTCAATGTACTGATTAACTTTGCTTCTATTTCTTCATCTGACAATACTTGCAAATTTGTACGATCGGCTTGTAATTGTTGATTCTGAGTAGCTGTTGTCATATCACTATTGCTACTGTCAAATGATTTAGAGTTCATTACCTCTAAGGAGATATAATTCGAGAGTTTCTCAATTGTTGGATACTCAAAAACTACTGTTGGAGGTAAGGTAATTTCTAATTGGTCTTGCAGTTGGTTGTTTAATTCCACAGCCATTAGAGAATCCATCCCCATTTCCATAAAGCCTAAATTGGTTTCTAGTAGTTGGGATGAACTTAAACCCAGTACTTTAGCTACCTGTGATTGAAGGTAATCCCTTAAAATTTCTTCGCATTCTACTAGGGGTGCAGCCTTTAATTTCTTGATAAATTCTTTTTCTGTCTTCTTTTTTAGTGAAAGTTGCTGCTGTAGTTCTTCCTGCTGTAGCAGTTCCAACAGCAATGAACCACAATTATTTAAAGTTAGCTGTTTTGCAAACACTGACCAGTTTATAGGTGCTATACCTATTTGACCGGTAGATGGATTTTGCAGTAATTGCTCTAATGCTTGCATACCTAGTTTTTTGGGAATATAACCCATACCGATATTTTCGATTCGGGCTTGATGTTGACTGGCTAAACTTGCTGCCATTCCTGCTTGTTCCCATGCCCCCCAATTAATACTTAAGGTAGTTGGGCTTATTCTTCTACGATGGTAAGCCAAAGAATCCATAAAGGCATTGGCTGCTGCATAATTTCCTTGACCTGGTGAACCTAGCAAGGAAGCCATGGATGAAAAATAGACAAAGAAGTCTAGTGAGATATTTTGTGTGAGTTTATGCAAGTGCCAACTCCCAGCAACTTTTGGTCTCATTACTCGAGTAAACTTTTCCCAGGTCATTTGCTGAAGTATTCCATCATCAATCAATCCAGCTGTGTGAACAATACCTTTAAGTATAGGGCAAAATTTATGAATATGATCGAAAATATGGACGACATTTTTTTCGATTGAGATATCTTTTAATAAGACACTGACTTTGGTTCCAGTTTCTCTTAGCTGTTCAACACTTTCTTGAGCTATTTCTGATGGGGTAGAACGTCCAATTAAAACCAGATGGCGAGCGCCCTTGGATACCATCCATTGAGCTGTTTGTAATCCTAAAGCTCCCAACCCTCCTGTAATTAGGTAAGTTCCATCTGAGTCCAATGACATTGCTGGAGATGCTTTGGGTTCTTCCTTGACCAACCGAGCTACATAGGTCTTTTCTCTACGCACAGCTAGATGGTCTTCTACTGATTTTTCGGCTGTCAGTTCCAGTAGTATTTCTGTTTCATCTCCTTTGGCTTGTGGGTCTAAATCTATCAACCCTCCCCACAACTTTGGGTGTTCCAGAGATACCACTCTACCTAATCCCCATAATGGTGATGAGGCTACTGCTATTTCCTCTGTTTCCTCTGTTTCCCACAACACAGGTTGAGTTCCTCTGGTAACTAACCACAGTTGGGGTACACTTGATGTTTTCAGCACAGCTTGTAGTAAGTACACTACACTCCCACATCCACACATTTGCGCTTCTTCCAAGACACCAATCGTTAAATCTTCTGTCCTTGGCACATCTAAGCTCCACAAATGAATTATCTTTTGCCATGGTAATTTACTACTTTCGAGGATGTCTTGGACTAATTGTTCAAATTCCAGGGGCACACAGGGATTGATTTCATAAATTCCTGGCTGACGTTTTTCATATTTCTCCCCTTGAACAACTAAACTGCATTCATTTCCTTGCTGTTGCAATTTCCTGGCTAATTTTTCTGCCACCCCGGTTTGACTATCTGCCAAAATTAACCAATGACTTCCTGAAGTCATTGTCTGTGGTTGAGTCTCATCTGGTAAAGGTTGCCATTGAATTTGGTAGAACCAATTTTTGATACTGTTTATGGATAATTGTTGCTGATATTCTTGATGATGTTCTTTAGCTAAGACTTTCAGCAACTCTGGTAAAAGTTGAAGTTGTTCTGATGAGAAGTTTCCTACTGTTTCTAGTTTTTGAGCCAGGATTTCTGTTTGGCCTTGATGGAGTAGGTTGACAATAGAACTACTAATATTTTCTGATACACTCCCATCCTGGTCTGGATTTGTGGCAGTATCTATCCAATAACGCTGTCGCTGGAAGGGATAAGTAGGCAATACCACCTTCTGCCTCTGATAATCTCTCTCCATACCCGACCAGTCTACTTCCCCTCCTTCCACATACAACTTTCCTAAACTACACAACATTGACTCCCACTCATCTACTCCCTGTCGCAGTGATGGCAACCACACTCCTTCTTCTGTTGATACACAACTACGTCCCATCCCTAACAGTATTGGTTGTGCTCCTATTTCTAAGAATACTTCTACTCCTTCTTCTACCAACGTCTCTATACTTTCACTAAATCTCACTGGTTGAGTAATATGGTTCACCCAATACTTGGCTGTTCCTATACTTGCCTCGGCTTTTTCTCCTGTCACATTTGATATTATTCCTATTCTTGGTTGATTGTAATTTACTTGATTGGCTACTTGTTCAAATTCGGCTAACATTGGTTCCATTAATGGTGAATGGAATGGGTGGGATACTTGTAGTCTTTTGGTCTTTATTCCTTCTGATTCTAAGTTGGTGACTATTTCTGTGATAGCTTTTGTGGCACCAGATATGACTACACTTTCTTCTCCATTGATGGCTGCTATTGCTACTTCTTCTCTATATTCCCTAATCTTTTCTCTGATTGACGATTCTGTTGCCCTCACTGATACCATTTCTCCTGTGCTTGGCAACTGCTGCATTAATTTTCCTCGCCTAGTTATCAGTTTTAGTCCTTCTTCTACAGAGAATATTCCTGCTATTGTTGCTGCTACATATTCTCCAAGAGAATGACCCATTACTATGTCTGGTTTGATTCCCCATGATTGCCATAATTGGGCTAGGGCGTATTCTACGGCAAATATCACTGGTTGGGTATATTCTGTTTGGTCTAGTAGTTCTGATGGTATTGAGCTGTCATACAGGATTTTGGTGATGGGATGTTCTAGTTCTCCTCTCAGGAGCCGATCGCATTTGTCTATGGCTTCACGGAATACGGATGCTTGTTGATATAATTGCTGTCCCATTTTCACATATTGGGAACCTTGACCTGTGAATAGGAATGCGGTTTTTGGTTTGGTTGTGAGCTGGGATGGTTGTTTGTGGTATACTCCTGTTGGTTCGGCTCCTCTTTGGTGTTGTTGTAGTTTGGCTAATAATTCTTTTTGATTGGAGGCTATTACTGCTAGGCGATGGTGGAATTGAGCCCGTCCAGTGTTG
>NZ_JAAHHS010000343.1 GCF_010692395.1 Moorena sp. SIO3H5
ACAGCCACTGACACTATGTAAACGGTCCGATCTAACGTAATAGATTCCGGCATCATTCCATTTTTCGATGGCTTTACCATCGCGAACCCAACGCCTAGCCCGAGAGGCTTTAGTTGGCATAAGGGGTTGACCCTCTGGTGAAATAACAGGTACTCGTAACATGGAGATAATCCTCACGAGATCAAGTTGTGCGTCCCTACGATTAACTTGTCTAGGATTTCTGGGCTTTACCCACACCTTTGAACAGAAGGTTTAAAGAGGTACGAGCTAGGGAAACACTCGAACGTTCGTGCCTATGCAAGTCTTAGAACAAGGTGATAACGAGTATCAACTCTCCCTTGTAATCTAGTCACTGGTTGCCCTTGAATACTGTTCTATTCAAGCCCCTGTGTCTTTAGACCAGGGGTCAGTGACCCTTTACCATTGTTTCGGCTTGGTAGCGGATATTAGCTTGTTTCAACCGATTGAGGGCTTCACCCAAGCGATCGCATTCCGCAATCAAACTAATCCGCACATACCCTTCACCCCCGATACCAAAAGCATTTCCTGGGGTGAGGACTACTCCAGTTTGCTGCAAAACATCCAGGGCAAAATCCGTTGAACCTACCCCGATTGGGCAAGGAACCCACAGATACATGGTTGCCTTGGACTTAGGAATCTGCCAACCCAACTCGGCCAAACCCTCAATCATGAAATCTCGGCGGCGGCGGTAACGGTTTTGGACGTCTTGAAGGTAAACATCTGACAGTTGCAAGGCGGCTTCAGCAGCGCTTTGTAAGGCAGCAAAGATGCCATAGTCGAGATTAGTTTTTAAGGTACGCAACCCTTGAATAATGCGGCTATTCCCGACTACAAAGCCAACGCGCCAGCCAGCCATATTATAAGTTTTGGATAGGGTATGGAATTCGACAGCAATATCTTTAGCGCCAGGAATTTCCAGCAAACTAGTAGGCTGATAGCCATCAAATGCTAATTCGGCGTAACATAAGTCATGTACCAGCAGAATTGAGTACCGACGGGCAAACGCAACAATTTCTTCAAAAAACTCCCTTGGGGCGGTAGCGGTGGTTGGATTACTGGGATAGTTAAAATAGAGGATCTTAGCTCGTTGGGCAACCTGATCCGGAATCGCCCCTAAATCAATCAGCCAATCATTTTCCGGTTTCAAAACCAAGCTGTGAATTTCCCCCCCAGCAATCAACGGACCCCGGAAGTGGACTGGATAAGCAGGAGAAGGTACTAAAATCAAATCTCCCGGATTCACATAGGCCAAGGCTAGGTGAGCTAGTCCTTCCTTAGACCCTAACAGAGGTAAAGCTTCACTGTCCGGGTCTAGCTCCACATCATAGCGGCGGTGATACCAATTCGTAATTGCCTGACGGAAACTAGCAGTCCCCTCAAAGGGAGGATAACCGTGGTTAGCGGGATTTTTTAAGGCTGCGATCGCTGCTTCGATCACCGGCTGCGGTGCTGAACCATCAGGATTACCCATCCCCAAGTCAATCAAATCCAGCCCTTGCTCACGGGCTCTTGCTTTTAATTCATCTAAACGAGCAAATACGTAGGGAGGGAGTGCGCTTAGTCGTTGTGCTGGGGTAATCAAATCTACCATTATCAGTGTCAGGTTTGGAGGTTAGCCGGTTGAAGGTCTTGACCTAGAATTTTTGACTTTAGCCAAAAGGCCACGCTACGCGAACGAGTTGAGAGCCAGTGTAAGGGAAAATGCTAGTAATATTAAAGGGTATCAGGTTTGAGCTCAAAATCTCCAACCTTGGCCAAAAGGCCACGCTACGCGAATACCCAACACCGTTCAACCTGCAACCTGCAACCTGCAACATTTTTGAATGAAGAATATATAATCACAAACTCTTCATTCTTCATTCTTCATTCTTCATTCTTCATTCTTCATTCTTCATTCTTCATTCTGACAGACAACCTTGGCCTTGGCCTATTGGCCACGCTACGCGAATGGCCACGCGTGCGCGTTCAACCTTCAAGCGTTGAGGTTGTCAAACTTAACTGCTGCTGACGATTCCCCTCAACTAGTACCCTAGTAGAAACCATTGCTGCCATCAGCTGTTCTGGAAGCACCTTAAACGGAAGCCGATGAATATCAGAATTTTCCCCACAGGCAATCTCAGCTGCTTTCTGTAACTGAGCCAAGGTAATGGACCCCAATCCCAGGTCTTGGAGGGTTTGGGGCAAACCAAGCTCACCATAAAACTTCAGCAACTGTTGTCGTGCTGATGCAGCTAGTTGGTTCCCCTGAAGCATTTCTTCCAAACGCAGCTGCACCAAAATGCCATAAGCAACCTTTTCACCATGTAAAGAATCGTGAGCTGCTGGGATATGAGTTAAACCATTATGTATAGCATGGGCAGCAACAGTACGACATCGAGCTCCACCCAAGCCCCCAATCACACCAGCCAGTAAAACTGTTGCATCGACAACTTCCCGCCAAACTTCACTACCAGGTTGGGTTAGAGCATCAACGGACTTTTGGAACAAAATATCTCGCAATACCCTTGCCTGTTGGACAGCCGCAATAATTAGAGTATCTGTAGCGCTACCACTACTAACTGAAGCTTCGTACCACTTCGCTAAGGCATCACCAATTCCGGCAACTAGGGTACGTTGGGGCGCTGTCTGAATCAAGCTGTAATCAAGTACCAATAAATCTGGGCAACGGTCAAGTCCAACATCATACAGGAAAGCCCCCTGGTCAGAATAGATATTGGATAGAGCTGTCCAAGCAGCACAGGTAGCAGCAGAGGTGGGTACAGTAACTACAGGTAACTGGCACTGGTGCGCTAGGATTTTAGCAATATCCAACGCCTTACCACCACCAATCCCAATAATTAAGTCAGATTGATGAGCAGCAACGGCTTCTGAGAGTTTACCTAAAGACTTCTCACTGCAATCAGGACTGTAGGATGCGCATTCATAACTGAGTTGATGCTGTTCCAAAACCGATTCCAGTGATGAGGCTAGGGTAGCCAGAGTATACTGGCCTCCTACAATCAAAGGACGATTTCCCAACCGTGCGATCGCATTTCCTGATTCTTCCAACGAACAACGCACTACTTGAGTCGGTGCCACGTTTAGGGAAAGCAAGGAGGTAGGTGCTTGTTTGGTCATGCCTGTAGCCCAAATAAACTTATTGGTTTGGTAAGGTGAGTAATGACCTTACTGGGGGATAGGTTTCTTATTATACATTTTCCCCAACTTACAGGGGTTAGGGCTTAGGTATTAGGGGTTAGGCATTAGGTGTAGCCTTGGATGACAACCTTGGCCTTTGGCCACGCAATCGCGTTCAACCTTCAACCAAACAAACTTTCAACCTTCAACCAAACAAACTTTCAACCAAACAACCTTTCAACCAAACAACCTTTCAACCTGCAACCTTCAACCTTCAACCTTCAACCTTCAACCTTCAACCAAACAACCTTCAACCTGCAACCTTGAATTTTACTTAACTAAGAAACAGTTTACGCTCCGCTTCTCTGCGTCTGCTCAAGCCTAATAGGACTCGACCACCACCCTTGTTCCAACGAAGAAACTCATTGGCAGCCCCTTGATCATCACCTTGATTCAACTTACGTAACAATGTCGAGCGCCTAAACGCTGTTGGTCCTATATTGAACACAAAGCTAGCTAGAGCAGAGAATTCATTATCAGTCAGTGATACTTTGACAAGATTACTCACCGTAGATTCAGAACTTTCTAAATCTTGTCTGAGCAATTTCTCCGCTTGCTCAACAGTGATGATATCTCCTAGGCGAACACCAGCCGTATGACCCCATCCAATAGTAGGAATTCCCACCGGATCGATATAAGCTTCTACTCTGCCATCGGGGCACCTTTTATGGAGTCCTTCAAACTCTTTAACCAGATCTAAACCAGCTTGGTTAATGTTTCTATCGGTACCTGGTGGCAACTCTGGTGTTACTTGATTGATGATAGCATCAAAGTAAAACTGAGCCGTTTGAGGACCAATAATTCCTTTTACGGCTCCAGTATTACCGAGTTTGTTAGCATCTTTAAACTTATTGACTCCTGCCTCAGACAACTCCAAGCCGCATTCTTGACACAGTTCAATAAAATTTTGTATAATTATAGGGCTAATAAAGTCTTCTACCTCCAATTCCATTAATTCTTGGAGTTTACTAACCTGAGGCCCTGGCAGGTTTACTAGAATGTCAAGTGCATAGCGTTCTTCCACAGAAAGGCTATCGGTGTTGATGTCTTTAATAGTTATAGCTGACATAGTTAGATAACTTATAAAATAAACGTAACGTTATTGGGGATAAAATCTGCTTTACTAATTATTATATCCCTGATTTTTTATGGGTAAAGGTTAAGGGGAAATTGGGAATTGGGAATTGGGAATGGGTCAAAATAAGCGAAAAACCAGATTTTAAGACACAAGAGTCGCCCAGGAAAAAAATCCCATGAGTTGACTCTGTTTCTTGACTAAGCTCATAGCGGACTGCTTACTCAAGCACTAGGTTTTTGATTTACTAAATTAGTCTTCAGCGTGAGTTTTCGCTTTTACGTTAATTGTGATAAGTTTGAAACAAAAATTTACAAAACTAGTAATTCCCCTTTCCCGTCTCTTGGTGCGCTTTCCTGTGGGCGACAGATTATTAAGGGTAATTATCCGGAGATGATATGACAAGCCGAGCTAAACCTTGATTTAGCTTGATTTAGATCTAAGGCGAGTTAAAGGGGTTAAAGTGACTGAAAAAATTGCGAAAAATTAATCTTGATAATAACTAACTTAGGTGAAGTCGCCTGTGAGCAACGACTTCACCTAAGGAAAGTGGGATGGGTTAACAATTGCCTCCACAAGCAATTTTTAGTAAAAAAAATCGGTCTATTATTTTTCAATCTAGCGATTCTAAAGGTGAGCTTTCCGTGATGGCGTTCGCGTAGCGTGACCTACGGTCAAGGGATTACTCGCCATCATGGGTCGCACCTAAAGGTATCGTAGGGATTGACACCTGTGGTAGGTGTATTTTTTCAACTGTTGGAGTGTAACCCAGAAATTTTAGGGACTGTTGGGCAAACTGTTGAGGACAACCGCTGACCCCAAAGCGAGTTGGTCTTGGCTCCCCAGTATTCTTCCCTCCGATTAAATCCAGTTCTTGAGCAGCAGCAGCAACAACGTATTTCGCTGGGTCTACCAATTTAACGTCTGGGGGTAATATTTCCCGTAGGATCGGTTCTAGATGGGGATAATGAGTACAGCCATAAATTAGGGTATCGATTTGGGCTGCTAGCAAAGGTTCTAGGTACTGCCGTGCGACCGCTGTAGTGTAGGGTTCGCACAAGCGATTTTGCTCCACTAATGGCACAAACTCCGGACAACCCACTTGCCAGACCTGAGCAGTTGGTTCAACCTCTAAAATAGCATTTCGATAAGCATTGCTGGCAGCGGTAGCTGGTGTAGCAATCACCCCAATCCGACGACCTTGGTGGAGCGCCCCACGGGCACCTGGTAGAATCAGCCCCAGCATTGGGATGTCAAACTCACTACGCAGAGTTTCTAATGCCAGAGCCGAACTGGTATTGCAGGCCATCACCACCATTTTGACATCCTGTTGCACCATCCAGCTGAGAATCTCGAAGCCGAACTGCACGATTTCATCCGCAGACCTGGTACCGTAGGGTAGCCGTGCTGTGTCCGCAAAGTAAATAATTGATTCGGATGGTAGTTGTTTGTATAGTTCCCTCAGAACGGTCAGACCCCCCACACCACTGTCGAAAATCCCGATAGGACGACTCTGGGGTTGAGTTCGAGAGATCAAAATTGGGTTATTGATCATTGGTTAATAATTGGCACCTACCCACCCAGGGGTAATAAACAGATTACTTGAGTTCGCTCAAAACAAGAAAATCGTTAAATTATAGGTTAGCAATTATGAATTAAGAATTGACACAATATTAGAACTCAACTTAGCTCAACCGATTCTGCCGAATATATAGGAGGATGCCACGAGCGATCGCTCTAGCCATCTGGCTGCGAAAGGCGGAACTTTTCAGTTTAGCTGAGTCTTCATCGCCGGTTAGAAAACCAACTTCTACCAAAACTGCTGGCATGGAGGTTTTCCTGAGCACATAAAACCTCGCCCGTCGGGTACGTCGGTCACGAATATCCACGCTCCGCAAGATAGTGTAGTGGATGGTTTGGGCAAGACTCCGACCAGTAGAGTAGTAGAAAGTCTCTAATCCATTCACATCCGGTCGCTTACCCCCGATAGCATTGGCGTGGATGCTTACAAATAAATCAGCATCAGTCCGTTCTGCCACTTGAACTCGTCCATCCAGACTGATAAATCGGTCATCTGAGCGGGTCATGACAACCTGGATCCCCTGTTTTTCCAACAGCGCTTCCACCTGTCGGGAAATCGACAAATTAACATCTTTTTCTTGTATACCCCCAAGCCCAATAGCACCAGGGTCTTTGCCACCGTGTCCGGCATCAATGACCACTACCAGGCGCTCTTTGGGAACCTGACGTCTGGGAATTGGTGGGCGAGTCTGGTTAGGCGGTGGCACAGGAATCGAGCGCGGGGGTATCCTGGTTGGCCTTCTTGATAGAAATGGTCTCAGTTGCAGAGCCAACAGCTGATCATTGAGCTGATTGAGGCTACCAATCCGGGTCCCGTTTGATGGCTGTACCAAAATCAGCACCGTGTTTTTCTCCTCCTGCCGCACCATCACCTCTGAGACAGGACTAGTGGTATTAAGTTGAGGGCCACTGAACTTGTCAGCTAGTTTGGCATTCGGTATAGTAATTTGGTAAGCCTTTGAACGAGGATCCCATTTGCTAGTGGCTCTGACCCGTTGGTTAGCCTTAATCAACAGCTGAGTCTGATTGCTAGCCAGTTCCACTGACCCAATGGTGGCTAACTTACCGATATTAGCCGAGCCACGGGATTGAATCGGTTTCGTTGGCACTTTGGATGTTGGTCCATTATCTAAGCGTTGAGCTGGGATCCCTCTAGGAAAAATCAACACCCCTCCCAATCTTTGACTGAAGGATGCCAGCCAATCAGGGCTGTCACTATCCACATTCAGGGTCATCCGGACAATCGGTGGGGAATCTTTTTTCTTTTCAAACTGAATTTTGCTAACCCCGTAGCGATTTACATCCAAATCCTCTGCTAACAGACTCTCGGGAATCGTAACCCCTTCTAGGTCGATGTTTATGCTGCGATTATTGCGACTTCGTTCGATTTGAATGATGGGTTTCCCGCCATCGGTACTGACAAAAAATCCATTTCTATTGATCTCAAAGCCTTGGCGGCGAATCCCCGGATTGGATCTCGGATTACTTGGATTGGATCTCGGAATAGTTGGATTGGATCTCGGAATAGTTGGCCGTGGTGGAGGGGATTGAGTGCGGGTCGGGGGCTGAGCCGGTGGTAGGGATGGCGGTGCTGGGTTAGGCAGAACCGGCAGTGACCCTCGATAAGGCTGAGGTAATTGTACAGTCCACTGATTGGGGCTAATACCCCGAAATTTTACCTGCTGGGGGTCTATAGTGTAACCAGGAGCCAATTCAACCACAATCCGAGTGGTTTGTCTCTCAAACTGACCCACTCGCACTTCTCGAATCGCCCCGCTTATACGCTGATTTGTTGATGGACCTCCGACGTTAATTCCCGGTAAATCAATCACTAACCGGGTAGGATTAGAAATGAGTTGGGCTGTGGGTTGTACACCCACATCAGTGGTAAATTCCAGGCGATTCTGATTGCGATCATATTGCCAAAATAGTAGTTCACGGGCTTGAGCCGCCAATGAAAATAGAGACAATGTCAAAGAGCTGGAGAGTAGCAGTAGCCAGCGAAACCTCACAATTTTTACTCCTGTATCATGTATCTTAGGTAATTGGTTATAGCAATTGGTTATAGCAATTGGTTATACCAGCTGTTAGCGGTTAAGTATTAGACCGCGCGCAGCCGCCTAGAGTAGGCTATAGTTCACCGCTAATCCCTAACCGCTCACGATGAATACCCCTAATTAATAGCCCAGTCAACCACTTTCTAGTCTGTTTGACTAATAAGATTAATCTTATTAAAACCATTAACAGACTCGGACGTAGAGTAGCTTGGTTAAGTTTCAAGAGTTTCAGTATACACGGGTTTCTCTGAATCGAAAATTTGGTTTTAGTTAACACATTTAGCAATATCGAAATCTTAAAGCATACACAATCAACTAAATTGAACAGGATTCTTCAAGAATCCTGCATCAATAATAATTGTCTTTAATCACCAAGCTCAGATAGCTTAGCCACAAGTCTCAAGACTCTCCAGCTGTTTCCACCGGCTCAGATGGCTCTTGAAAGACCAACCGCAACAAAGG
>NZ_JAAHHS010000344.1 GCF_010692395.1 Moorena sp. SIO3H5
CTTCATGAAGTCGAACAACGGGCGGAAGGTATAGGTCCTGGTGGTCTCGGTGCAGGTGGGGAAGGCGCCCCGCGGCAAGTTGTCAAACGCAACCGGACTGCCATTGAAGAACACATCAATCGATGAACTGGACGTCGGGCTCCATGGGGTGAGGTTAAATATACATAAAATAGCGATGCTCTTAAGGCCAAAGGCCACGCTACGCGAACAGAGCCGCTACGCGATCGCAAACTCATCTGCGATCGCACTGGCTCACCATAATTGCTATATATTTAGTTAGTATTGCGGTACTGATGAATCAATTTCCTGACTCCAGGCGGTAATACCTCCTTTGACATTAATCCCTTCAATACCAGCCTCTTTCAAAATCCCCAAGGCTTTCGCTGAGCGACCTCCCTTTTTGCAATGGGCAATCAAGCGATGACCATTAACCAGTTCCTTGACTTTTGCTACACCAGAACCCTGTTCAATATCCGGTAATGGCACTAGAACTGAGCCAGAAATCTTAGCAATGTCATACTCATGGGGATTGCGGACATCAATCAAAACAAAATCATCCGCACCACTATCGAGAAGTTCCTTAAGCTCCTGGACATTCATCTCTTTGATATCCATCTGGCGTTTGGCTTCCTCTTCTTTAGCTTGGGGAATGCCACAGAATTGTTGATAGTCAATCAACTTCTCAATCACCGGTCGTTCTGGATTGAGTCCCAGTTTCAATTCCCGGAAGGTCATATTTAAAGAGTTGTACAGCAACAAACGTCCACTGAGGGTATCCCCCTGGCCTAAAATAATTTTGACCGTTTCCGTTGCTTGGATCACGCCAATAATTCCTGGCAAAATGCCCAAAACCCCTCCTTCTGCACAAGAAGGTACCATTCCTGGTGGTGGGGGCTCAGGGAACAAGTCGCGGTAGTTGGGACCACCTTCGTAATTAAACACTGTCGCCTGTCCCTCAAACCGGAAAATAGAGCCATACACATTTGGCTTATTCAGAAGTACACAGGCATCATTGACTAGGTAACGGGTGGGAAAGTTATCGGTACCATCGACGATAATGTCATAGGGTGCCATGATTTCCAAGGCATTCTCGGAATTCAGCAGGGTTTCGTAGAGGTCTACCTGACAGTGAGGGTTGATTTCTAGAATCCGCTCTTTGGCCGACTGAATTTTGGGTTTACCTACCCACGACGTCCCGTGAATTACCTGACGCTGGAGATTAGAACTATCTACAACATCGAAATCTACTAGACCTAGGTTTCCAATTCCAGCAGCAGCAAGATAGAGCAATAGGGGTGAACCTAACCCACCACTACCTATACATAGGACACTGGCAGCTTTGAGGCGTTTTTGTCCATCTAACCCAACTTCGGGCAAAATCAGGTGTCGGGAGTAACGTTCGTATTCGTCTTTACTTAATTGGATTTCATCTAGATTGGGATTTAACATGGCATGTTGGGTTTGAAGCGGTAAGACTCAGGACTTAACCTTTGATCATGATAGTTTCTTCTGGCTGGAACTGGTGGTGTTCATCCAAGCTCCAACTTCTGAAGTCACACGCTTTACCTTCCTCAACGGCAACAATAATATACGAGTATTGCTGCCAAGCGATCGCACGATCAAATTCTGAAGGTACCGCTGGGTGATCCGGATGAGAATGATAGATCCCGATTATATCGAGATTGCGATCGCGTGCGTCTTTTTGTGCCCGCATTAGCACCTCAGGAGCAATGCTGAATCGGCGCTCTCTGGTATAGTCTCCCTGATTTTTGCCCTCAACCGTAGGATAGGCATCAGCTGCTTCACCATCCCAGTTGTTCGGTGTGGGTAATACCTCAACCAGCGTTTTCACATCACCCTGGTGCTGACCCAATAGTAAACCGCAGCACTCTTCAGGATAGGTGTTCTCTGCGTGGTTTTGAATTGCCAGTTGATGCTCACTGTCCAGTCTTAAGCCCATACCGATTTAACCATCACCCTTGAAGTAATTATTTTTTTGTTGACAGTTGAGTCTATATGTAAGCCGTCAGCCGTCAGCCTATGCGCACGCGTGCGCGTCGTAGCGCATTAGCTTACGTGTATATTACCGTCAACTGTCAACCGTTAACCAAAAATTATCAATTATCAAATTATCAACTATAATATCACTTGTAATAGGTAAGATATTGTCGGGTGTAATACGTATTAGTCTTCGGTGTTAGTCAAATTTCAATTAACAAGTCTCACGGCGTTTTGCATAAGTATCAGGTACACAGGATTGTTTTCCCTCTTACCTGTTCCCTGTTCCCTGTTCCCTGTTCCCTAAAAATCAGAATTTTGTACCTAATTGAATTGCGAACCGCTGTAATCCACAAGTCTCAATCGTAAAATTTCAATTAACAAGTCCTTAATAACCAGGGTTTGATATGACTCCTAACCGCACTACAACAGCAAACAACGAAGAGTATCGATTTTTTTTTCAGGAGAATGCTGCCAATATTTTTAAACACCATGACCGGGAAGTAATAGACTGCTTGCAACGTCGTAAAATTTCGATTAGCAACATTATCCCATTGGATCAGGTTTACAATATATCTGTAAAAATCGGTAAAAATATTCCCTTTAAGTCAGTAAAAAAGTTGGCCTTACAACAAATGGAGGCAGTAGGAGAATTTCTCCAATATTTTCAAATCAGCATCCTCGGTCAACCCACAAGTATCTTTCAACTCCATGAGATTGAAATTAAAATAGATAAAATTTTTACCCCTGGCTTAACCTATGAGGGCGGAAAACTACTAATCTCTATTCCCGACTCGTCCTTACCGTTTCAGTCCCGTTACCTGAGCGATCAGGAGCTGAAAAATCAATGGAATAAGGGGAATCATCTCTCCAAAAAGTCTCTGTCTCGTAAAGCTTGGTGGTTATTAAATCCAATCGGAGAATTTCGGACTAACCTCAGAACAGTGCTATGGCAAGCTGCCCAAAAGCAAATTTTAGGTATTGACAAACTATTACTTAAGTTTGGCTTAATTGATAGATATGATAGAAGTGAGCAAGGCAGTGCTCAACCTAGCTTACTGTTCAACCAGAATCCGCCACCACAAGATCAGGGGGTCAGACAGAATCCGCCAACACAAGATCAGGGGTTCAGAGAAGGTGCGATCGCATTGATCAAAAACTCTGTGAATCAAGACAAGCTGGGAATAGACTTAGAAGTAGTACTCAAGGATCAAGATGAGGCTACATTAGGTAAGCTGCTGGGATTATTTAGGCAAAACTTGGCAGACGCCGGTCAAATGGAAGAACTGATTGAAGCTGGTGCTTTAACCCTACAACAAGCCGTTTTCCATGAACAATCTGAAATTGATATTAAGATGTTTGGGTTTGTGAATGTCGGGAATTATCATCGCATTGATGTATCCCTGAATATCAGTGCTGGTTACTTGAAAAAATATGTTGAATTGATTCCCAGAAAAGCTGTTATCAAAGCAATTCAATTCGGATTTGTTAACGTTTATACTATAGATGATATTACAGTAAATCCCAGCTTTCATGGAGCAATAAAGCTCTATTGGGAAACCGCTGCTCTGGAAAAATCCCTGCAAGAATTAAGTCTAGTAAATCTATCAGAGCAGTCAAGTTAGTAAATTAATCAGCTATCAGCTTCGTGGCACAGGCTTCCAGCCTGTGACTTCACTCAGATTAAACAAATGGTTACCTGTTGTCTTGATGCAGTCGCTCATGAGGGAAACCCCCAAGACCGCGCTGCATCGCTTATTCAAAAGCTAATAGCTGATAGCTTAAGTCATTACTCAATAGTCATCACTCAATAGTCATCAGGGTAATCAACAATCAAAAGTCATGAATCGCTGTTTTGATGCAGTCGCTCATGGGGGAAACCACGGCAGTCGCTCATGGGGGGAACCACGGCAGTCGCTCATGGGGGAAACCCCCAAGACCGCGCTGCATCGCTACTCCCTGTTCCCTGTTCCCTGTTCCCTGTTCCCTTTGGTATAGTAACCATTGACAATTAACAAGCAATTTTCTGCTTGCAATTATGGCCACTAGCAATCAATTGGAGTCGTTACTCCTACAACTCGATGACCGCAGCTACAAATCCTACCGAGATATCAAGGGCAGCTATCAGTTTCCAGATTTCACTCTAGTCATTGACAGGGTTCAGGGAGACCCCTTTGCCTCTCCTAGCCAAGTGCGCGTGTACTTACCCCAGTCAGTGGCTGGTTTCCCCAGTGAGCTGTATCGCACTGACAGCCGAGCCATCGCCCTAGAGGATTATCTAACTCGCTCCTTTGATTGGGTAGCTGGGGAAATGAGCTGTAGGCGGGGTACCGGAAATAGTGGCTTGATTGCTATTACCCGTGTCGGACAATCCGTGCTGGAGCGCACCTCCGCTTTGGTGAGTGATGAAGGGCTAGAAATCCGGTTTGTGGTAGGATTACCAGCTCGTGGTCGTCGGATTTCTGGGCGTCAGGCCGCAGAAATGCTATGCCAAGATATCCCTGATATTATAGAGCAATCCATCAAGTATGAAGTCCTCGATCCCGCTGCCATTAAGCATCATGTAGAAACAGTGGAAGATGCCGATTGGTTGCGTCAACAGCTGGCAAGCCGTGAATTAGTTGCCTTTATTCCTAACGGTGCCATTTTGCCACGCTCCAGTGGGGTGGATGACAAACCATTACAAGAGGATGCGATCGCATTTCAATCTCCCAAGACACTTCAAGTAGCATTCACTTGTCCCAATCGAGGATTAATTACCGGTATGGGAATCCCAGAAGGGATCACCTTGATTGTAGGAGGTGGCTATCACGGCAAATCCACAATGCTCAAAGCCATTGAATTAGGAGTTTACAATCATATTCCTGGAGATGGACGGGAATTAGTAGTCACCAATCCCAGTGCCGTCAAGATTCGGGCTGAAGATGGTCGGGGGATTTCTGGTGTAGATATTTCCCCATTTATTAATCAGTTACCTCACGGTCGCTCCACTGAAAAATTTTCCACCACCAATGCTAGTGGTAGCACCTCCCAGGCCGCAAATATTATCGAAGCACTGGAGGCCGGTACCAAGTTACTGTTGGTAGACGAAGACACAGCAGCAACTAACTTTATGATTCGCGATCGCCGTATGCAGGAGCTGATTGCTAAAGATAAAGAACCCATTACACCATTTATTGATAAAGTCAAACAGCTCTATAGCGAGTATGGTGTCTCTACTATATTAGTCATGGGAGGCAGTGGAGATTACTTTGATGTAGCCGATACCGTCATTGCCATGGACAACTTCCAACCCGAGGATGTCACCGAAAAGGCTCAGTTAATTGCCCAAAAATACTTTACCGAACGCACCGCTGAAGGCGGGAAAAACTTTGGAACTATTACCCCACGAGTACCATTAGCCGATGGGATTGACCCAAGTCGTGGACGCAAAGCCGTAAAATTAAAAGTCCGAGATGTAGATGAAGTAGGATTTGGTGCAGAAAATATTGATTTATCTGCTGTTGAGCAGATTGTAGAAGTAGGTCAGTTAAGAGCAATTTCCAAAGCTCTTGTTTATGCTAAAGAAAAGTATATCGATGAACGGTTGACCCTATCGGAAATTTTAGATCTGGTGATGAAAGATCTTGAAGAAGAAGGATTCGATGTACTAACTTTCTTTCCTGAAGGGGATTTAGTCCAATTCCGCCGCTTAGAATTAGCAGCAGCACTGAATCGATTGCGGACCCTGTCAGTGCTTTGAGGGGAATCGGGATCAACAGTGCTTTTAAAATTAGCAATTATCAATTCTTGATAATCATGAAAATAGAAGACTACTTTGATTTGATTGCTCCTGATGATATTCGCATCAAAGGAACGCGAGTGGGCATTGAAAATGTGTTGTATGAGTACATTTATCGTAATCGTACTCCAGAAGAAATTATTAACTGTGTCTTGATGCAAAGCGCGAGTGGGGGAAACCACGGCAGTCGCTCATGGTTAGAAGTTACCGTAAGACAGTTGAGCCTTAATCAATAAGTTTTACCCTTTTTCTGCATAGCCGACCAACCATAAAGGCTCAACGTAATCAGGTTTCGTCTCCGGGGAGACCCCCAAGACCGCGCTGCCTTCCCAAGACCGCGCTGCATCGCTTTTTATACCATTACCTTAGAACAAGTTTATGCTACAATCCTTTACTACTTAAAGAACAAAGAAGTTGTCAGCAAATATATCTCTGACTGGCTCGAATGGAGTCATCAGCAACAAAAAGCTCAAGAACTAAATCCTCCTCCAGGCATAGTTAGATTACGAAAAGTGAACTACCCCAACCTACTACGTAGAGGTTGGGGCTTCCAGTTTCACGGAAGAATGCCTTAACTTGGACGGGCGTCCACGTCTTGGTCTTACTTGTTCTCCACTGGCGTTGACCTCCCCCGTCCCAGAGGAGGATAGCATTCTGATACCTTCTGCTCTGATATTTTTTGCTGCATTACCGTCCCTATCATGATGAGTCCCACAACTTGGGCAAATCCAAGCCCTTATATCTAGTGGCAACTCTTTTATTCGGTAATGACAATTAGAACATGTCTTGGAACTAGGGAACCATCGGTCTATCTCAACCAGTACTTTTCCCTCTTTTTCACATTTATAAGACAGGAAATTTACAAAAGTCCCCCAGCTTAGATCAGATATTGCCTTAGCTAATTTATGGTTACGAACCATGCCCTTGACATTCAGATTCTCAACTACTACTACTTGGTTGTCATCAACTATTTTTCTGGATACTTTATGTAAGTAGTCTTGGCGGACATTTCCGATATGTTCATATACCTTAGCTACAATTTTACGCGCCTTTTTACGCCCACTGCTGCCTTCCTTTTTTCTGGCAGCGATGCGTTGTTTTTTGGCTAACTTCTTTTCGGATTTGGCTAAATGTTTAGGATTGCTGAATTTAGAAGTCTTGTTGCCGTCGTAAGTGATCGCAAAATCCTTGATTCCTAGATCAATACCAACAACCTTTCCCTCTGTAAATACTTTGGCGTTTAGTTCCATAGGAACCGCTGCGCCAACAGACTTATACTCCATCAATACTGAAGCGTAATACTTCCCAGATGGGTCTCTACTGACTGTTACAGTTTTTATTCCCCCATCTAATGGGCGATGAATTACTGCTTTGACAATGCCCAATTTTCCTGGAAACTTTAAACAGTCCCCAATTTGTTTGACATTTTGGGGGTACTGAATTGATTGACGATGATGGTATGACTTGAATCTAGGATATTTGGCTCTGCCCTCAAAGAAATTTTGATATGCACGACTAAGATTTAGACTCACAGATTGTAAAACCTGAGAATAACAATCTTTTAGCCATTCAGTCTCTTTTTGCTTTTTGAGTTTTGGCAGCATGGAGTTGAGTGCAGATTGTTTTAGCCCAAAACCTGTTTCTTTGTAAGTTTCTATACACTGATTTAAGGCATAGTTCCACCACCAACGAGCACATCCAAAATGCTGAGCTAATACTTGGACTTGCTCTTCTGTGGGATAGATTCTAACTTTGACGGCTTTATGTTTCACTGCACTCAACCTTACTATCGACCTTGTTTAATATTATATAAATTTCGCAGTAAAATGTCAAACTTTGAAGTCAAGTTCTCGGTTCGCTATCCATCCCCAACCTACTGCGTAGAGGTTGGGGAATTCCGCGACTCTTGTTAAAAGCGGAACAAGAAGCGAAGAATAAAGCCTATACCATGGCTTAAGCGCAATCATCCCATCATGCCCATACGTCAAACCTTAGATTTACCAAACATCCAACTGTCTTACCTAGAATGGAACCAAGGCCAAACTCCCTTGTTACTCTTACATGGCTTAGCGGACCATGGCCTAGTGTGGTCTAGCCTCGGGGATTACCTTAGCCCAAAGTATCATATCGTTGCTCCAGATTTGCGCGGTCATGGGGAAAGTAGCAAGCCAGATCAAGGCTATACCTTTGATGATCACATCGCCGATTTAGAAGCCTTAATGGATCACCTAGGATGGTCTAGTGCTCATATCCTCGGTCACTCCTGGGCTGGTAAATTAGTTCCGATCTGGGCTAAGCAAAATCCATCCCGATTGCGCAGCCTAATTTTGGTGGATCCCTTTTTCATCGGCAAAATTCCGATGTTTTTTAAGGTTATGTTTCCCCTACTTTTCCGTGTCTTGCCTTTTGTAAAAGCTATGGGACCTTTTGTCAGTTATGAGCAAGCGGAAGGACAAGCTAAACAATTAAAACAATACCGGGGTTGGAGTCCTTTTCAGCAACAAGTATTTAAAGCCAGCATTGAACCTAAACCTGATGGCAGTTGGGGGAGTAAATTTGTGGTTCAG
>NZ_JAAHHS010000345.1 GCF_010692395.1 Moorena sp. SIO3H5
AGTCCCTAGCGAACGGCGCTCACTGCTAGTGGCTCATGTTCGTCATCAAGTAGGTCGAGTTTTGGGAATTAGTGATTCACACTCAATAGGTTTAGAACAAGGCTTTTTTGACTTGGGCATGGATTCTTTAATGGCTGTAGAATTCAGAGGTTGTTTGCAAAAAAGCTTGGGAATTTCTGTTTCTTCAAATGTTATATTTAACTACCCTAAAATAGAAGCTATTGTTACCTATTTAATACAGAATCACCTAGAGTCATACTTCCAAAAAATAGATGAAATAAAAGTAGATGAAATAAAACATATAAATAATTTGGCTGAACAACTAGAGAATATGTCTCAAGAGAAAATTGTTGAACTACTGGCTGAAGAACTAGATTTTAAAAACTAAATAACTAAATTAAGTAAATAATATGATTAAAGCTGCTAAAACTGACAATTTGGAATTGATGAAAAAGGCATTGGTTGAGTTGCGTCAAACCAAAGCCAAACTACATGCTTTGGAAAATGCCAAGACTGAACCAATTGCAATCATTGGTATGAGTTGTCGATTTCCTGGAGGAAGTAAAGATCCAGAAGCCTTTTGGAATATGTTGTGGAATGGTGTGGATGCTGCTACTGAAGTACCAAAAGAACGATGGGATATTGATAAATACTACGATCCCAATCCAGATGCTCCTGGGAAAATGTACACTCGTTATGCCAATTTCTTGGAGAAGGTAGATCGGTTCGATCCTCAATTTTTTGGCATTTCTCCTCGGGAGGCAACGTGGATGGACCCTCAGCAAAGACTTTTATTGGAGCTTGTTTGGGAAAGTCTCGAGTATGCTGCTGTGTCTCCTACTGAATTGATAGGTAGCCAGACAGGTGTATTTGTGGGCATGATGACCCATGATTACGCTCAATTAATCAGTAATTCAGGCAAGATAGAACCTTTCTTTGGCACTGGAAGTGCAACTGCTGCTGGCAGACTAGCTTATTTTTTAGGAGTACATGGACCTACCCTAACTGTAGAAACTGCTTGTTCATCTTCTTTAGTTGCCTGTCATTTAGCCTGTCAAAGCTTACGCGATCGAGATTGTAATTTGGCTTTGATAGCAGGGGTTAACTTAATTCTTACACCTGATGTAAGTTTGTTTGAATCTCGCGCTCATATGAATTCCCGAGATGGTCGTTGTAAAGCATTTGATGCCTCTGCTGATGGTATAGGACGTGGAGAAGGATGCGGGGTAGTTGTACTCAAACGGCTATCTGATGCTGTTGCAGATGGTGACAATGTACTAGCACTGATTAGAGGTTCTGCAGTTAACCATGATGGTCCTAGTAGTGGTTTAACAGTACCTTATGGGCCAGCTCAGGAAAAATTAATTCACGAGGCCCTCAGTAGTGCCCAGGTAGATCCAGTTGTTGTGGATTATTTGGAATGCCATGGAACGGGAACATCTTTGGGAGATCCCATAGAGGTAGAAGCTTTGGCAGCCATATATGGCAAAAATAGACCTCAACAGCAACCTTTGGTGATAGGTTCAGTGAAAAGCAATATTGGTCACACTGAAGCTGCGGCAGGAGTTGCAGGTCTAATTAAAGTAGTGCTTTCATTAAAAAATGAGAAGATCCCACCCCACTTACATTTCAAGCAACCGAATCCTCATATTCCTTGGGCTAAACTTCCAGTAGTAGTGCCCACAGAAGGTCAATCTTGGCAAAAAGGGGAAAGAAAAAGACTAGCAGGAGTCAGTTCTTTTGGTGTTAGTGGAACAAATGCCCATGTCATATTAGAAGAAGCCCCAGCTCAAGTAAAAAGTAGTGGAGATATCCCAGAACGTCCACTACACATATTAAGCTTATCAGCCAAAACACCACCTGCCCTCACAGAACTAATCAAACATTATCAGCACCATCTAGAAACAAACAAAGAAGACAGCCTAGCAGACATCTGTTACACAGCCAACACCGGACGCGCTCAATTTCAGCATCGCCTAGCAGTAATAGCCTCCAATCAAAAAGAATTATTAGCCAAACTACGACAACATCAAAGTGGAGCCGAACCAACAGGAGTATACCAAAAACAACCCGACCGACTCACAACCAAACCCAAAACTGCATTCCTATTCACAGGTCAAGGTTCCCAATATGTGAAGATGGGACAGGAATTATATCAACAAGCATCCGTATTTCGTCAAGCCATAGACAAATGTGACCAAATCCTCACAGGAGAACTAGAACATCCCATCACCAAAATCCTGTACGACAGCTCAATACCATCAGAACTACTAGACCAAACAGAATATACCCAACCAGTAATATTTGCCCTAGAATACGCCTTGGCCCAGTTATGGCAATCATGGGGAATCAAACCAGACATAGTAATGGGTCATTCTCTAGGAGAATATGTAGCAGCTTGCATTGCAGGAATATTCTCCTTAGAAGAAGGACTAAAACTGATAACCAGGCGAGGAAAATTAATGCAGCAGTTGCCAAGCACAGGAGAAATGGTATCAGTGAGGGCATCAGAATCGTCAATCAGAGAAAAGATAAGGGAATATAGAGAAGAAGTAGCAATAGCAGCCATAAATGGAGAAGAAAGTGTAGTCATATCTGGAGCCACAACAGCCATCACAGAAATAGTAAGTAACTTAGAATCAGAAGGAATCAAGACCAAAAGGCTACAAGTATCCCACCCATTCCATTCACCATTAATGGCACCAATGTTAGCCGAATTTGAACAAGTGGCCAATCAAGTAAATTACAATCAACCAAAAATAGGAATAATATCAAATGTGACAGGAGAGAAAGCCGAGGCAAGTATAGCAACAGGCAAGTATTGGGTAAATCATATTAGTCAACCAGTGAGATTTAGTCAAAGTATAGAGACATTGGTAGAAGAAGGAGTAGAAGTATTCTTAGAAATAGGAGCGCAACCAATACTGTTAGGGATGGGACGTAGTTGTGTATCAACAGAAGAAGGAGTGTGGTTACCATCACTGCGAAAGGGAGTAGATGAGTGGGAGTCAATGTTGTGTAGTGTAGGAAAGTTGTATGTGGAAGGAGGGGAAGTAGACTGGTTAGGAATGGAGAGAAATTATCAGAGGCAGAAGGTGGTATTGCCTACTTATCCCTTCCAGCGACAGCGTTATTGGATAGATACTTCCACAAATCAAGAGCAGGATGCCAGTGGCTCAGAAAATATTAGTAGTTCTGTTGTCAATCTCATTCATCAAGGCCAAACAGAAATCCTGGCTCAACAACTCGAAACAGTGGGAAACTTCTCATCCAGTGAAGTTGAGTTGCTACCAAAAGTACTAAAATTGCTGGTTAAACAGCATCAGCAACAACTTAAAACATATACAATTAAAGATTCGCTATACGAAGTAGAATGGATAAGTAGAGGACGTTTAGGCAAGCTACTACCTCCAGACCAAATTCACCCCCCCAGAGAAATAGAAAAACAGTTACATCAGACCATAGCAGAATTAGTAACTCAGCCCGAGTTGAACAGCTACAAAGACATCCCGGCTCAACTAGAAGAATTGAGCGTAGAATATATAGTGCAAGCACTTCAGCAGATGGGTTGGCCATACAAACCAGGAGAATACTTCTGTGTTGATGAGCTGGCTCAACGTTTAAGCATAGTTCCCAGTCACAGACGATTATGCCAGCGAATACTTCAGATATTGACAGAAGAGAAAATAGTTGCCCAAACTCAACAAAAGTGGCAGTTATTACAAACCTTAGAAGAAGTTAACCCCAGGGAAAAAAATCAGGAACTACTGACGAAAAATCCATCAGCCCAGGCAGAATTGAAACTGCTAGACCGCTGTGCCTCTGAGTTAAGTGGAGTATTACGAGGAGCAATAGACCCAGTACAACTGGTGTTTCCGGAAGGAGATTTAACCACAGCAACCAGTCTCTATCAAGACGCTCCACCAGCCCAAGTGATGAACACCATAGTAAAAAAAGTCATAGGTAAAGCAGTAGAGGAATTACCACAAAGCCGAGGCATACGGGTACTGGAAATCGGAGGAGGAACAGGAGGTACAACCAGTTATATTTTGCCCGCACTCAATGGCAGCCAAACAGAATATATGTTTACGGATATAGGAGCACTATTTACCACCAAAGCCAAAGAAAAATTTTCCGATTATAAATTTGTGAATTATCAAACTCTGGATATAGAAACCGACCCAATCGCACAAGGATTTGAATCAAATTACTATGATATCGTAGTGGCAGCCAATGTACTCCATGCCACCACAAAAATGCATCAGACTATGACAAATGTCAGAAAACTGTTAGCACCAGGAGGGATGTTAGTGCTACTAGAAGCAACAAGTCGTCAGAGGTGGATAGATTTAATATTCGGGATGTTAGAAGGATGGTGGAAATTCCAAGATTATGATTTACGACCAGACTATCCACTGCTGAGTCGGAATCAATGGAAAAAATTGCTCGGGGAAACAGGTTTTACGGAAGTGGTAGCCATACCAGAAGTGGAAGGAATGTCGGAAACTTTTTCCCAGCAGGCAGTAATTATAGCTCAAGCCGATAGAAAAACCTTAGAGTCAAAATCATCAACATCCAAGAGTTGGCTAATTTTGGCAGACGAACAAGGAGTAGGTAATTCCTTAGCCAGTCAACTGCGTTCCATGGGACAAGTGTGTACCCTGGTGTTTCCCGGACAACAATATCAACAAATTGCTGCTGAAGAATTTACAATCAACCCCAACCACCCAGAAGAATTTCAGCAACTCCTCGCGGAGGTAGCATCGGACTCATCAAGCTTACATGGAGTAGTTCAATGTTGGACAATGACAGGGACAGACAGTACCAACATCAGTTCCCAAGAGTTAGAAAACATTTCTCAACTAGGTTGTGGTAGCACATTATCCTTAGTGCAGTCCTTAGTCAAAGGAGAATTATCCCAACTACCACGGTTATGGTTAGTGACTTGCGGAGCACAACCAATACCACAGACAAAGTCATTACTTCCAGGAATGATCCACTCAACAGTTTGGGGCATGGGAAAAGCAATAAACTTAGAACATCCAGAACTCAACTGTGTGCGGATTGATTTAGACCCTCAGCAAAGTGTCGAGACTCAAGCACAGCAACTGTGGTTAGAAATTTGGTCACAGGACAAAGAAGAGCAGGTGGGATTGCGAGGGGATAGTCGTTATGTGGCTCGTTTAGTCCATAGTCAGTATAGTTCACCAGTGGTTCCCACTCTTTTGAGTCAGGAGAAGACTTACTTAATTACAGGAGGTCTAGGAGGTTTAGGTTTATTGGTAGCTGGTTGGATGGTGGAGAAAGGAGCCCAGCATTTAGTGTTGGTAGGAAGAAGGCCACCGTCACCGGAGGTGGTGAGCCAATTAACCGAGTTAGAACAAGCTGGAGCAGAAGTGGTGGTGGAACAAGCAGATGTGTCAGAATGGACAGCCATCAACAGGGTCTTATGTCGGATAAATGAGTCAAAGTTTCCATTGGCAGGAGTGATTCACTCGGCAGGGATGTTGTCGGATGGTGTATTACAGAATCAGAGCTGGTCAAGTTTTGAAAAAGTAATGGCTCCGAAGGTTCAAGGGGCTTGGTATTTGCATGAATTAACCAAAGACCAGGAGTTGGACTTTTTTGTGATGTTTTCTTCGGCAGCATCTCTACTGGGTTCTCCAGGCCAGGGGAACCATTGTGCAGCGAATGCTTTTCTAGATACATTGGCTCATTATCGTCGGGGGATGGGGTTAACTGGGCTGAGTATTCATTGGGGTGCAGTGTCTCAAGTGGGAGAAGCTGCTGCTCGTGGTGCTGACCTGAAATTACAGGACAAAGGTATGGAGGCTATAGCTCCGGCTCAGGTGATAGAAGCTCTAGAGCTACTAATGAGTGGTTCGGGTGTGGAAGTAGGGGTAGTGCCCATTGATTGGTCGGTGTGGCAGGAACAAACTGCCAAATCTCTGTTCTTGTCAGAGTGTGTAAACACAGCCTCAGATTCTCCTTTGTCTCAACCAGAGTTTCTGCAGCAGTTGGAAGCTGCAGTCCCTAGCGAACGGCGCTCACTGCTAGTGGCTCATGTTCGTCATCAAGTAGGTCGAGTTTTGGGAATTAGTGATTCACACTCAATAGGTTTAGAACAAGGCTTTTTTGACTTGGGCATGGATTCTCTGACCTCTGTGGAATTGAGGAATAAGTTACAAACCAGTTTAGGTTGCTCAATGCCATCAACACTAGCTTTTGACTATCCTACAGTTAGAGATGTAGTAGATTACTTGGCACAATATGTACTAGAGGTAGAAGATGCCACTCCTGTTCTCAGTAGTTCAAGAGAAAGTGAGAAGAATGAAAAACAAGAACAGTTGTTAGCTAAAACAAAAGAGCTTCCTGAAGAGCGGCTAGAAGAACTGATTGACCAAAAACTAAATTTATTGATCGAAGAACAAGTCAAGTGAGGTATTGAACCAATGAAAAATTCATCAACAAATAAGATTAAACAACTAACTCCTTTGCAAAAATCGTTTTTGGTAATTGAGCAGTTGCAATCAAAGCTGGATACACTGGAGGCATCTCAAAAAGAACCAATAGCGATTATTGGTGTTGGTTGTCGCTTCCCAGGAGGTGTATCTACCCCAGAAGCTTTCTGGGATATGTTACATCAAGGAGTAGATGCTATCACTGAAGTACCAAAAGACCGATGGAATATTGATGAGTATTACGACCCTGACCCAAAAACTCCTGGCAAAATCTACACCTATCACGGTGGTTTTATTGAGCAAATACAGAATTTTGACCCTTATTTTTTTGGTATATCTGGTCAAGAGACAATGTTCCTTGACCCTCAACAACGCTTGCTTTTGGAAGTGTCTTGGGAATCCTTAGAGAATGCTGCAATTAATCCTCAGCAACTGGCGAAAACGCATACAGGTGTTTTTATAGGTATTTGTAGTAATGACTATGCTCAAATAGCAAGCTCAAATACCAAGGAAATTACCGCCTATCTCGGCAGTGGAAATACACACAGTACTGCATCAGGGCGACTTTCCTATACTTTAGGTTTTATAGGACCAAATCTAGCAGTAGATACTGCTTGTTCTTCTTCTTTGCTTAGTGTTCATCTTGCTTGCTCCAGCCTTAGAAATAAAGAAAGCAATTTAGCTCTTGCAGGAGGAGTTAATCTGATAATTTCACCATTAACCCATATTAACCATTCTAGAGCCCGTATGCTTTCCCCAGACGGTCGGTGCAAAACTTTTGATGCTAAGGCTGATGGCTTTGTTCGCAGTGAAGGATGTGGTATAGTAGTACTCAAGCGACTCTCTGATGCGATTGCTGATGGAGACAACATTATGGCAGTGATTCGTGGAACAGCTATTAACCAAGATGGTAGTACAAGTGGCTTAACAGTTCCTAATGGTATATCACAGCAGGCTGTTATTCGTCAAGCATTGGAAAATGGGGGAGTAGACCCAGCGACTGTCAGCTATGTGGAAGCCCATGGCACAGGAACTTCTTTAGGAGACCCTATTGAAGTAGGAGCTTTGGGGAGAGTATTTCAAGAAACTCACTCCCAGGAGGAACCATTGATAATTGGTTCAGCTAAAACTAACATTGGTCACACTGAAGCTGCAGCAGGAATTGCAGGTTTGATAAAGATTGTATTGCAAATGCAACATCAAGAAATTGCACCTCATCTGCATTTCCATCAGCCAAATCCCTACATTAACTGGCCAGAATTGCCACTATATGTGCCTACCCAAGCAATGCCTTGGCAAATAAACGGCAAACCTCGAATTGCTGGAGTAAGTTCTTTTGGTTTTAGTGGAACCAATGCCCATGTGGTATTGGAAGAAGCTTCTTCTCAACTCACAAGTCACAAGTCACAAGTTAAAAGAGAAGAATTGTTAGAACGCCCACTCCATATAATAACACTTTCGGGCAAGACAGAAAAGGCTCTTGAAGAATTAGTTGGTCGCTATCAAAATCATTTAGAAACTCATTCACAGTTAGAAATTGCAGATATTTGTTACACAGCTAATACAGGACGAGCCCATTTCAACCATCGCCTGGCAATTATTGCTTCTGAAAAACAAGAATTAAGAGAAAAACTGCTTCAAATTAAAGCAAGGGAGCAAGAAGCAGGAGTCTTCTCTGGGCAACTACCTAAGACCAATAGTTCATTGAAAGTAGCCTTTCTATTCACAGGCCAAGGTTCCCAATATGTGAAAATGGGACAGCAATTATATCAACAAGCATCCGTATTCCGTGAAGCCATAGACAAATGCGACCAACTCCTCACAGGAGAACTAGAACATCCCATCA
>NZ_JAAHHS010000346.1 GCF_010692395.1 Moorena sp. SIO3H5
TATGTAGCCCGTAAATCCATTAGTAACACTTTAACTAAAGGATGTGAATCTAAAGGCTGGAAACGAGTCCAACCGGGGCGATATATCTGGGCTGGCGGTTTCACCTAGAGCTGAGTTCCTACACAAACTTTCTTGGTTATTGAGGAACTATAACAGGACTTAGGGAGTAACTCAACCTGTAGGGGCGCACGCCATACGTCCCTACTTGATATGTATTTATAGTTCTGTTCCGATATCCGAAGTTCCCTATTCCCGACAACTGCGGCGAAGTCTAATCAAGTAGAGACAGACTCTCAACCACTGTAACTCTGCCATGCCTGCCAAAACATATAGATTGATAGGGAAAACAACAGCGTGCGAAATCCATTGCTCACCACTTGGTCTGGTAACTTTGGCAAAAAGCGAGTACTAATTTGCGCTCCCAAAAAGCCTCCTATACCCAGCAGCAATCCCTCAATCCATAAGACATTTCCCTGTAAGGCATGTCCTGCAGAGGCTGAAACTGCTGTAATGACGATTACCCCTAGACTTGTCTGAATCGCAGTTTTAATCGGTTCTCCTAGGAGCAACATTTGGAGTGGAACCATAATTGTTCCCCCACCAATACCAAATATACCAGCTAATAAGCCAGCCAAACCACCTGTCGCTATCCTGGCAACAGTAGCTTTGGTGGAAGAGTTTGAAGAACGTCTGTTGTTTAGTGCTCTTTGAGATTCCTGTTGCGCTCTAGACTTAAGCTGTTTGCGTAGTTGAATCAAATATATCGTAACCAATAGCAGTATCCCAAAGGCTACCAGTAAGAAGTAAGGAGGGAACAGGTCGGCTAGATAGGCACCAATTTGTGCTGTGATTAGAGCTGGAAATCCAATGCCAATTACACTTTTTAGATCAAAGTAGCCCATCCGCCAGTTTTGCAGTGTACCAGAGGTAGCCGTAATCACAATCGACAGACTACTGGTAGCCGCCGCTTGAACTGGTTGATATCCTAATGCCACTAACAAGGGGACGAGCACTACACCGCCACCAATGCCAAGAAATCCGGCAAGAATACCTGCAAATAAACCGGAACCAGCAAAAATCAATAAATCGGTAGGAGTCATCCCTTTAGATCGCCTTTGGCTCAATCCACTTTTTTGCTAGCATAGCCGCTATTGAGTGATTGTTGAATTAGCGTTCGCGCCCCGCGTGGCCATTCGCGTAGCGTGGCCTGAAGGCCAAGGTCAATCGCATTTAGCTGGCAATTTAGCTGTCCGGTAGAAGAAGCCCCACGTCCGAACTGAAAGTCGGCGTGGGATGAATTCTACACAGAGTCTTTTGGGAGAGGGAAGCGAGCTATCAAGCTTCTAAGTAATTCAGAGTAAGTCATCCCCCTCCTGTCTGCTTCTTCTTGTAGCTGTTTCTTTTCAAATTCAGTAACTCTGACTACTAGTTTTTTGCTTTTCATATAGGGTTGACACTTGTCGCCACGTTTGTTACCTTAATGATAGGTCGAAATGCAAGAGGTTGCAACAATGAGAGCAGCTTATCAATACCGGTTAAGACTGACAAAATTACAAGAAATTGAAGTAGAAAGATGGTTGGACATGCTCCGATACCAATATAACTACTTATTAGCTGACCGATTCAACTGGTACGAACAGAATCGTTGCTCTATTAACTCTTGCCCTCTTGTTTGTCATTTGCCAGATTTAAGAAATAATCCTGATTATTTTTCCCAAAAGAAAACTCTTCCTCAATTAAAGAAGGACAGACCTTGGTATGGGGTTGTCCAATCTCAAGTTTTACAAGATTGTGTGAAGAGAGTTGACCTGGCATTTAAACGATTCCTCAAAGGTGACAGTAATGGTAAAAAGAGTGGAAGACCTCGATTTAAAGGGAAAAATAGATATAAGTCATTTACTTTTCCTTCCTTATCTAGGAACCCAATAAATGGCAACGTTTTGACTCTTCCAAAATTTGGAAAGGTTAAGATGATCTATCATCGGCCAATTCCAAAAGGGTTCAAAATAAAAACGGCTACTATAACTCGAAAAGCTGATGGTTACTATGTCACACTGTCAGTTCAAGATGATACCGTCCCGAAGATTATACCAGTAGATAGTGCAATCAACCCCGTTGGGATAGATATGGGACTCAAGTCGTTTTTAGTAAAGTCAGATGGCTCTGAGATTCCAATTCCTCAGTACTATCGAAAAGCTCAAAAACGATTAAAAAAAATCCAGAAAGCTGTTAGTAGGTCGAAAAAGGGTAGCAACAATAGAAAAAAGGCTGTCAGTAAACTAGGTAAAGCTCATAAAAAAGTAGCTGACACCAGAAAAGATTTTCATTTCAAAGTAGCGAAGGGATTGCTAGACAACCACGACCTAATTGCTCATGAAAAACTCAACATTAAAGGTTTGGTCAAAACCAAACTGGCTAAATCTATATTAGATGCTGGCTGGGGTCAATTCCTGTCGATAATATCAAACAAAGCCGAAAACGCTGGTTTGGCTACAGTCGCAGTGAATCCCCGTAATACTAGTCAGAACTGTTCTAATTGCGGTGAAAAAGTACCTAAAAAACTAAGAGATCGCATCCATTCGTGTCCTCATTGTGGTTACGTAGCTGACAGGGATGTAAATGCGGCAATCAATATACTGAATTTGGCGGTAGGGCATTCCGCTAGTAGTAAAGCTTACCGAGTATCCGAACCGATAGGTGGAGTTGGTAAGAAGCCCACACTGAACCTGTAAAGGTCAGTGTGGGAGTATGTCACTTCTCGATTAGTTCATTGGGTATCGCTACTTTGATCACAACGGTTTCACCTTCGGCTTCCCAATGAGCGCTTGCCTCCACCTGGGAGTTTAGTTCTGGATTCATTGGTATTGCCACCTTGATCGGCACTTTTTCACCGACTGTTTGAGCAACACTAGGAGATTTTACCCTAGGCTGAGCTACTAGTGAAATAGGTTTGAGCAGGGTTTGGGAGCTATTGTCCTCTTGGAAATCAGCAACAGTTGCCATCGCCTGTGGTGCTGGTGCTACCACAGCCATTTCACCATTGAGTTTGGTAAGGTTAGAGCTTGGTACCTCAGTGGCGCTAATTGTGCTGAGTTTTGGATTACGGTTAAACACAAATCTCGGCTGCAGGAAACTTTTTAATAAAAGCCACAGCATGCTGAATTCTCCAGGCGTATCACAAGGTTTCCACTGACCCACACCACAAAAGAGCATTTCAATTAAACCCCGTATTTGAGGTAAACTCATCTGCTGATTAAATCCTATTTGGAGAGTTGGACTTTCACTCGTGAGGTCTGTGTGAGTAATTTTTCCTGGTAGTCGCAAGTTCTCCCCCATTATTTTCAGACTTACTTTGAGATTGTCTTTAAGGGAAATAGATAGCGTCTCAGTCAGCTTGATTTGAGCACCTACTTCAGAAACCCACTTAGTGATGCCCCAATAGGTTTGACCTCCTATATTTATTCGCACCACTTTACGTAAGTCAAAGCATTCGTTAGTATTCGGATTAGGAGAATCCAAAAGGATTAGTAAGGCGATACTCAGCACCACTAGATTGTAGCCACTCCAAATCCAAGCTAAGCTGATTTCTTGGCTAAGTTGTGCTATTTCTAGGGATGGTAAACTGCTGGCTGGTATCAAGAATTCGGTCAGATTAAACCCAAAACTAATTGCTGTAGCAACGAATACAATAATCAGGGGCGATGCTAACTGCCAGTTGTAATTAAAACTCTCCCGAGATATTCCTTTTGGGGTTACTTTAAATCCTCTCGAAAAAGGATTCAGCATTGTCTGCAACACCGTTAATCCAATCGGAAAACATGACACTACTGAATAAATATCTGACATGAAAGCGGAGCGAGAGCGGCAGTTTATCCACGAGAACACAGAAAACTGTAGCAAATAGAAAGGAACTAAGAAACACAATACTTCAGTAGTTGTTGCTTTAAAGGGAATAATCCCGAAAAATGTATACGCTATGGGAACAATTAGAAAATAAATTCTTGACCAGCTAGTAAACCAATAAAGCAACCCATCTAAATGAACTAGTCTTTGGAGATTAGTAAGTCCAGGAATTCTTAATGGATTTGCGTCTAGGAAAAGTCCCTGTAAGGTACCTTGTGCCCATCTTAGCCGCTGAGATACATGACTTGCTATATTCTCTGCTGCCAAGCCAGCACTTAATTTTTCATCAAGGTAAATTAACTTATAGCCTTGAGCAGATAAACAAACACCAGTATAGTAATCTTCAGCGATGGAATCGGTAAAAAAGCCACCAATACTTAAGAGTGCGCTGCGGCTGACCACAAAAGACGTGCCACAACAAACAATACTATTTGTGCTATCTCGAATTGGTTGAATGTGTCGATAAAATAATTCTTCTTCTGCCGTCAGAATCTTTTCTAAACCTAAATTATAGGCAACCGGATCCGGATTATAGTAGCTTTGGGGAGTCTGAACTAGAGCGACTTCCTTATCCTTAAAGAAACCCACAGTCCGCTTGAGGAAGTTCCTAGTAGGAATAAAATCAGCATCAAATACAGCAATTAAATCCCCAGAGGTTTGAGGAAAGGCATTGTTTAAATTACCTGCTTTGGCATTAAGATTATTTGGTCGCGTAATATACTCGCAGCCTAGCTCAGCTGCAAGTCTTTTCATCTCAGGACGTCTAGTATCATCCAGAAGATAGATCGTTTTTCTTGTATACTCTAAAGCTTGACAACCAATAATTGTTCGTCTTAGTATTGAGGGATGTTCATTATAAGTAGGAATCAGGATGTCAACAGAAGGGGTAAAACGACCACTAATAACCGATAATTCACCCCAATCAGCTTCCCGACTTCTATCTTTTATCTGGGACAAGAAAAACAGCTGAATGGTGCTACCAGCTAGTCTCAGTATTTCCGCTAGTAATAACCCCAAGCTAAAGACGCCATTGACCATGGTATCCAGATTGAGGGTAAACAGCGATCGCCACAGCACATACTGAAGAGTCAGCAGTAGCAAAATCCCTACCACCACAAGCTGCCACTTAGAGCGAGTTTTTGTCATAATCCCTTAACTGTAATTCCAGTATTGTCATTAGTTCTTGGCAGAAGACCCCTATTACAGCCGATTGGGTTGAGGGGAAGGGATTGCCATCACCTGTAGGTTCATAACTAGTTTAGGTTCATAACTCGCTTGTTAGCACGAGCTAATTACTTACCTTCCCTCACCAGCTAAGGGGTAGACCGTCGCTTCCACGTTGAGTCAGACACCGACAGCCATTGTTTATCTTAATTAACATTTAACTTGCTGATTGTTGACTGTTGAGCTTTTACCCAAGACAAGTAAACATTACTATGGTGTCAACAAAATATCCGTTGCTTAAATTATTATGCAGATCAAATTTGTATCTGCCTGTGAGCATTAACCCAACTTGGTGGTCAGTCTAATACTTCTTTGACCCTAGCTCCGTTCCAGAACTTGGACAGATTCGCCCTGACGAACACGCTTGAGCGATGATGGAGCCACTGTACTGGCACACTGTACTGGCACACTGTACTGGCACACTGCACTGGCACACTGCACTGGTACACTGTACTGGTACTTTGACTAAGACTATGGCTCGGTCACCAACAGACTCTTAATAAAGTTTAACCTAGCTTAACTTAACATAATACTTTGTTAATTGTGGGGGGAAAGTTTGGCGATGATTTCATCCTCTTGTCCTTGAACCCAATTAGCAAAGCGCTTGGCTAGGGGTGGCACACATACCAGCGGGTTAGTAAAACCAGAAAATATATAAACTCCTTCCACACCACTGACGGAACCAACCACTGGCAGACCAGTGTTGCTGAATGCTACTAAACAATGATGCCAGGTTCCTGGTAATTTCTCAAGAGCTGGTAGAATTTTGCCCACTTGATTACGAATTTCCGCTTCCCCTTTATCTGGCGCTATAGTGGCGTAGGGGTCTGTCAGCACACGGCTCAGCTGACCCATCCGTAAACTGCCATCTAAAAACTGTACTGCACCTGCATCAAGAATGGGTGATATTACCTCATTACCAGGCTCATCCCACAAGTGTTCAACTGACTTAGTACTTGCTTGCTGTTCCAGTTGACACCGTTTTATATGTGCTGGTGTAACAATTGTCTGCAGCTTGATGTCAACTCTGGGAGTTTCAATCATCTGCTCATGAGTGAAATACAAGTGGACAGGAATTCCGGAAGCTTTCAGTAAGGTGCGACTGAGTCCACCAGCACAGACAACCGTGTTAGCCCCATGGTAGGTGGCGGCTACTGTTTTGACTGCCTTGATAGCATCTGAACTCCTTACCAGTTCCACCACACGACCAATTTGGATTTCCCCCCCACAACGGCGGAAAGCTTTCAGGTAACCTTGGGTAGTCTTTCCTGGATGGATATGCCCCTGACGGACAGTAAACGCTCCTGCGATCGCATTTTTATTGAGTAGGGGTTCGATGGCACAAGCGTCCTCTACACTCACCCAAGTTGGGGGAGTAGCAAAACGGGCATAATCTGCTGCCAATTGCTCAGAGTCATCCTTAAGGTCAATGGTCAGCAATAAGTCTAATTCCCTGAACTGGGTATCTGTTTCTAATTCCTCAGATAAACTTTGATAAATTTCTCTAGCTTCCTGACATAGCACTCGAGTTAACCTTGATGTTCCTGACCAATAGCCAAGACCACCATAGCTATAGCGAGTTGCTCCCTCTAGGGTAGGATGTTGCTCCAAAATCAGAACACTCAAACCCTGGCGACACAATTCGTACCCAAGTGCTGCTCCAGTAATGCCACCACCAATGACAATCCAGTCATATACTTTCATCGTATAGTCGCATATTGTATAGTCTAATTGGGTGTTTAGCCCAAAACTGACTCAATTCTACTGATTAGGGGTGGCAGTAGCAGGGAACCGGCTACAAAAATAGCAGTTATGGCTGATATCAGCACTGCACCAGCCGCACAATCTTTAGCAATTTTAGCAAGTTCATGGTACGTCTGTTTAACAGTTAGATCTACGACCGATTCAATAGCTGTATTTAACATTTCCATAGCCATGACTAACCCAGTGGTTAGTCCAATCACAGCCAGTTCTACCAGGGGTATTTGTAAAAAAATGCCCAAGGTAATGGCTAGAGTGCCAATGACTGTATGGATCCGGAAGTTACGTTGGGTGAGAAAGGCATAGCGAACCCCAGCCCAGGCATATTTGAAGCTAATCATTAATGTCGGAGCAATTCGCCAAGCCAAATCTCGGTTAGGTTTGACTTTGGAGTCAGAGTATTGGGGTACTGGTATAGATAGCTCTTGAGTCATTGGCAAGGTATTAGACACGAGAAACTGAGTTTGATAGGATTCGGCCTTTGGTAACACCATTTATCGGTTCAGGGATAGGTCTTGGGTATACCTTAATCTTTCCCATATGGGGTAGGAGGATTAACCTTAAGGGATATACTGAAAAGCACAGCAGACTTCTAGGAATCATTTGAAAGACCTACCCTCTGAAGTAGAGTCTCCTGCTGATCCAGCATTCTCACTAGACTTTCCTCATCCGGATGATCCCATCCTAGAAGGTGAAGTAAACCATGGGTGGCCAGCCAGGCTAGTTCCGTGGATAGAGAATGCCCCTGCTGTTTAGCCTGTTGAACAGCAGTATCTACCGAAATCACGATATCACCCAAGTATAGAGGCACCGATAATTGATTTTGAGGTGATAACTTAGGTGAGTCTACCTCTAAAGCTGCAAACGCAAGTACATCTGTAGGCTGATTTTTTTGGCGGTACTGGAAATTAAGTGCCTTAATTTCACTATTGTCGGTAAGGCGAAGACTCAATTCGTAGCTCTTAGCTTCCGGTAAATTCAGTTCAAGGGCAACTAGCCATTGGTCAAACCAGCTTTCCCAAGTGTGGGGGGAAATTGGGTTGCTGGATTGGTTAGTAATGGTTTCAGCAGAATTGGAGATATTAAAGAAACAATCCTGTACACTCAATTCAAACTTCACACTCAGTTTCTCCAAAGCGATGCAGCGCTAACCTGCGGGGGTTCCCCAAGACCGCACTGCATCAAGACAAGGCTTGGCTACCAGTAGGGTAACCTACTGCGGTCACCTAGCCGATTGGCTAGGTCTCGGCTTCCTTAAACATGGGTCTACCACTATGCTTACTGTTCCTTTACGCTTGCTCTCTTCTTTGAGATAGCCGTCAAAAGTAAGTTTAACGAACTTAACAAACTCT
>NZ_JAAHHS010000347.1 GCF_010692395.1 Moorena sp. SIO3H5
TCCTCTTCCGTTGCCGATTGGCTAGGTCTCGGCTTCCTTAAACATGGGTCTACCACTATGCTTACTGTTCCTTTACGCTTGCTCTCTTCTTTGAGATAGCCGTCAAAAGTAAGTTTAACGAACTTAACAAACTCTTTAACTAACGGGTTAGGTAGGCAAGACCCACCATTAAGGCCAATAAACCAGAAACGGTGAGGAAAAAGTGCCTCAGGGATTTACCTCCCTTACGCACCATATTGCGCATGGCTAACTTGGTGTAACTAGGCTTGGGCTCACTTGAACCGCTATCGGCTGGGGCTGTAGTTGTATCCAGACCTTGTTCTGGTTCTTCGGTCGGTGAAGGTGGGTTGCTCATCGAACACAAGTACTCTACGTAATAATTGATTTGCTGATTTTAATGTAACAGCAGACTTAACAATTTTTACTGCTTATTTCAAACTTGACCACTGACCATTTATCAGTAATAATCAACCAACTTTGACTATCACTAATGATAGGTCATTAGTGATTAGTTAGTTAACTGATTTTCTTGACGCAGATACGCTTCAATGAATAAGTCAATATTACCATCAACGACATCATTAACTGCTGTGGTTTCCACACTAGTGCGCAGGTCTTTCACCATCTGGTAAGGATGAAACACATAATTTCGAATTTGGTTTCCCCAAGCTGCTTCCACCATGTCCCCTCTAATTTCGGCAATTTCTTGAGCTCGTTGCTCCTCAGCAATCACGAGTAGCTTAGCTTTCAGCAGTACTAAGGCTTTTTCTTTGTTTTGCAATTGAGAACGCTCCTGAGTACAGCGCACAGCCAGGCCGGTAGGAATATGGACAATCCGCACGGCAGTTTCTACCTTATTGACGTTTTGCCCTCCCTTACCACCAGCACGGGAGGTGGTAATTTCTAAATCCTTCTCGGGGATTTCCAGCTCAACGGTATTATCCACCGCAGGCATCACTTCTACTCCAGCAAAACTAGTCTGTCGCTTACCGTTAGCATTAAACGGGGAAATTCTAACCAGTCGATGAGTACCTTTCTCGGCTTTCAGGTAACCATAGGCGCGGAGTCCGTCTATTTCCAGAGTGGCAGACTTAATCCCAGCTTCATCCCCTGGGGAAATTTCCGCTAGGTGGGCTTTATAACCATGGTTCTCTGCCCAACGGGTGTACATGCGCAGTAATATTTCAGCCCAATCTTGGGCATCGGTTCCACCAGCCCCCGCATTGATGGTGAGGACAGCACCTAATGCGTCGTAGGTACCAGATAACAGCTGTTCCAACTCCCAGCGATCGAGTTCTTTATTCAGCTGAGTCAAGTTGGTTTGAGCTTCTGCAAGCAGTGCCTCATCGGTTTCTAGTTCTAGCAACTCCAATATCGCTTTAGTGTCTTCCAAACTGGATTGCCACTGTTTATATCGTTGGAGGTTAGATTTTAGGTCGTTGAGTTGTTGAAGGATCTGTTGAGCTGACTTTTGATCGTCCCAAAAATCCGGTTGAGCTGCCAGCTGCTCTAAATCTTGAATTTTGGCATTGAGAGCAGCAATGTCAAAGATAGTCCTGGGTTTTACCCAGGCGCTCCGACAAGATTTCAACTGCCCGTTTCTGGTCTACGGTTTCCATAATGCTTAAATCATTTACGACACCATTATAACACCACCAGGGGGAATCAATTCTTCCTCGGAGGAAATTATCTCAACCAATTGAGAACTGCTAGATGATATCATAACGCCTTCTCGTCCAGCTCAGAGAATAACTCCAGCAGTTTTTGAGTATAAGGAAGCAACAGGTACATCTGATCTGACTCTACACGAGCCTTTATTTCATCTACCAGCAACTGCAACATTTTTTCCGCCAGTTTCCAACTTACGTCTACGCTAGGAAATACCAGTAAACACAACGGCAACAGTTCCTGTTCTATTGATGTCATATTCCCTTCCAAAGCACATAGCCATAGGTAACCCTGGAACATTTCTAAATCTCTGATAGTCGAAGTCTTTATTCCTGGATCGTCCAGCCCTCCCCGACGGCTAAAATGACCAGATTGCAATTCCCCTGTGCGTTGGTAAACAGTCTGAGCAATATCCTGACTAGCAGGTAAGAGTTGCTCCACTAATGCTAAGGTAGGTGAGTTAAAATCATGCAAAGCCGCTGCATTACAGATTCGTTGCCAGGGGATAGAAACTTGCTCCTCCACAAACTTAAAGTAGGGACTGAGCAAGATTTGTTCTGGCAATGTCAGCCGATTGAGTACTAATTTAGTGCTGAAGTGAAACTGTGTGGTAACAAAACCAATGGCTCTACGGTCTTTTGCTGATATATGTTGCTCCCGCATTTGCCGCAATACAGGTTCGAGAGAGGTGGCTAGCTTTTCTATGGCTGGCAATTCTAGCGCTACCATTGTCCACGGGCTAGATAAATCTGTGAAGAAATTAATTGTCTCTCCTAGTCGTATTGCTGCCATTAAACTAGGATTCGGCGATTGCTCCTGGTAAATTTCCAGTACCTTGTCATAAACCGAGCAAACAAGTTCAGCAATTCGCTTAGCCTCGGTCAAATTAACCACATTAGGAATATACGAGAACATAGCATCTGTTTTTATTCCCGCACACTCACAGTTAATTTGGATTAAACGGTGTAACTTGGTAACTGTTTGAGTGCGCCCCTTTCTAGAAGCAACGTCTAGCAAATCAGAAATTTTTAAAACATCATTATTTGTAGCGATAATTGATAAATCTGGTACATAGCGATTTGCCCAAAAATTGACTAAGCGCTCAACCGATGTTTTGTTGAATCTTGGAGTGTTTATCAGCAAAGCTTTTTCCTCTGATACCTAAAAAAATATTTATATAATCCCTTTAAGTCAATTTTTAATTGTGGCGTTAAATCCAACAATTAATTGTGAAAGCTTTAAAAAAGCTGTAGAGCACTCCATGAAAACTAATAGCAAATATCAATTATTCGGTATATTTACAACAAAAAAAACTGAATAATAGGTAATGGCTAGGGAATAATGAGTAATCAGTAATGAGTAATGGGTAATTGGTAATTTTAGTAGGTGCATCCCATTGTCAGAAAAATAAAATTTTGTCAGAGGAGGTCAGGAACATCGCGGAGGTTCCAAGCGATGAGTAAAATCTCCGCCAGTTTCATCTTGCCCATCTTCACCATCTTCACCATTTTCTGCAAACAGATTCTCTTGAATTGCCCTCACTTATTTAGTGTTTGTTTTATTTATAAACATGATAAACGTGATTCATTAGAATTGCGTAAAGATTTATTAAAGTTTATTTAACAAAAATAAAGACAATGTTAAAGTATAGCGTTTCCAAATTAATCGTGAACAACAAACTAGCTGGCTGAAAGTCTTTGTTAAACACGGTGCTTGTTTGAAAAATCAAGTGGAAACACTATCACCAAATTAAACACTGATATGATGTATGGTTACCAATTAGTAATTACCAATTACTAATTACCAATTACCAATTACCAATTACTAATTACTAATTACTAATTACCAATTACCAATAAAGCAATTATCCAGTAAAGGTTTTAAGTAGTAACAATTGTGCTAACTCGCAAAAGCCTTCAGATTCTTTAGCATAAGTCACATAAGCTGGCTGATGAGTCAAATAACTAGTGTAGTCTAAGACATTAGCCACTCCTACTGATAAAGGAAACTTGCTGGTATCAAACATAGACTCATCATTAGGACTGTCACCAACGGTCATAATTTCCTCTGGTTTGAGTTGGGGAAAGTGTCTGGTTAACACTTGCAGCAAGCCTGTTCCTTTATCTTGCTCGATTGGCTTAATATGGCACTGAACTGTACTGTAAGTGAAGCCCCAACCCTGTTGTTGACAGAGTTCTGCCAGGGTTTGTAATTGGACAGAGGCTAGTCCTTTAACATCAAATGCCCAATCCGTCAACCGAAAGCGGTTATCCACAGATTCTTGTAGCTGGGGAAATTGAGCTTTTAGGACTTGAAAGGTGTGATTGAGACTCTGGCGATGCTGGGTTAAATCTTCAATAGGGGTTAAAATTTCTGGGATTTCACTATCTTTGGGGAAATATATACCGCCATTTTCTGCGATCGCTCCGATCACCGGCAGATAAGTTTTCAGACCATTGACCCAGCCAGCGGAACGACCAGTAATCAGCAATACTTGGATTCCTGTCTTGGCCAATTCTTCTATGGCATGGAATAAGGAGGAAGTAAATTTGCCACTCAGAGTTAGGGTGCCATCAATATCGGTAGCAATTAAACTAATACTTTCAAAGCGATTAGTCTCAAAAGCCTCAGACAGAGGTGCAAGGGACATAAAATTATAGGAACTTCCAGCTAATTATTCACCGAATGTAATACTAAACCCTGGGAGGACAGTTTGACTGAGCAAAAGCTGATTAAGTTTTAGGAAATTTTAGGTCAATGTCAGTTTCCTATAGCCGCCTTTATATTTAGGTTGTAAATTCATCGATTTTTGAAAAAGGCAAGAGGCAAGAGGCATGCATGCAAGAGGGGCAAGAGCTCCAGAGTTTTATAGGAAAATAAAAAAGACCTTCTGAGTTTACATCTCAAATACAAATGCTATATCCAGCCCTGAAGCAATCGGAGCGGCTGAGTATAATTGCTCGATATCCTACTAGACTTTGAGATTCGGTCGTGATTGGGCTGATCAAAATCTGGCTTCAACTGTTCAACTATTGATGCTGACTGCCACTTGGCATGATCGCTTTGCTAAGTTTAGCATCACGCAGGTTAGCCTGGTTGAGGTTAGCATCAATTAAAATAGCTTCAATCAATATTGCCTCGGTAAGATTCGACCAACACAGGTTAGCTCGGTATAAATTAGCCTTAGTGAGATTAGCACCATGGAGAATTGTCCAACTCATCCTTGCTCCTCTGAGATTCGCATCCGTTAGGATAGTGTTTCTCATGGTGCAGCCACTTGCTATGGCACCACTCAAGTCTGCTTGATTGAGATTGGCCTTAGTCAAGTTGGCTCCACTGAGCAGGGTATGGGACAAATTTGCACCAATCAGATTAGCTTCGATCAGAATACAATTGTTGAGGGATGCTCCCTCTAAAATCGCTCCGTCCAAGAGGGCTTGGGAAAGCTTGGCTCGGTTTAAGGATGTGCTAATTAGTTTTGCCTGACTCAAGTTAGCATCCTGGAGAATTGCCTCACTCAGAATTGCTTCACTCAGATTAGCTTTACTAAGATTGACTCCAATCAGGCGGCAACTGCGTAGATTGGCATTACTCAAGTTAGCCTTGGCTAGATTTGCTTGACTGAGGTTACTAACAATGAGGTTGGCTTCACATAGGTCACTTCCCTGTAGATTTGCACCAGATAAATTCGCTTCTCGCAGATTGACACCTTTAAGGATAGCGCCCTTGAGACAACTCTGGCTGAGATTAGCACGTCGTAGGTTAGCTTGGCTAAGGTTTACTCCCGCCAAAGATACTCCCTCTAGATTAGCTTCTGGAAAGTCCCGTTCTCCAGCAGCATATCGCTTCAATAATTCTGCCCCATCCATCATGATTCCTTTAATCTTGACAACTAATCAGCTACGTGGTTCTGCTATATGGCATCTAATATGAATTATTATTGCTAGAATATGCTAGCTTTATTTGCCAAAGTGCCAGCAAAAAGCGCAATGATAGTGTAATCATGTCTTGGTCAGACAATGAAATATTAGGGAGTAGACAAGAGGCAAGAGGCAAGAGGCAAGAGGCAAGAGGCAAGAGGCAAGAAGCAATAGGCAAGAGGGAGTTATGATAGCTAAATTTGATAGCTAAATCTAAAATCTCTGATAGAGACTCTAACCTTTGAGGGGAACATTATCCATGCCGGAGAATTTGAGAAGCCAAGTGGTTACCCAAGGTGTTCAGCGAGCGCCTAACCGAGCCATGCTGAGGGCTGTTGGTTTCAGTGATGACGATTTTACTAAGCCCATTGTTGGTCTTGCTAATGGCTACAGCACTATTACTCCGTGCAATGTGGGGTTAAATGATTTGGCCAAACGAGCAGAGGCGGGATTGACAAGTGCTGGTGCTATGGCTCAGATGTTCGGTACCATTACCATTAGTGACGGGATTTCCATGGGAACGGAAGGGATGAAATATTCCCTGGTATCCCGAGAAGTAATTGCTGATTCCATTGAGACCGCTTGTAATGGCCAAAGTATGGATGGGGTTTTGGCAATTGGCGGCTGCGATAAGAATATGCCAGGAGCGATGATTGCTATTGCCAGGATGAATATCCCAGCAATTTTCGTTTATGGTGGCACGATTAAACCAGGACATCTCGATGGTGAAGATTTAACGGTAGTTAGTGCCTTTGAAGCGGTTGGGAAACACAGTGCTGGCAAGATTGATGACGCTAAACTCAAGGCGGTGGAACTGAACGCTTGCCCTGGTGCTGGTTCTTGTGGCGGCATGTTTACCGCTAATACTATGTCCTCTGCTTTTGAGGCAATGGGGATGAGTTTGCCCTATTCTTCTACCATGGCGGCGGAAGATGCTGAAAAAGCTGATAGTGCTGAAAAATCTGCGTTTGTGTTGGTCGAAGCAATTCGCCAGCAAATACTACCAAGGGATATTTTAACACGTAAGGCTTTTGAGAATGCGATCGCAGTAATTATGGCAGTAGGTGGCTCTACCAACTCCGTCTTGCATCTGTTAGGGATCGCCCATGCTGCTGGAGTAGAGTTATCCATTGATGACTTTGAAACCATGCGGGCTAAAGTACCAGTGCTGTGTGACCTGAAACCCAGTGGTCGCTATGTCACTGTGAATTTGCACCGCGCCGGGGGGATTCCCCAAGTCATGAAAATGCTGTTAGTCAATGATTTGCTCCATGGGGATGCCTTGACTATTTCCGGCCAAACGATAGCGGAAGTGTTAGCAGATGTACCTGATCAACCCCCTGCTGACCAAGATGTAATTCGTCCTTGGGATAATCCTATGTATGCTCAAGGACACTTAGCGATTCTGAAAGGTAATCTAGCCACAGAAGGCTCAGTAGCAAAGATTACTGGAGTAAAAAATCCTCAAATCACCGGTCCAGCACGAGTATTTGAATCAGAAGAAGCCTGTTTAGATGCGATTCTGGCCGGTAATATCAAGTCTGGTGATGTGATTGTGGTGCGCTATGAAGGACCAAAGGGTGGTCCAGGTATGCGGGAAATGCTGGCTCCCACCTCAGCCATTATTGGTGCTGGGTTAGGTGATTCCGTGGGATTAATTACCGATGGACGATTTTCTGGCGGTACTTATGGCATGGTAGTCGGTCATGTGGCACCAGAAGCAGCAGTTGGAGGTGCGATCGCATTAGTCCAAGAAGGGGATATGATTACCATTGATGCCCATCAGCGTTCCTTACAACTAAATCTGTCCGATCAAGAATTAGAGCAACGGCGCGCTAGTTGGCAACCACCCAAACCCCGTTATACCACAGGGGTATTGGCTAAGTATGCCACCTTAGTCTCTTCGAGTAGTGTCGGAGCAGTAACGGATTTAGACTTGGGTTAACAGCAACTTACTAATTGGTAAATTTGCGATTTAATCTGTCTGGGCGGGTTTAGTTTGTTAGTAATCTCAGACATCAACCCGCCCCTGGTCAATGTTTGTAGAGCATTTCGTTCTTACGCCCCATCACCCCATCTCCCCATCTCCCCATCTCCCTACTCTTCAATAACCTCTACCAAATCTTCAACCATAACATCAAAAGCGCGAGCTAGCTTCAGAATTGCTGTAAAGTCCGTCATACTCATGGCGTCACGTCGGGCATAACTAGCCACAGTGCTATAGGTTACTCCGGAACGGTCGGAAAGTTCTTTCAAGGTCCAACCCTTCTCTGCCGCTAATTCTCGAACTCGTAACCTAATTAATCCCATTTTGGACTTGACAAACTACGCAACTACATATTTAATAGTAATTAGAATATTCGGGATACTCTTAAACCGTCATAAATCTGGATAAAACCGGATAAAACGGTCAAGGTGCATTCTATTGTTGCCCGAGTGAGGAGTGGTCATGCAGCAATTGGAGTTAAGCCTCCCACTCATCTATCTGGGCGCTCCTTGCATCCCGGCAAGGAGTTCCTTGAAAGCCCGAGTTTTACTATGCTTAAAGTCAAGCCATCCAAGCTCAACCGCATCAGCCAAACTCAGTCCCAT
>NZ_JAAHHS010000348.1 GCF_010692395.1 Moorena sp. SIO3H5
TTCTCAGAAATGGTCGCTCTGTCATTGTGCGGATTAATGATCGTGGACCTTATATTAGGGGTAGGATTATTGACTTGTCCAGAGGAGCTGCCAGAATAATTGGATTGGTAAGGTCTGGCACTGGGTCTGTGCGTATAGAGATTCTTTATTAAATTGATTAGTGATTAGTAAATAGAAATCTCCAGGAGTTGCCAAGGAATTCCTGGAGATTTCTATTTACATAGGACTATGTTGCTAACATCAATAGGGATCTAAACTCTAGAATCTTATGCACCTGTTTACAACAACTGCTGGATTACACTGCTACTTAGAACGTCAAGGTTCTGGCAAGGAAGTGGGTCTAGTAACCACTATGGGAGCCTTGCACAGCGGTCACTTAAGCTTAATTGAGCGCGCAAGACGAGAAAATTCCCTGGTCATTGTTACCATTTTTGTTAATCCTCTTCAGTTTGCACCAACAGAAGATTTTCAGGAGTACCCCCGTGGATTGGCTCAGGATCAAGAACTTTGCCAACAGGTCGGAGTTGATGCAATTTTTGCTCCCACTATAGACCAGTTGTATGGTGATAATTCAATGCCCACTGCGGACAAGGGTGATGAATTGACTCAAGTAATTCCACCCAAAGCCATGACCTCTGTTCTATGTGGTGTCTCTCGTCCTGGTTTTTTTCAGGGTGTGGCAACTGTCGTGCTCAAGCTGTTGAATCTGGTACGACCAAACAGAGCCTATTTTGGTCAAAAGGATGCCCAACAGTTGGCAATCATCCAGGGTATGGTGGCAGATTTTAAGTTACCAGTGACCATTGTGCCTTGTCCGATAGTGCGGGAAAAGTCCGGACTCGCTTGTAGTTCTCGCAATCAATACCTGACACCAGAGCAAAAAGCCCAAGCATCATTACTATATAAAGCGTTGCGTAGCGCTCAGAAAGCGTTTCAAGATGGATTATGCGATCGCATCAATCTGATGGAGAGGGTTAGCTCAGAATTAGCTCGAACCCAGGATATCCAGGTCGAGTATGTGGAATTAGTAGATCCTGTTACTCTGACCCCCCTCGAACAGGTTGAAGAGCAAGGATTATTAGCGATCGCAGTTCACTTAGGTACAACTCGTTTAATTGACAATATACTCCTGTCCCACCGTAAACCGATTGTGGCCATTGATGGTCCGGCTGGAGCTGGAAAATCGACCGTTAGCCGTTTGGTAGCCAAAGCATTAGGATTGATGTATCTTGATACTGGTGCTATGTACCGGGCTGTGACATGGCGGGTGCTCAAAGCAGGTATTGACTTGGAGGATGAGCCTGCGATCGCAGAATTAGTCAGTAAAATTACAATTAATCTGACTAATGATCAAGCAGGAGAGTCTGGGATTCAGGTGTGGGTTGATGGAGAAGAAGTTACCCAGGTAATTCGTTCACAGTCGGTTACTGCCAAAGTTTCTACGGTGGCTGCCCTTAGTTCAGTACGCCGTGAGTTACTCAAACAACAACAACGCTGGGGTCGTCAAGGAGGAGTAGTAGCGGAAGGTCGTGACATTGGCACCCATGTCTTTCCCAATGCAGAAGTCAAACTATTTTTAACAGCTTCTGTCCAAGAAAGGGCACGCCGCCGTCAGCAAGACCTGAAAAACCGGGGGCAAGAGGTGAGCTTAGAACAGCTGGAGCAGGAGATTCAACAGCGTGACCTAAAGGACAGCACCCGTGCCGTAGCCCCCTTGCGCAAGGCAGCTGATGCTATTGAAGTAAAAACCGATGGTATGAGTATTGCAGAAGTTACCGATTTTCTTGTCAATATCTACTATCAGCAATTGTCACCGGATGGCTGATCCTTAATCTTAAAAAGACAATTAGGCAACAGCTAGCCACCACTCTATAAGATGATGGTTAGTTACAGATGATAATTTACTTTCCTGGTATTTTGACAGGAGCAAAGGAGACCAATTTTGGCAAAACGTGAGGGCTTATTCTGGTCGCGCAGTACATGGATTATAATTGCTGCTATTCTAAGTTGTATGGCTGCCTACAGCTTGAAAACAGGTCGATGGGCTAACCAAAATATTGCTGCACTAATCACTAGGCAAATGCCACAGCAGCAAACTGACTCGAAGAAAGTTGAAACGTTAACTAAGTCGCCAGATAAAGGTTTGCAGCAAGGTATTGCTAAATGGGCAGAGCAAGAGAGAGGCAAGCAGATTAACTATGTTCCTCCCCAATTTCGGGGAAAATATATCGAGGACGTTGAGCTTAAAACTCCGCAGAAAGTGATTGCCTTGACCTTTGACGATGGTCCTTGGCCTAAGATGACCAACGATGTGCTACACATCCTAAAAAAATATAATGTTAAGGCAACTTTCTTCGTCGTAGGAAGAAATGTTTATCTATATCCAGAAGAGCTTAAGAAAATTGTAGACCATGGTCATGCCCTTGGTAACCATAGTTGGAACCACAGTTATTACTATCATAATACTTTAGCAGCTGCTAAGGAAATTGATAATACCACAGCACGGATTTACAAAACTATTAACGTTAAGACCTCTTTGTTTAGACCCCCTGGGGGGATAATGAACAATGGCTTAGTGGCTTACGCCCGAAAAAAAAATTACGTGATTGTAAAATGGTCAGCTGACTCAGAGGATTACTCGGTAAACCAACGTCGCTTGACCTATAATGTGCTCCGCAGAGCGAAACCGGGAGGAATTGTGTTACTCCACGATGGTGGCGGTAATCGTTCCAAGACGATACGAGCTTTACCGGTAATTATTACTGAATTGAGAAAGCAAGGTTACCAGTTTGTGACTGTACCGGAATTGTTGGCAATGGCACAAAAAGAGTTGGAAATGGCACAAAAAGAACAGAAGTGATATGTAATTATTTATCAACGGTTAATCCTTAGGTAAGCATTCAGCTATCAGCCGTCAGCCGTCAGCTTTTTAATAAAACAGGTAAGCCTTTGTTTAATCTCTTTTACGTCTGCTGCCAGGGATTCATAGTCTTGGGCTGATGGGCTTTTCCCCCAGGTTAAACGCCTATAAATTTGTCTTAAAAATTACAGTCAAAAAGTAAACAATAGTATCAAAAATCCATAATCAACCTGTTTATTCTCAATAAGCCCGATTCATTATCAATTATTTGCCCTGTTATTCTTGGTCGATTTGAGAGTACTCTACATTCTGGTTGTGTACGCAAATCCTCCTTTGATTTTTGTTCAAAGTCAGCGGAAAATTCGTTGACTTTGAACAAAAAAACTGCCTCTCTTGGTGCCTGTTCCCTTGGCGTTCGCGGAGCGGCGACCTAGGAGTTGGAAACCTCGCGCCAAGTCGCACCGCTTTAGGATCGGATTTATTCGAATTAAAAAAAAAAAATTAAGTTAATCAGATTTTTGTATGTTACAATTTCTACTAAATTATATCATGTCGGGATAATTACCCTTAATAAAAATCTCCCTATCTCCCCATCTCCCCATCTCCCCATCTCCCCACTCTCTCCTTAATTATGGGTATTAAACCAGACTTGATATTAGATGGGGGGATTTTTGATGCAGGAAAAGAAGTTACAAAGTTTTATCCAAAGTCCAATATCACTGGGGTATTCCTGAATCTGATCAGGAGGTTCAGGAATGGGGTTAGGGGTTTCCTTAGTACTACTTTCCTCAGATGAAACTTCCTCCAATGTTTCCTCGGCATCTTTGAAGGGAGAGGAGGAATCATTTTCTTTTTTTAGCTTCAACTCCCAAGAGTTCCTTTGGCTAGCTACTTCCTCTAGGGTCTCTTGTAAACCTGAATAGTTCTGGACAACCAATCTCCTGACGGGTGAAGCTTGATTTGGAAGTTTCATGCTGTTTTTTTCCCTTCTGAGATTTTGGATTTCATTAAGGGTGTTCAACTAGACTTTATATAGCGTTTCTCGCACTTATGAGGTACAGTATTATTTGAGGCTGATTCCCTTAAAACCCTCTTGAATATTGCATGCATGCCTTTTGCCTCTTGCCTTAAAGCGATGCAGCGCGGTCTTGGGGGTCTCCCCCATGAGCGACTGCATCAAGACAAGGATAAGCAATGTCGCTCACTCCTCCTGAGAATTGCTATATATATATTAATATTATTGTCGATAGCTCTCTAGGGCTTGCTGGATAAGTTGGAAAAAAACAACCTATGGATTATTTAGTTATTTAAGCTTAAAGTAAAATTGATAATAATTTTATCTCCAAAAAGGTGTTGTTTTGTTTGAAGCACTTTAAAAGACAAAAAAACTGCCGCAGCAGGGCGGACAGAATTTTAGACTAAAAACGTAATAGCAATAGCTGTTTCAGCAAGTATGAGGAAGTTTAGCCATAACTCGATTTAGGCTCAATCGTATGTTTAGAGATTCCCAATTTTCCCTCAAGAGCATTACGCATTCTCTCATGTTCATTCACCTTGATTAACAAAAAGACGATTAAATACTAAGAGGAGAAGGAGGAAGAGAAGGAAGAGCAGGAAGAGCAGGAGAAGGAGCAGCAGAACGAGCAGGAGAAGGAGCAGCAGAACGAGCAGGAGAACGAGGACACATCACACATTCACCCACACTTAGACCATTATCATTACGAGTTTGATAATAAAAACCCCCATTACCGCAACAATCATTCCTATCGATACTATAACCAATTAGATTTAGATCATTACAAACATCGCTGTAACAATTTACACCACGAGCAGCGTTCGCAACAACACCAGAACTGGAATTTGTCTTATACGCTAAATATGTAAAATTAGAAGAACGAGAAACAGGCAAGGACTGAATAGGAAGCTTCATAAGATTGATCCTTGTTTAAGTTTATTACTGTGGAGGTCGACAACGAACACACTGCCTGTTTCCGCGCTGGTCACGCGGTGACTGCCATGAAACTGCATAACGGTCACTACAGCAAGTATTCTGCGAAACGTTATTCTGTCGATGGAATTCGCCTGCTGTACAATTTGTTGATTCAGCCCCTCCTGTATTCATAAAGCATGTACCTCGATATGGATCTGGATCACTTGGAGCACTTGGGTTAGCACCTACTTTGAGAGATACATAACTCGCACCCAACGATTGCCTTAAAACGGGCTTAACTTGAACTGGAAGTTTCATGTTTATTGCTCCTTGTTTTAGTTGATTCGTCAATAATTTAGACAGAAATAGAGTCAGTTAGGAATGATTCCCTTCCACTTTCTGATCGCCTCAGCAATGAAGTAGGATTCATGCTCAAACTCCTGAAGGATCATTCCTACGAGACAATTAGTGCTAGAAAAGAGAGCGAAAAGTTTTGCTTAAAAGTTTCTTTGAGGACTTTAGTAATGGATCTACCAATGGACGTGCAGCTTTTGCCAATTCAACATATTCTTCTAGGGTAGCACTAGCTTCAACACCATTGACACCATTATGCAAGGACAGGGTAGTCCCGGAAACTTTTCGTTGAATGGGTGCAGTTTGTTTGGGTAATTTCATGATTCTTTCTCCTGAAGTGGGCTGTTACTTACTTAATTAGATATGAGTTTTCGCCTAACACATACCCTTACCAAGGGGGGACATGCCCAGCTTGAATGGGAAGTTTCATCACCGTTTCTCCTGAATCAAGTGTAATCAGATTCCCTGTGCGACCTCTTCAACATCTTCTGCTGTAAAGGAATAACCTTCCGCTTTACCGAGTTTGACTAGAACTTGGGCAAGGTTGCCTTTGTCAGTTGTTGTCTGCAGCTTCTCACTTAGCTTTTGTTGCAAGGCTGGATCTTGTTTAACATCTGTCAGAAAGTGTTCCAGGCTTCCCTGGGCCAAGGTGTAAAATGCTGAGATCAGCTCCTCAACAGAATTAGCACTCCACGATCCAGGCATTGTCATCACATCTTGAGCGGTAAAGTTGTAACCACCCTGAGTTTTGGCGAGAGCCAGCAATTGTTCGACAAAGGCACCTTTATCCGTTATCTTGTTCAGTTCTGCTAGCAGATTAGGGTCGTTTTGAACAACCCAGGAAAAATGTTGCAGGTTGCTTTGTTTCTGTAGCTTTGCCAGGAATTTGTCAACAATTTCAGTCAGTTGAACTGTCGGCTCAGCTTCTGAGGTACTCGGAGGTTTGCTTTTTTTTTTGGCTATTGTTCGATAAATGGCCTGGTGAATATTCATGGCTTTTATTACTAAGTTGAATCCTGGAGTTAGTTAGTGGAGGCAACACCATCAAATCGGCGCTCAACTTCTAAGCTAAGCAATACTTCAACTCTAAAGCCCACCACAGGTAGCTGAGCATCTTACTCTTGACTGTCCAGAGAATATCTGACAGCCACAGAAGTTGGCTGGCATCAAGAATCTCATCGGATTGTTATAGTTGGCACCATGAAGTAAATAAAATTTAAGATTGCGCAACTCATCCACTGCCTGTGCATCTATTAATATTTGCAGGTCTACTGTTGTGGAAGGGTCAATCAGGTCTGGTCTTTTAACGGGTACAGATTGCTTCGGTAGTTTCATAACTTGATCGCGTAATGGATGTTTACCTTTGTTAATGGGTCTGTAACTACCTAGCACAGACCAGTTTCCCCCATCAAATCCAATCAATTTGGACTCAGAATTTGAGGGTTACTTCCAAGCCTGATGGGGAGCAGGTCTTGCGTTGCAGAACAGATGAACTATCTACCATCAGAGCAAGCTTAAACCCATAAGGGGGCTAGAGATTTAGTACAAATGTTCTAATAAGTGACATGCTCCCAGCCTGATGCACCTGATTCATCTGACATTATGTATGTATTAAGTATTTCCTCAAAGGCATTATTGCTAGGTTTAACCCCTTTCTGGTTAGATATTGCTGCTGAGGTGGAAGGACGTTGAACAGGTAAAGCTTGCTTAGGACATTTCATGGTCGTTTCTCCTTTTTTAAAAAAAATATCTGACTAGAGCGCATCCCAAATTCTGGGTTGACCCATGGTCACCGGCATCATATCGCTAACATCAATTGTATATCGCAGGATTTTTTTGGCTCGTCTATCGTTTTCTGGGTCAAAGAACTTAAGCTTGACATCCCAGCAGTCTGAATCGACTCGGCAGAAGGGGCTTCGTTCAACCCCAATGGTATCAAGTTGCATAGACCCAGCACTTGAACTCGACGAAGTCTGTAGTACAGTCACTAAGGCATCTGCAAACTGAAATGCATTGGTCGCGGCATAGTTGAAAGCACGTTCTTGGGAGGTTTGACCAAGATTACGCAGATCGTAGTAAATGCGTTGTAGAAACGCTCTTAATGCATAACCGGTCGCCTCACTCACTTCATCCAACGTGGTGTCCTCTGCTATGCCGCCTGCGGTAACTGCGTCAATGACATCTTGGATTAAGACCTCAATGTGCCAACCGTACAGTCCTCGAAGATTATACAGTTCAAGTACAGGAACAACTTGACCAGAGAATAGTTGAACGGTTTTACCTGTTAAGATTCCTGGGACTGAAACTTTATCGATGTATCCTTTGTTGTAAGAGTTATCCTGAATTTGTGGCAAAGCCTGCCCCTCTAGAAACTTGCTCAATTGCTTGTACACCAATTGAGCAGATGGACCTTTCGGCTCAATAGCATAAATGGGGGTCAGCTCTAGATTCAATGTCCAAATCAAGGATTGAGCTTCTGATAGGTTGTCTGTTCCCTCATTACGCTTAACTTCATAGTAGTTGTGCTCATCTAGATCCAGATTATCATTGTCATCGAGATCGGGAGTACCCAGAAGATAGTTAGTCATCTGCCTCACATCAAATGGATTAGCAGGAACAGCAGTATCAATATTGCCATATTCTGCTAAAAGTTCTCTATTAACGTTTTGAGAATCCACTAAGGGCATCAGCTGCTTAAAGCTATCTTGACGAGCCTCTGTAGCAAAGTCATAGCCAATGGTGCCGATTGCGTAAACCAAAGCCTTTGACCCACTATCACAGTCACATCCCATGGAAGGGACGACACCGCTAGGGTTAACCCTAGTAGAAGCAACGGTGTTAGCAGTCATAGCGGGTACCGCACCCATCTGCTGATAATGAACCTTTGAAGAAGTCTTTGGTGTAGTCTTCTAGAGCCTCTTTGGCCAAAAGACCAATCACTTCCTTGGCCAGATAGCCACCAGCACTAGGAATTCCCCAAACTGCTAACCAATCCAGCATGATATTGGT
>NZ_JAAHHS010000349.1 GCF_010692395.1 Moorena sp. SIO3H5
TCTTGCCTCTTGCCTCTTGCCTCTTGCCTCTTGCCTCTTGCCTCTTGCCTCTTGCCTCTTGCCTCTTGCCTTTCCTTAAGGGAGTATGTTCACAATCACCCTTAACCCTTAATCCTTGATAATTCCTTGTGACAAAGAGTATTACTGATCTCCCCATTAAAGCTGGTATTGTTGGTACTGGGTTTGCGGCTAAGCTCCGAGCGCAGACATTGCAAGCGGATTCGCGATCGCATTTAGTGGCGGTCTGTGGTCATACCCCTGCCAAAACTCAAGTGTTTGCTGAAACCCATGGCACGACAGTGGTGGATTCTTGGCAGCAATTGGTAGAACACCCGGAGCTTGATCTAGTATTTATTAGCACGATTAATCGGGATCATGGCACAATTGCCCGTGCTGCCCTTAATGCTGGGAAACATGTTGTCACTGAATATCCCCTTTCCCTTGACCCCAAAGAAGCCGAATCCTTGATTACCCTTGCAAAAGCTAAAGGCAAGCTCCTCCATGTAGAACATATTGAGCTTTTAGGGGGCTTGCATCAAGCCTTGCGCCAATCTTTGCCTCAAATTGGTCAACCAGTTTATGCCCGTTACGTAACTATTGCGCCGAAACACCCTGCACCTAGGGGCTGGACATTCAATATGGAACTCTTTGGCTTTCCCTTCATTGGTGCTCTTTCTCGCATTCACCGCTTTACAGACTTGTTTGGTGAGGTCGCTTCTGTGTATTGTCAATCCCAGTTTTGGGATGCTGGTGATCAGTACTTTACTGCTTGTTTATGTAATGCCCAACTGCGCTTTACTAGTGGTCTAATCGCAGATATTACCTATGGTAAAGGGGAAATGTTCAGGCAGAGGTTACGGAATTTTGAAGTCCATGGAGACCAAGGCACACTGCTGTTTGAGGGAGACCAAGGTAATCTGATTAAGGGAGAGGAAATCAAACCAATTGAAGTAGCAGGGCGACGGGGTTTGTTTCTTAAAGATACCGCTATGGTAATTGACCATCTAGTTAAAGGAACACCCCTGTATGTCTCGACCGTAGCTAGTTGCTATACTCTCAAGGTCGCAGATGCATTACGTCAGTCCGCAGCTACAGGTAATGCGATCGCTCTTAGCGGAAGCTTAGCTTCATCGCGTAGCGTGACCAAAGGTCAATCGCTTTAACTTAGTGGTAAGCATTCAGCTATCAGGCTATATAAGTCACAGCGTCGTTCGCACAGCGTGGCCATTCGCGTAGCGTGGCCTAAAGGCCAAGGCCAAAGCCTGTGCCACAGTACTTGAGGTGCTTTTGAATCAAGTAAGCTGACGGCACCTCAAGTAGCGTGAGCTTTTAGCTCACGGCTGACGGCTGTTCGCGCAGCACGCACGTAGCGCATATGCTTAGATTATTCAACACCTTTATTTTCAAGATAAAGATCCTGATCAGACCATAATCTTTCATTACGTTTTATAACCCTCTCTAGGAGGTCATGCTTTGGGCTGTATTTGTTATCTGGATAGCTTGCCAACCCAATAAATCGTTTTCCTTTATTACTTAGACCATTGACTCCCCATTCTGTGAGAATCAGTTCATGGTTCAGATCAAGTTCACTAAGATGCTGAATAAGGTTGTCAATATCGTATCGGTAAGTTGTAAATTTAACTTCAAAATGTGTTTTTTCTGAATCGTTATATCTCCAGAGAAGAATGTCCTTGTCACCTTCTATAGATTTCTTCCATTGGTAGCCATCAATAACAATTGATTCTGGTAACCAGTCCACTACTAGTGAGTTTTTTACATCAATCCAATCGGTAGATTTAGAAGTATACAAAAAAGCGTTATGGTCAATAACAATTAAACCGTCTTGTTTTAAGTGATTTTTAGCATTTTTTAACGCTTCAAGTCTATCTCTGTCGGTCTTTAAGTGCTTTAATACGGATAACGCGAAAACTATTAAGTCATATTTTTTGTTCATTTTAAATGAACACATATCTGTATTAATAAACTCAATTTTGGCGTTGTTAACGTTATTTAATTTAAAATATTTTTCTCCTTTATCTATCAGTTCATCACTTAAATCAATACCAGTAATTTCTTTCGCTTCTTTCATAAAGATTGGGAACAACCGACCCATTCCACAACCTAGCTCTAATATAGATTGTGGCTTCACTATTTCAATTAAGTCCTCATAGAGAGAAAAATCCATTTTGAATGAATTCATTATCTCATCATAGAAATAGGCAGATTTATTATATTCTGATTTGCTTAAACTCATGTCGTTTATTGTCTAACTGGTATTGTGCATCACCAAAGATCGTCCATACAGCTGTCCGTTGCTACACCCGATGCATGCAGAGGACAGAGCAGATATAGACTTTTGGCGTAAAGTAAATAGCGATCGCACTCAGGCACTTTGGGTATCAAATCACCGACCGTCTGATCGGGTGATTGATCAAGTCGAAGTTCAGCCTGAAGCTGGGGGGTATAAAGCTGAGGGCTTTAGATTTTCCTAAAAATCTTAGGCTTCATCTAGCGTTACATAATTCAGCTTTTTTTACCTCACCTACTTACTTTCCCAGTATTTCTTACCACAAAATTGACAACGACGTTGTATAAATTACCTAAAGTATACAAATATTAACAAATATTTTAAACTTCATTACAAAATCAGATATGCCATTGGCATAGCATGATATGTTCTGTAACATACATCGAGTCAGGGTTCGTAAGGGCTGATTGGACACGCAGCTTTCCCGCTCTCGGACTACCTAATAGTTAAGTTAGACAAGGAGGACACTTTGGATTTGCATTCTACTCAACCCCACAATGATCATACTTCTGAAGGCATTAGCGATTATGTGGCCGAGCTTCAGTTTCACATGGCACTCCACGCCCGAAAATTAGTTCCTAACCTCACTACAGCAGCAGATAGTCGAGAGCAACTATTGCAGCAAACCCAAGCTAATTTTGAAAAACTGGTTTCCCGACAATCCCGTTCAGAGCGATAAAGCACGAGCTCGATTTGCAGCAATCAACGATTCTGTATACTGTAGCGCCTCTTGCCAAACCTGATAGCCCAGAGGCGTTAAATGAATACCATCGGTTGTCAAGTTGTGCTCCATCTGACCTTTAGTATCAGTAAACAACTTGTGAACATTGAGATAGGCTGCTCCTTCTTGTTGAGCAATCTGAGCAATTTGTTGATTAAGATTACGAATGCGCTGATTAGAAATAGCAGTAGCTCGTGTCGGTAAAATCGACTGGATAATCAGTTGAGCTTGTGGGTGATTTTGCCGCAATTGACGAGTAATCTGGCGCAGGTTGTTGACAATAACTTGATCGGTTTTCCCCTGACGCAAATCATTGATACCTGCCATCACATAAATTGTATCAGGACGAGTCTGGGAAAATGCCGATAATCGACTCAAAATTTGACTGGTATTCTCACCAGAAATGCCTTGATTGAGCCACAGTTGATATTTAGGTAATCCCTGTGCGGGTAACCACAAACTTAGGGAATCTCCCACTACCATAGACAGACGATTGTTACCCTGTCCGTAGGCAACAGCTCTAGCTTCCTGTGCCAGGAGTTGTTTCCATTGCTGATAGGTAGGTTTTGTAAGAGGGACTCCTTTATGATTTAATCCCTTTGCCCAAAACGATGAGAAACTATGGGCAGGTAAGCGAGTATAAAGTTTGCCAGCTCTGAGGGCAGCTAATCGTTGGTAATATAGTTCCGTTCCCGACTTTGGTGAAGGAGTAGCAGGTTGATAGTTGGGTAAACGTTGCTGATACTTTACTTGCTGATACTTTAATAATTTAGTAGGGCTACGTTTCTGCCATTGACTACTAAATTGAGGAGAGGAAGTTTCGACAGTGGTTTCTAGAGTAGGGACAATCTTGTGACTAACCCCAGCCTCCAATGCTTTATTAGCTGTTGAAACTAACAGGCTTGAGAGGCTATCTGAGGGATTGGCAGGTAGGGGTGGTGGTGGCGGAGCAGACATTGCTCCGCCAGTGAGTAGACTTGTTGTTAACAGATATAGATTGCTCATAATGTGCCCACTTTCTTCTCTATACTCTTTTCACATCAAACAATCTAGGAAATCCGGACAACTTCACAGCCCTTGTAACGGTACTTAAACAAGTATGGAAGCAAAACTTTTCAATTTTACCTTAGACCTATCCAAAAAACAAGTTTTGATAAAATAAGAGGATATTATATAATTTTATGAACTTCATTAACCATGAGCTACACTTGGGATTAAATCAAAAAAAATCCTAAACAAGCCAAACAATTACGCTTGATTAAATTATGATCAAATATCTCAACTTATAGAAGAAGCTAAGTTATTATATCGTCAACATCAAGAAAAAATTTACAATCAAAAAGTCCGGCTAATCCTGGGGGAGGTGCTTCAGAAAAATCAATAATTATCAATTTAAGCTGAGGGGGTGACAACCCAGCTACAATCCTTATGGCTGGAAAATTAGAGCAAGTTGTGGTAAAAAAATAACGGTCTCGATTGTTAACAATACCGCGATGTTAAAAAATGTTACATCAAGTTTACCAGACGAATCTTCAAAGTCGATTAAACTCAAAGTCGATTAAACGCTACTAAATTTCTAACCCTTCAAGTGGTATAAGTAGAAATTATGAATTACTCAATTGACATTCGTCCGGTGATACCTGATGATGTACCTATTCTATTCGAGCTAATCATGGCTCTGGCTGATCATGAAAAGCTCTCCCACAAGGTCACTGGGACATGTGAACAACTTCATAAAAGTTTGTTTGGTTCTCATCCTGAGGCCGAGGCAATCCTTGCTTGTGCAGATGGTGTACCGACTGGATTCGCTCTTTACTTCTTCAATTTCTCTATTTATTTGATGAAACCCGGTCTATATTTAGAAGCTCTGTTTGTTTTACCTAACTATCGTCGTCAGGGTGTAGGAAGTAAAATTTTTGACTATTTGGCAAAGATGGCACTTGATAAAGGCTGTGGCCGATTTGAGTGGAGTGTGCTCAATTGTAATGAAAGTGCGATCGCATTCTACAAACAGCAAGGTGCAACCTTTCTCAACGACTGGCGGACTTGTCGCCTTGCTGGTGATGCCTTAGCGGCATTCTCTTCAACTTAAATAGGTTTTTTTCAAGTTTTAATATTTTTGCATGTAACAGTTAATTAAACCTACCTACTGAGGGCAATCAATATGCTATCCCTTGCTCACGAATTTTACTTTTCCGAAGAAATCTTTGCCTTAGAAAAGAAGCATTGTCAATTTAAGGATATTTTTTTAGGACACAGTAGCTTTGTAAACGAATCTCAGAACTATTATGTGTTGCCACACACTAAGGACACAAAGGTTCTCATCCATGATGGAGAGAACATTCAGGTTCTGCCAAACATTTGTAAACATCGTTATGCAACGCTGCTCAAAGACAAAGGAAATTGTCGCAGCATTGTCTGTCCAGTGCATTCCTGGTCATATGATCTCAATGGGAAGATGTTGAGTTCTGCTAATATAGAATGCAATCATGCCCTACACTCTCTAGAACAGGAATCCATCGATAGTTATGATGGTTTTGTGTTTCCTAAAAACGAGTCTGCCTTGAAAAGTGCTCTAGAAACTTCTAAAGCATTTGCAAATATTAACTTCGAGAAGCTAAGGTTCTATGCCCATGATCCCTTCTTCGTTAAGGTAAATTGGAAAAGCTATATGGATACCTTTCTAGATAATTACCACTTAGAAGCCTATCATCCGAACTTTAGAACCTTTTTCGAGTCAAGATGTATTGAATCGATTTTCCGAGATGATTTTAGTGTTCAAGCGATACATCTTAGAGAAAAAATCCAAATAAAAACCTCTGCTCTGGAAGACTATATAGGTTGCTATAACAAATATGTTGGTAAATTTCCAGAAGACTACGGTGCTGTCTGGCTTTGTATTTATCCTAATATTATTATTGAAATTTCTCAGTGCTTTGCCCTAGTTGCCGTTGTTATACCAGAAAGCATCGACACATGCTCAATTCACGAATATCGTCTGGTAGAAGAGCAGTTTTATCAACATAAAGACTTTCTAAATGCATTTGACCAGTATATGTATGAAATAGAATATGAAGACCATGATCTGATGACCAAGATACATCAGGGCAGGAAAGCACTTTACCAACAAGGTCAGCAACACTATGGCCCTTATCATCCTACTAAAGAAGCAGGTCAACAGCAGTTTCATGATTACATCCGTAGGATGATTCCTGTAAGCCTAGATGGAAATATATTAGGCGGTTTGGGAGCATCTAAAAAGACTGTCTCTCCCAGAATGGATGTGGTAAAACCGTCGTGAAAATGAGAGACAATTTATTGGTATTCGCAGAAGTTGTTGGGGAAAGGATAAAGGAAAGCTATAGCGAATATCAATCCAATCCTCATATTCCACCACAACTGATGGAAATCTGATTCAAAAATCTCAATCTCTAAAATAACAGTAGAAAATGGACTCTCAAATGATTGCATCGAAATTTGACACAGATGTACGGAAAACTCATCGCTTAACTCAAGAACAGCTCACTCAATATCACGAAGATGGATATTTTATCGTCCGTGGGTTATTTGATTCAGAGGAGGTTAGCTTAATCCGGGAAGTTTGCGATAACGATCCCAATCTTGCCAATTCTCTCAGGACTGTCATCAACGAAAAGGGTGAACCCTGGCATGCTGCTGTTTGGAATGGTTTAAATGATAGTCTGGTTAGCGTAGTGACTCGATTAACTCGGATTGTCGATACTGCGGAACTTATATTAGGTGAGGAGTGCTATCATTGGCACTCAAAAATTGTTCAAAAGCTGCCATATGATGATACTGTCATAAATTGGCATCAAGGTTACACCTATTGGTATGGCGACGGCTGTCTTTTTCCCAACATTGTAACTTGTACAGTGGCTATCACTGAAAATACTAAAGCCCATGGTTGCTTGCAAGTCATCAAAAAGTCCCATTTAATGGGTCGTATTAAACCTGTGTTGCAAGGTAATGGAGATGTCTGCGATCCAAAGCGTATGGAAAAAGTGATAGAAAGGCTAGAAGTTGTTGATTGCGAAATGGCACCTGGGGATGCTGTATTCTTTCATGCAAACACGATACATGGTTCTCAAGGAAATCACACAGATGATACTCGTATCCTAATGCATTGCCACTATAACGCTGTCTCAAACCAACCTGTTGAGGAAAAAGGTCAAAAATCCCACCCCTACATCCCTCTAGATAAACTTCCTGATTCTGCGATTAAGGATGGTCTTTACAAGTCGGGATTTGAGGATCAGACTGGCGAGTGGAATTGGTATACATCTGACTTTAGAGCTAACTCACAGTAATTTCTTCTTGTACTAGAGTTACAGCGACTAATCTTGATTGATAAAACATGAACCTAGAAATTTATCAGCAAAAATATGAAGCTTACTTTGCTTGGTTTAAATTATTAAATAGTCCTGCCTATCAATACTCTTTTCGTCTAGAGCCGAGAGACTGCATGATAATACAAAACTTCCGAGTGCTTCATGGAAGAAAAGCTTTTGATCGCTCAAGCGCGGAAGCTGAGGCCTTTGGCCACGCTTGGCCGTAGGCCACGCCAAAGGCGAACGCGTTCGCGTAGCGGAGGCCGTAGGCCACAACGCTTCCGGAGCGTAGCGTGACCAAAGGTCAATCCTAATTCAGGTGCAAGGGAATTGAATGTATCCTAAGTAGTCGGAAATATATAAACCAATACAGTTCAGTTAAGGATTTTTTACTGTATCTATGAGGTATAGAAGTCCTATGCTTAGGTTTAATATCTTAAGTTTAAAACTGTTGTCGCGATTGCCTAAAATATTGTTCATGCTTGAAGAGAAGTCGATAGGAAGCAGGTCAAACTTGCCGAACATTTGTACTATGTACCATGAGAGCAAGCTTAAACCCATGAGGGGACTATAGATAATGTACAAATATTGTGCATAAGTGACATGCTCCCCCTATTACCTATTACCCATTACCCATTGGTGACAAGTTAAGCAAAAGAGCAATTTGTCAAGTACTTTCCAGAAATTGCTGTATCCTTTACTAGGTAAACTATTCAGTGCGATCGCTAACCCCAAACTGTGCGATCGCTAACCCCAAACT
>NZ_JAAHHS010000035.1 GCF_010692395.1 Moorena sp. SIO3H5
TCCTCTTGATCGAAATCTTGGGATTCGTCTGCAGCAAAACTCATCAAAATACCTGTCCTGATGCCCAGGAAAATAAACCATCTACCAAGTAAATTATGGTGGCAGACAGAATGACCATCAACAATACCGCTGCTGATTCGCTAATTAACTGTTGCCGAGAAGGCCAAACGACTTTAGCGAGTTCTTGTTTGGTTTCGTTGAAGAACTGACTTAGGTTAAACCCAGATTCAGTTTCTTTAGTCTCTGGTTCAGCTTTTGTTTTCTTTGCCACAACTTATCCTTTCCCCCATCAACGCATTAATATCGGTCTACCATGGTCGGTGCTGAGTGCTATGTGCGCATCTTGCTCAGTTAATCCAGCCAGGGATTAGATGACACAAGTCGGCTTTACTGGCCTCAATTTCCTGTTCCTTGCGTCGGGAATAGTCTAGCTGGTAGGCTTGAAGCACAACAATCCACTAGTCCTGATGGTTGAGTCAAACCCTCCTACTCAGCCCCCTGAACTGAAGGAATCCCACTGGATTTGCTCAGCTAAACCCTGGCATCCCAAAGGTGCGACCCGCAGCGAATCGAATCCGCTAAGGAAAAGCGCACCTAACTTTTGTATTATACCAATTTTGAGCGCGCCCTGGAGGACTCGAACCCCCGACATCAGGTTTTGGAGACCTGCGTTCTACCAACTGAACTAAGGACGCAGATGGAGTAGAGAGGTAGAGTTTAACCTCTCGCTTGATCTAGTATACCCTAATTTTGGCATTTACACCAAGCAACTTGATGCTAGGCCAGAAAAAGGTTATAAACTACGGTCAAAGCGTTGTTTGATGCGAGTAGCCTTACCAACGCGATCGCGTAAATAGTATAGCTTGGCTCGACGCACCTTGCCTCGACGGACTATTTTTATATTAGCAATTTTTGGAGAATGGAGTAGAAAAACCCGTTCCACACCAACCCCTTGGAAAATCCGGCGTACTGTAATCGTTTCATTAATGCCACCATTGCGCATGGCAATCACAGTGCCTTCATAGGGTTGAACCCGTTCCTTATTACCTTCTTTAATCCGTACTCCCACCCGCACGGTGTCACCGACGTAGATGGTAGGGAGCTTTTCCTTTAGTTGTTCCGCTTCAAGGGAGCGAATGATTTCTTGAGCATTCATGGTTTTTGCTTATGCCTAAAAGCACCAGTTTCTGATTATATCCGAAAGAAACACTTGAAGTCTAGATTTTTTTGGGAAAAAGTTAGGACTTCAGCACCACTACCTGTGTCTGTGTCTGTCTATTTGGTGTAAATAGCTGATCTGACAGCTGTATCTACTCTCTGTTGGTTCCTTTTTTTCTTTGAGTACTCAAACCTGTACCTATAAGACCAAGGGCTAGTAAACCCAATGTAGCAGTAGATTCATTAACACTAGCCTCAGAGGGGGTAGCCTCAGACAACACTGGATACAGGAACTGCCGACCAGCGTAGTCATCATTAACCAATGGGCTAAGGTTGGTGACTGGGTTGCCTGGAGCTATGCCTAGTCCCCGGGATTCCATGAGAATATCTACCGCTGGGGTGTCAACACCCGGATCCTGATCTGGAACTGTAAACAATGAAAATGGCGAAGCGGCTGGATTGAGGGGATCGATTAGTTGGGCGATCGGGTTGCTCAATGTGGCTAGAGCTGTGGCGCTAGTACTGCCATCATAGTTGTCGTCGATAAATCTATTAGGACTGATGTCTCCCTCAATATCCCCTAATCCAATGGCATGACCGATCTCGTGGGTCAACAATCGCCTGAAAAAGTCGAGGGTATATACTGTTCCGGCATTATTGTTGAAGGTGATATCTGCTCCGATAATGGCGCTTGAACCTGTGTAATTTTCCGTTCCAGAGGTGAGAGTTACGGTATCACGGATGTAATAGAAAAACGATTCACCTTGGGGTGAGGTATTTCCAGGATTCCAGAACGTTGCATTGGTCGATGCCAACAGGTCAATTTCGGCACCATATCGGTTAACGCCTCCTCTACCGGTACCTACTACTGGTGTCTCTAAATCTGCTACAAATGACAAATCGGTACCTAAGCCAGAAACCGGGTCAACTACAGTCCAGGCGTTGAACGCACCCTCAATGGCATTTTGAAACTCATTGACACTAGGAACAATATCCCAGGTGAATAAATCCCGGAAAGCTTCATAGGAACCGCCCTGTAGTGAGTATCGCAATCCGCCGTCCAAGGAACGATCTTGTCCTTGGATAGTCCTTGGAGCTGCATCCCATCGGGAGCCACCTCCGAGTGTGTTACCAGACCGGTTAAAAATTACAAAAGCGTCAGAGCGTGCTGGGTTAGCAACTTCAATGGCGGTGAAACTCAAAACAGACCCTAGGATTGCTAGTGATAGGTTTTGTGTCAGTTTGAGTAAATCAATAGGTTGTTTGTTTTTGACGTTTGTTTTCATAAGATTGTTTATTTTAATACATTCAAATATATAGACAGGTTAGTTTGATAAACATCAAAGTACCTGTTTTTTTCATAGGCTTTAATTGAATTAAATAAAAAAATAAATTTCAATGCTTCAATAAAAATACTGAAAATTTAAAAAATTCCAGAAAAATTGATTACAAAACATTAAGTAATCGGGGTCATAAATTGGTATGAGTAAACCTAAAGACCCAAAGAACACGAAGACTAAAAAATTTAGCCTTCTTAAGACATTGATTCACAATTTATTCACAATGAAATAATATTAGCGTTCGCGTAGCGTGGCCTTTTGGCCATCGCTTTCAAGTTCTAATCTCTGAATAACACTCCAAACTTTGAACACATTACCTTGCATCAAGGCAGCTATACCAGATAGGGCTTGTAGTTCGGGAATAGTCGGGTTGATTTTAAGGGCAGGTTTTAGGGCATTTTCTCCATTTTTTCCATCCCAATCATAGAGATAGACGAAGGCAAGATAAGCGTGAGCATAGGGATTTTGGGGGTCAAGTTGGGTGACTCGCTTTAATGCTGCGATCGCAGCTTCTACATCTTGCTGCAATACCCTACTCAAGGCCAGACCATAGGCCAAGTCTAGGTTATTCGGTTCCGATTCCAGCCGATAGCTTAAGGCTAAATCTGCTTGTTCTAAGTAGTCCTGAATCGGATCGTACTGGTTAATCCGGGCAGTTTCTTCAAAAACCGGCTCTAGGCCATTGAGTCCTTTAGGTAAATTCGCGGATAATATCCGCATTTGGGTGATTAAATCTAGTTCTGGTGCAGGTATGGGGGTAGCTGCTGGATCGATGGTCAAGGTAACCTTTGGTACTTGTATCGGATAGGTTTCGCGAGTTTGTCGATTGAGGTAAGTTGCTTTTAGGGTGTAGCTTCCAGCTGGGATATCTGCTGGGGGAAACATCGCCATCCGTTCAATGACTTGAAATTGGGAATTGGCAGGTGGTAATTGGGAAGAGTGTAGTTCTCCCATGGCAATACCATGGTCGTGTAACCATCCGTGGGTTATTCGCCCTTGGCCTTCCCCTAGGGTAGGTTGCCAGGTTAGGATAACGATGCCAGATTGTAATTGCTCCCAAGAACCAGTCCACTGATAAGTTACTGGTACAGGTACTCCAGCAGGAGATGTTTCTGGTACGGTGACTTGGTCTAATTTAACTCTGGGGCTTGAGCTGAGAGTATTGCTGTTCGCGTAGCGTGGCCTTTTGGCCAGGGAAGCATTGCCATCTAAACTAGTGGGTTTTATGGATGATTGCTCACCCACAGGCTTTATCGATAATGGTTTTACGGCTATTGGTGGCTGCCGCTTGTGATACAGTTTCAGTTGGCTAGCATCGGGTAACTCCCAAGTCTGGTGTAGCTCAAACTCTGACCCTTGCTCAACTTCCTGAACTATAGCTGCTTGGGATTCTGGGATTGACCCTTGGGCACCAGTTTTAGTGAGGAACCAAGAAAGCGATCGCATATCCTGTTTCACTTGTTTGGCTTGGGTTCCCACTTGACGCCCGTATACTTGGAAATTGGCTAATGCACCATAGTAATTGAAGTTGTGTTGGTTAATGTCTGGGGTTGACGGTAATACTCCTAAGTTAGAGCGCAAGTAAGGTTGAGTCTTGATGATTTCAGCAATTACCTTCCGATGAGGCCATGGCTGTCCTAAGTAGGGCAAATGTTGTACACGGGGACTAAGTAATTGAGTCAATCCTCTACCTCCTAATGGAAATAGATTCAACATCATCAATACAGTTGCTAGCCCTACCGTGGTCCAACGCATCGGTTTACCCCAACGATTAGTCCAGCAGGTTAAGCCATAAGCCAGAAACAGTGATAGCACTGGAACTAATGGCAAGATATAGCGAGCATCTTTATTAATATTCAATGAACACAATAGATAACCACCCACTATGAAGACCCCTAGCCAGGTTAGTGACCAGATGGGGGGATGGGGGGATGGCAGATTGTTCTGTTTTGCGATAGAAGATTGCTTGAGCCCATACTTGAGCCCATAAATTAACAGTCCTACTATTGGTATTAACAACAGTGGCCAAGAGATCAGGTAAGGTAAGATTTTCCAGTAGTAAACCCAAGCATCAAGGGTATTGAGGGCTGGGTCTCCTTCTGCGATCGCGGAATCAATGGTTGCTCGCTTGCCAGAGGTTAATATCAACAACCAATTAATCCGGTACCATGGACCAAATATCAAAACTGATACCAGCAAACCTGCGATTAACTGAGCGAACCTTTGCCATTGCCTCTGCCACAAAACCCTCACCCCAGCCCAAACGATTGGCACGAATAGAAAAAATATGGCGGTTTGCTTAACTAGCAACGCTAATCCTAAACAAACCCCAAACCCCAACCCCCACAACCATTCTTGTCTTACTCTGGTTCGCCATAAGCGTCTCTTTGCAGTTGCCAAACGCCACCACACTGTCAGAGACCAAAAACACAAACTGACTACTGTGGTTAAGGGATAATCCAGCAAAAATTCTAAACGGTAGCGATATAGTCCTGGTAACAACATGACTAAACCAGCAGCCCATAACCCTACCCGGCGGTTAAATAATACCAGCCCTAATCCATAAACTGAAGCAATTAGCACTCCACTACATAAAACTAGCGCTATTGTAGCTAGCTCTGGTCCGGTTCCAAACAGTTGCTGAACCATTGCGGCAATAATATAAGTCAATGGCGGGACTTTTGACGAAATTGCCCAAAAACTGCTCCACCACTCCCCAGAGAACCACTGAGGATGCTGCAACGCCTGCCAGTAATTCAACGAACCGGTCAAATAATCCGCCTGGTCCCAAGCTGGGACAGAGTGATCTAGGGCAAACCAAATGCGATCGCAAAATCCACTCCCTAGCCAAATTAGTCCTAAAATTAGTGGATCTCTAAAGCGTCTTTTCATAGTGGTGAGTGCTAGGTGCTCAGATGAATTAGCTACAACAATCTTACCTGTAGTGATTGAGTAAATTGATATTGAACGGGCAATCTTGAGAAAGGGTTTGTTTGAACAAAACCCAGATGTTCATACCTATGTAGAGGAGGAAGAAAATGACTAAGACTTCTGATGCGATTAAAATTCTTAACAAGAAGACTCGTACCGACCCCGAGATCGAGGAAATGATAGCAGAAGCTTCTCTTAATGCAGAGGTGGCACAGTTAATTTATGAAGCTAGAACAAAAGCGGGGTTAACCCAGAAACAGCTTGCAGAACTTGTGGGTACAAAGCAGCCTGTGATTGCACGACTGGAAGATGCTGATTATGAAGGACACTCCCTTTCTATGTTGCAAAAAATCGCTCGCGCTCTGAATCACCGGGTAGCGATCGCGTTTATCCCTATCCCAAATCTGATTCCATAGACCATTTGCAAATATAGCAATTCTCAATTGGATGAGGTAATTTAGTCTAGGGTTTTAGGCAGTATGCAGTAGGCAGTAGCGATGCATCACGATTACCTATTTATTGTCACCTTTTTAGCTCAATCCTATTAACTGCTTCACCATCTTGACATGAACAATACCAGCCTCCTCAAAAGAGTCTCCCACTACTTCAAAACCTAACTTTTGATAAAGCCCTTTCACATACTCTTGAGCATGCACCACCACTACCTTAATTCCAGCTTGCTCAGCTAACTCTAATGCCTTAATCATCAACTGTTTCCCAATGCCCTTACCTCTAGCATTAGATAATACAGCTAACCGTTCTATTTTAGCTGTATTATCATCTATAGATCTCACCCTACTTGTGCCTACCGGCTGATTATTCCAATAGGCTAATAAATGCTTCGCTATTTCATCCTTACCATCAAACTCTAACTCCGCTGCTACCCCTTGTTCAATCTGAAAAACCTGCACCCTGATTAACTTAATTTCTGATAATCGTTCAGTATATCCAACAACTTTAATAGTTAACTCATCCATTTACCTAATCCAATTATTAACTGCTAACCATTTAATCATTCAAGCCTTAACTTACCGAGGGGCTTTACTGTCGAATCATCAAACCACTCTATTTTAGTACTATACTTTTCCTCAAGTCCTTGTTGCAAATATTCAGAGGGATAAAATAGAAATATATCACTAAACCCTTGAGGAATATCGGGAATAGTAGGGGGAATGACTAACTGAATTTTTACCTGAGGATTTAATAAATAACTAAGAGAAATCACATCCCCAGGATTCACGGAAGAAACATTGCTAACTACCAGAGGTCGCTCAGCTTGATTAATAATCCTAGCGATGGTAGGATTGTGAGCCCCAACTTGCTTGTTCCACCAGATTTCTGTTTGAGAACTAATAGCACAAGAGATAACTCCCCCTGTAAGCAGCACAGCTACTATTCCTTTCCAGACCTTCTGTGTTTTTAAATTAGCCTTTATTAAAGTAGCCCTGGATAGAGACCCAGTTATATACATACTAATTACATAAGCAACAGCCAGCTGCACTCCGATATAGCAAGGTAGGAAATACCGAGTACTTACTGAACGTCGTCCTCCCCAAATTAAGTCGGGTAAGATTAACCCTAATCCAGTAATAACGATTAACGTTAAAACCAGTAACCAAACTCGCTGGGTAGTATAACGACAGATAAAATAAATTGCATATCCCACAAAACTAACTAAAATTGGTGGTATTATATAGGTAAATGGATGCTCCAGTGGTATTCCAAAATCAAAAAATATCAAACTAAGGTTTATTCCCCAGATTTTCACCAAAAATGATAAAGGTACTTGAAGTGTTGTCCAATGGGTTTTATGCTGAATGATAGCTAAGTTACTAACGACCACAACTAACCAAGGGGAAAAGGCTATAAACCCTGCACCAGATGCTATCAAATAAGCATAAATAGTTTTATTAAAGCGAAACCGTTCTATAATAAAAACATAAATTCCATGTCCAATGGCAACAAATATAGAAAAGAGAAATGTGTAAAGACTAAGTGCCAAAGTTATAGCATAGATTACCCATGACCAGAGGTAGTGTGTTACTTTTCGACTATTCTTAGTTTTTCGGATAGCTCGCAACAGAGACGCACAAGATAGGATAATAGTCAGTGTCCATAGACTATATTCCCGTGCTTCTTGAGCGTAGAGCACATGAAAGGGAGATACCGCCAAAAGTGCTAGAGCTACCGAGCCCACTAAAGGGAATTCAAATAATTCTAAGCACAGCCAATAGATAGCTGGCAAAACCAGCAGGCTAAACAGAACAGATAAACCCCTAGGGTTATTGACAGCAGCACCAAATAGCTGCCGCCAAAACCGCGCCATTAAATAATAGAGGGGTGGATGTTCTGGGTTTGTAGTTAAGGCATTAATAGTATCTCCTAAGTGTTTTTCAGGATTAGGATGCTGATACTTTTGTAAGTCTTCAACACCAATTACCCTACCATCAAAAACTTCCTTAATTACTTCATCTCCGGTGTAGCCAGAACTCCGAATTGAGGTATAAACCTCATCGTGCCAGTATATTTTATGGTTAAGATTGAAGCAGCGGAAGAAGATTCCTAGCAGTAAAAGGACGATCATCAAAAATCGCCATCTTAGGGAAAAATACTGCTTAGATGGTTTCGTCATATCTTAAGACGAGAGAAAACTCTGAACTTCTTGTGCAATCAAGTGAGGAGCATAGCTATTTGTATTAATGAACAGAGTTCGACTTGGGGCTAAATCTTCTAAAATGGATCTAGTTTCGTATGGATTATAGTTGCATTTTTCTGCAACAATAATTTTTAAGCAATCTCGTAATTCATGTATGGAAAAGTAACCTTTATTCACTTTGGCTAGGATTTCTTGTGTTTCTTCATGGGCAAAAAGATTGGTATCCTCTGGTATCCCTAATTCAGCAAAACTACTAATTTTATTTTCATTGTAATTATATTTTATTGGGCTAGATTGCGCAATGCGATCAAACAAATCCCTACGAGTTAACAGGCGTTCCAATCGGACATAGTTAGGAGCTTCCAAAACTAAAAACTGAGCTTTTGGTAGAATTTTGATTGCGTATTTTACTTCCTGCTTTCCTCGCAAACCATCAAAAAGTAGCGGAAAGCAAACTTGAGACGGATTAATCTGTAATTTGCTCAAAATATGGACTATTCCCTCAGGAAAAAGTTCCTTATAGCGACGGGTATAGGAGAAGCGTGTAACACGGCAGGTAATATCATCTTCTTTTTCTGCTCCATCGATCTGCATGACCGTCGGAATAATAAATTTATCAGTTAAAGTACGACGATTAGGAAACAGCGTAAAGTTTAGCTCTGTATCGGATAAAGCATTGATAAGTGTACTTTTACCGACTCCCGTCAACCCAACTAAAATAAACAAGGGCTGTTCAACAAGCGGCAGCCAGCCATCAACCGCTGATAATCCGTATCTAATCCCAGAGCTCAACTCTATAGACTCTATAGACTCAGTTTGTTTTTGGTTTAACGGCATTATTAGTAAACTGTTCTAGATCTAAGCATTCTTCACTCAAAGTGAGAAGATTATTCACAATTATCAAAAGCAAAACATTGATTAACTATGTGGGGCAATTCGTTGTCAATATCAATACCAGTCCCTCGTTTAGCCAGCACTTTAACCTCATTGAGAATGCAATTCATGAAAACCCTATTATTGGTCAATCCCTCTTGACCAATTTGTTCCAGAGCTAACTCAACTGAAGCTCTGCCCGATTGCATTCCTAAAGCTAAGTTATTTTTGTTTGTCAAACTAGCAATATCTAAACTTTGGTAAAGCATCGGATCTTTAGCAATTGCTTTGACGTGAACCCCAGCATAGTGAGTGAACGCATTTTTTCCCATAATGGGTAAAATAGGCGGAATTGAAATATGGGAATATTCACTCACAATATGGTATAGATCCTTAAGATAGTTAAACTCCCAAGGCAATTCTGATTCAACCATCTCGCCCAAATTGACCAATAATGTTGCTAAATCAACAATACCAGCACGTTCTCCTAACCCCATCACAGTTACATCGATAATGTCTGCTCCACCCTGGTAAGCATCAAGAGCATTAGCCAGTGCTAAACCTCTATCATTGTGACAATGAACAGCAATTTTAGGATATAGTTGTTGTCCAGCTAGTTTTTCCTTCAAAGTTTTGACAAAATACGAGTAACTGCGATCGTTCTTAAATGGAGTAGCATATCCTGTTGTGTCTGCGATGCTAATAATATCTGCGCCTGCTTGTACCGCAGCGCTTGCTACTTCAATAACTTGTTCGATTGAGGTACGTGTGGTATCTTCTGGTGTATAGCGAATTAATAGGTTTGGGTTTTGTGCTTTGGCATAGCTAATAACTTCCACCACTTGCTCAATGGCATTTTCGATTGTAATTTGGTAGTCACGCTCTAAACGGTGATTGGCAACACTCAGGAAGATACCCAAAAAATCGATTTTACAATCTAATGCTTTTTGAACATGATCGATACGACAAAGAGAGTGAGCACCAATCTTAGCATTCAATCCCGCATTAGAAACCAAGGCTACAGCTTCACAAATTTCAGGACCAACAGCAGGATTTCCTACTTCAATAATATCAATACCAATTCGATCTAAAAGTTTAGCAATTAATAACTTGGTTTCAGGGGAAAAATAAACACCAGGAGTTTGTTCTCCTTCTCTTAGGGTAGAGTCAAGAATCTGCAACATTACGTGACAAAATCTCCTTTTCTGGTAATTAACTAAGCTTACTCAAAACTTGGTTCCAGGCTTGAGGGCATCATAGAATTAAATGCAGTCGTTTTCAATATGAGCATGGAAAATCAGTTTACCACTACTGGAGTCAGTCATTTTCCAAGATGTGTCAGGCAGTCAGCCTACTCCCTACTCCCGCTCAACCCAGGGCTTTGTACTTCACCGAATTGATAAATGCTATAATTTGTGACTACCTAGTTTTTTGTGCCAAATCTGGATCGTTTGGATTGGAAGTAGTAGCTAAAAATAGCTGTGGTAGTAGTAGTCCAGAATTAGCTTTGTAAGTAGGTGGGCGTAATTAAGTGTAAAATAGCGATTGAAATTCAAAATCCCAAAAACCCTATGAATAAAGGATTTCAGCTTCATTTTCGGATTTTTAGTTTTAACGTTTATTTATGCCCACCTACTTAGTCAGCAAACTCTGGATAGCGGGAGAGAGGAAAAACTTAGTTGACATTTTACGGTACAACACGCTATTATAAGTAAGCCGTCAAGGTAACTCAGCTGAGCAAGTACATTAAACCCCAAAGAAGTCGCTGAGTTGCTAGGCGTTAACATCATGAGTTTAGCTAGATGGGAAAAGCCAAGAATTATCCAAGGGATTAAAACACCATCTCGATAACGGAGACAAGAATTATCCCGAATTATGCTCAGAGCCTTCAAAACCAAATTAAAACTGAATAACAAACAGAAAACCTTGATGGCTAAACACGCCGGTTATTCACGATGGATTTGGAATTGGGCACTCCGGATGTGGAACGAGGCTTATAAAGAAGGTTTGAAGCCTTCAGCCAAAAAGCTTAAAAAATTCTACACTAATCATGTTAAACCTCAATATCCGTGGCAATCCACTCTAAGTTCAAGGGTTTATCAATTCGCCTTTATGTACTTAGGGGAAGCGTTCAAACGATTTTTTCAAGGTACGTCTCAACATCCTAAGTTCAAGAAAAAAGGTAGAAATGATAGCTTTACTCTTGATAACTGTGGCAGGATAATGGAGTTTTCAGGAACTCGATTAAAACTTCCCTTTATTGGATGGGTCAGTACATACGAACCTTTACCGGAAATCCAGACTAAGAGAGTCACGATCACTCGAATAGCTGATTCTTGGTATCTGTCTGTAGCCTACGAGTTTGAACCTGAACACACCGTAAAATCTAGAGAATATCTGGGTGTTGATGTTGGGGTTAAAGTTATTGCCACTTGTTCCGATGGAACTGTTTTTAAAAACCCAAGAGCTTATAAAAAAGCTAAGAAAAAATTAGCTCGACTTCAACGAGAATTATCTAGAAGAAAGATAGCTTCTAAAAACAGATATAAAACTAAACTGAAGCTAGCTAAAGCTCATCAAAGGGTTGCTAACATCCGGAAAGATGCAATCCATAAACTAACCTCCTGGCTAGGCAAGAACCACGCAGTCATTGGGTTAGAAGATTTGAAGGTTTCCGGCCTGTTGAAAAACCACAAGCTGGCGAGTGCAATCGCTGATTCTGCCTTCTATGAGATTCGTCGTCAACTCGAATATAAATCCGAGTGGTACAGTTCAGAATTAGTGTTTGCAGATAGGTTCTATCCATCAACTAAAACCTGTTCAAGCTGTGGCCATGTTCAACAAATGCCACTCAAAGAACGAGTTTTTGACTGTGAGGCTTGCGATTACATCGCTGATCGTGATCTGAACGCAAGTCTCAATTTACAACGTTTAGCCGAGGGCTTCTCGGTGATCGCCTGTGTCAGTAAGTAGTGCCGACACCTTACGCAACCCAGTTATCTGGAGGAAGCAGGAAGTAAACTTCATTACGACGCTTTATGTCGTTTTGTGTCAGTTTTACAAAGCAGTATAGTATTTCTGGGCATCACTGGCATAGTGGAGAAAGACTCCCATGACATTAATGGAAATGGCAGCAGCTACGAGGGGTAAGGGAGGCTGAGAACCACTGCTGATCAGAATAAACGGAGCAACCCAGTAGAGCATTAGTATTCCGAAGCCAAGAATTCCGATGCCAATGGGCATTTCTTGCTCCCACTGCTTGTCTGGATAGATAGGGTCTTTGAGTAGCCACATCACCCCATAGGTACCATGGAGGGCTAGGTAAACCCATGGGCCAAGGGTGAAATTCTGGTAGAAAACCATTAATCCCAGCACTACTAGAGCGGTAAGTCCTTTGTGGAGATTGATGAAGTGCTTGATTTTCATAACTAGGGTGTCTGATCGATTAAAGGCTTGCTAATTCACTACCGTAATTCTACGGAAATTTGTGATAGTGTTTCCACAATTAACCACTCTATCAGTGGATTGAAATTAGTGTTCAGTAGTAAGTGAGTAAGTACCTGGACATAAAATATAGTCACTATGTTAACTTTTGTAAAGTTACTCCATTCTTTGCTGTGAAAAGTTTCCAGTTCATGATTTTATAGTTTCCATAATCAACGTTAATTGAATACGACGACTTATCTTAAAGGTGATATTACTACCGTAATTTTACTTAAACGGGTTATAAAATTCATAAATAATAACGGACAAGTTAAGTAGTAAAAATACATTAAATGTATCAATAAAGACTTGGTGATTTCAGAATATTTTCTTAAAATAATTCACGTAATACTCAGTATTTTGTCTTAAAAATACTCTAATTGATAGAATGCTGATTTATGATGAACTAGAACGTTTACATTTGATTTGTGAACAAAAAACCTGTTGAAATAATAATTTCAGCTAGTTTAGCGTTCACGAATCATTTAAAAACGCGCTTAGCAGTTCAACTTTGGGTGAGCTACTTTCCTCCTTAGTTTTAGGTAGCAGGGAGTAGGGATCAGGGAGCAAGAAATAAATTTATTTACATTTACCTCACCTTTACTAGGAAACCCTATAGCTCAGGTTTAATCAACGAAAGCAATTTCAAACTATTATGTTTATCATTGATCCAGAAGCAGCGACTCAAAAGATTGAGTCGCTGGATAAATCTACAATTATTTTTAATAATAAACTATTCACTAGAGGTTTTGATATTTTTCCAAATGCTTATAAAAAAGCTTTTCAGTTTTGTATTGGTAAGAAAAATGAGGAATATTCGCCTGTTTATTTGCTAGTAGAACATCCGCATTATATTACAATTTGGATTGAGCAAGAAGAGGTAAGTGTAACCGACGATGTTTTTACTTCACCAATAAATAGTGATCAACCTAAATCCACTGATTCATTATTACTAAAAGCACCTAGATATCAAGGCAAAAGTCCTAGACATCTTGATGGTGAAGAATCCAGAAATCATAACCAGTTTCCTACGCCAGTTTTATCCGATTTAGTCCCGAAAGATGTTTCAGTTTCCGAAGCTTCGATAGTAACTCAAAACGCCGCATACTGGTACAATCCGACAGAATCTGATTCCCCCCAAAATCCAAAAGTACCTACCGGTAATCTCAATCAGCAGCAAGAGATTCCGGAATCTGAATTTCAAGTGCATCCTCAGTGTCAGCAAATTACTGAGGAATCTCTTAAACGGCTGTCTAAAAAGAAATATCGAGGAATTTATTACCAGGAGCAAGATATCTTGATCCAGCTACCGGAATCGGAGTTATCTCTCAATTCTCAGGTATTGGATCAAAAAGAGTCTAAAAAAACCTATCGAGGGGTTCCTTACTAAGTTTGTTTGATTGTAGACAATCAGATGCTTGAGGGACTTTCGTCCTGGGTTGCGCGGGAGTAGGGAGTAGGGAGCTTGGGATCCACCGCAAACTCCTCCCAAGAGGCACCGGCTTTAGCCAAGAGGGCTAGCTGCTGTTGGTTATTTTCTACAAAAACATTGCAATATCTACAAAGATGAGTTATTCTTTAAGAATAGATTTAATTCCATTAAAGATACTTTGTAACTTAAATTAAAGCCGATAACCAAGGTTTTGGTAGTTACGTGTTTTTGTCCAGAGTGGAGTTTGATTTATGCGCTAAGCCGGGCTTCGTCTGGGTTTAGCTTTGGGAGATACCCCCTGGCTGCGAGAGCAGCTTGCATTAGTGGGCTAAAATCTTCAAAGTAGATTTTGGTAGCTAAAAAGTATCGGACAAGAGATCCTCAGTTCTTGATGCAGTCGCTCATGGGGGTAACCCCCATGAGCGACTGCCGTTGGTTTCCCCCACTCGCGCTTTGCATCAAGACAGGGGAGACAAGGAAAGTTGGGTTAATTGTCAAACTAGCTACATTTTATGATAGACAATTAACTTTATTTGTGTTATTGCGTTTTTATTTATTTAATCCACTCTAACTACTTTGTCTTGACCCACATAGCCCTGAAACCGTTAATTTACTCGGCAAGACTCTAGCTTGATGCCCAAAATTCCGGTATTAATGACATAAATTATCAGTAGATTGGGTAAAGGATGTAGCCAAATCTGCGACGCAATTGGCTACATTTTTCCGTTGACACTTCGAGAGCCAAATTGCCACAATCTCACCAACTATTTTCATATAATAGATTAAATAGGGGGTAAACTACCCAAATGTTAATTATTGATCAAGAAAAGAGTAATCAAGAAGAGATTCAGTGGGTGGATGAATCTACAATTATTTTCCAAAATAAACAATTCACTAGAGGTTTTGATCTTCCCCTAAATGCTTATGAAAAAGCCCTCAAGTTTTGTTGTTGCGAAATCTCTGAGGAATCTCGGCCTCTGTGTTTAATTTTAAAACATCCCCATTATCTGACAGTTTGGATTGAGCAACAAGGGGTGAGTTTAATCGATGAAGCTTCTGCTTCACCAATCAATAGCCCCCAACCGGAAAGGAGAGTTTCTGACACTCTTGATGGTGAAGCAACCACAAATCATAACCAACTCCCTGTATCAGGTAAACCTGATTCACTGTCAAAATCTGAAACATCTTCAGAAACTGCAATTATCACTTGCGCTACGCGCACGCTGCGCGAACAAGAAGCTGGTTACTGGTACAATCCACCGGAATCTGAGTCTGTGGCAACTCCAAAAGTAGCTACTGGTAATCTCAATCAGGAGCAAGAGATTCCAGACTCTCAGTTCCACCTGCATCCTAGGTGTCAGGAAATTACTGAGCAATCTATTAAACGGCTGTCTAAAAAAAAATATCGAGGGATTTCCTATGAAGTGGAAACTATCTTAATCCAGTTACCGGAATCCGAGTTAACGACCGATGATAAAGGGTTTGTTCGAAAAAAGTCTAAAAAGCGATATCGAGGAATTTCTTATTAAGTTCATAAGTAAGCATATGCGCTACGGGCACGCGTGCGCGTTCAGCGCTCAGCTGTCAGCTGTCAGCCGTTGGCCTATGGCTGTTCGCGTAGCGTGGGCGTAGCCCATATGCTGATAGCTGATAGCTGATAGCTGATCGCTTACCTAAAAACTATTCCATGCCTTCAATGGGTGCAAAGCCTTGTCGTTGGATATTTTCAGTAATAGTACGGGGTTCGAGGAATTGTACTAGATAATCGGGACCTCCTGCTTTTGACCCTACTCCAGACATCTTGAACCCACCAAACGGTTGCCGTGATACAATAGCACCGGTAATATTGCGGTTGATATATAGATTACCGACCTCAAGCTCGGCTGAGGCTTGTTCTATATGGGATGGAGTACGAGAATATAAGCCTCCGGTGAGGGCATAGTTGGTATTGTTGGCTATATCAAGGGCTTCTTGGAAATTCTTTGCGGCCATTACCGCTACTACTGGACCAAAGATTTCTTCTTGGGCAATGGTGGCGTTGGGAGAAATATCCTTAAAGATCACTGGACCAATAAAGTATCCGGTGTCAGGTGCTGGCATTTCTAATGCTACCTTAGCTTCCTGACGTCCTTTTTCAAGGTACTCTCGAATGCGATCGCGTGAAGTAGCATCTATGACTGGACCGACCTGGGTACTTGGTGCTTCTGCTGGCCCAATGTTAAGCGATCGCGTTGCTTCAACTAGCCGTTTTAGGAAGCTCTCATACACTGGCTCCAACACAATTACTCGGGAGCAAGCGGAACACTTCTGACCACTGTAGCCAAATGCTGATTTGACGACTCCAGCTACGGCTTGGTCGAGGTCAGCACTTTCATCTACGATAATTCCATTCTTACCTCCCATCTCAGCAATGACTCGCTTGAGATGTTTTTGACCTGGTTGCAGGATGGCGGCATCGGCGTAGATACGACAACCGACTTCTTGGGAACCGGTAAAGGCAATTAGATGGATATCGGGATGCTTGACCATATGGGCACCGACGGTTGAGCCTTTGCCTGGAACGAATTGAAATACTCCTTTGGGTATCCCGGCTTCTACTAAAATTTCAGCTATTTTCGCGGCAATCACTGAGGAATTTGCTGCGGGTTTGAGTAGCGTACAGTTTCCTGCCACTAGGGCTGCTACAGTCATGCCTGTAGTAATAGCCATGGGGAAGTTCCAGGGAGAAATTACTAGAGCAATACCTCGGGGTTGATAGACATAGCGATTGGTTTCTCCAGCAATGTCGTAGTTATATCCATCGCTGAGCCGTTCCATTTCTGATGCGTAGTAATAACAGAAGTCAATCGCTTCGGAGACTTCTCCATCCGCTTCTCGTAATGGTTTGCCAACTTCCAGACAGACCCATGCTGATAATTCAGCACGGCGTTGTTCCATCAAGTCTCCTGCTTTACGTAAAATAGCAGCACGTTCCCTTGCAGGTGTACGTCGCCAACTGGGAAATACTGCTTTAGCTTTTGCGATCGCTAATTCTGCTTGTTCTACAGAAATTAATCCAATTTTCCCGATCACTTCACTACCGTTAGAGGGATTAACCGAATCTACTGTGTCTGTTGTAGACTGATATTCCCCATTGATTAAGGGTAAATAGGTCTTACCCAGTTGTTGGCGAACGGTAAGTAAGGCTTGTGTGGCTTTTTCTCTGGCGTCTAGCTGAGCATAGTCTGTATTTGCAGCATTGATGAATGGGTTAGCAGGTTGAAGGTTTGAAGGTTTAAGGTTGGAAGGTTTAAGGTTTGAAGGTTGTTCGCCTTTGGCGTTCCCGTAGGCTAGGTTAGCAGGTTGTGAACTTTCAACTTTCAACTGGCCAACCTGCAACGGTTCGTTATTCAACTTTCCAACATTCAACGTGCCAACATTCAACTGTTCCTGTAACTGTTGTGGTGGTGCAATCAATTCCTCTACGGGTCTATCTTCTAAGCTTTGTCGTAGGAAGGAACTATTTGCGGTATTTTCCAATAGCCGCCGAATCAGGTAAGCCATTCCTGGCAGGAGCTCTCCATAGGGTGCATAAACCCTGACCCGATGACCGTGATTGACTAAGGCTTTGGCGATTTGGTCTCCCATGCCGTAGAGGACTTGCATCTCAAAGCAGCGACGGGGGATATTGAGATTTTCAGCAATTGCGATCGCATAAGCTTGGGAGCGCACGTTATGGGAACCGATAGCGCTATAGACATACTCGTAGTTTTCTAGCAGCAGCTTGGTGATACGCTCAAAATTGGCATCTGTGGCGGCTTTCTGGTTATATACTGGTTGGGGCCAATGGTTTTGCAGTGATGTTATCGTCTCTTGGTCCCAATAGGCTCCTTTGACCAAGCGTACCGTTACTGGATTACCCCGCTGTTTTGCCCAGGCAATCAAGTCTTGACAATCTTGTTCCGAGTCTCGCAGATAGGCTTGCATGGTAACACCGATATCGGTGCGTGAGCGAAACTCTTCTTCCATTAACAAGTCTTTGAGTATGGAGAAAGTAATGTCTTTGTACTCATACTGCTCCATATCAAAATGAACCGCCGCTCCCAATTCTTTGGCACGGCGGAGCAATTTGCGGATGCGATCGCACACCCGTTCTTGACTACCCTGAGGATCAAGAGAATCAAATTGAGAGTAGAATGCTGTTAGTTTAACCGATACTTGGACTAATGGCAAGGGTTTACCATCAGCAACGTCAATTTCCTTTACCTTAGACCACTGTTTAGCTGCCTCAGAGAGTTGTTCGATCAGTTGTAGATAGCGGTCTAGGTAAGACTGAGCCTCTACTTCTGTAATTACGGCTTCCCCTAATAAATCTAGGGTAAATGCCATCTTCTGGTTTCGCAGGCGTTTAATGGTTTTAAGAGCCTGGTTGAGATTTTCCCCAGCAATATACTTTTGGGCTAGGGTGGCTACAGCAGCAGATATGCTTTTCGCTGCCAGTTGTCCTGGTATGGAGTCAGGATTGGTGAAATTGAGCATTCCCTTCAGGGCAGCAGGCAGTTCTACTGACTCATCCCCTAGGTATTCTTGAAAGTGACGAGCAACTTCCGTTTGGCTACGCAGTGCCGGTAGGGTATCGATGAAGCGAAATAACTGCACCCGTAGTCCTGGATTACTCATTGCCCAGGCTAGTAACTTATCATCCCAACGCATTTGGTCTCGCATTTGGGCAAGCAAGGAACCTTTCTCCCGAGTTGCGGCTAGAAGTTCTCTGGCAATTTCCTGAGTTTTAGCTTCGTAAGTGCTTTTGGGGATTTCTATAACCACCGGTAGTAGACTCCTGTTCTAGACTATGGCAGTTTTTAACAAAACAACCATTATATTTTATTTTCTCTAGTTAAAGCAACATATGACCTTAGTCTTTAGAGGGATTTGGTAATAAGCATTCAGCTATCAGCATTCAGCTATCAGCTTTGGACGAAGCTAGTGATTGATGCTTTTGAATCAAATAAGCTGTTCGCTTAGCGTGGCCAACGGCCAACGGCTGAACGCGCACGCGTGCGCGTAGCGTGAGCTTTTAGCTGACGGCTGATGGCTGACGGCTGATGGCTGACGGCTGACGGCTGACGGCTGACGGCTGATGGCTGACCGCTGACCGCTGACCGCTGACCGCTATCTCACTTTTCGACAGTCACTATGGATAAAACGTGATAGCCATCACCTTGGGGCAGACATTGCCCATCTACATCTAGGGGACAAGCGGTTTCTTCAGGGGAAGGACGGGTGCCGTCACGATATACGGCTGTTATCTCAACTTGTTGATTGTGAAAGGATTGTAATTGCTGATCGGAAACGTTTTTAGAAGCACGCAGTAGTAACCGACGGGGATTTTGAGGGTTAGTAATTAGAAAAAACTTATCTCCCCGATAGGCTCTAACTGACCTAACGGGAGGAATAGCTTCATAAATTAATTTTCCCTGGATTTGTTGTGGTTTTGATTCCTTTAAGTTATCAGATGTCATTTCAGATGTAATTGGGGAGTTAGGGGAAACAGAAGAATTATTGCTATCTCCATCAGCAGTACAACTCGCCATACACAGGGTACTGACTAAGGTTCCAATCCAGAAAACTTGTCTTAACCGTTGAGTCAACATTAGTGGGAAAAAAGCTAGTGGTGATGTAAGCAGTCAGCGGTCAGCGGTCAGCGGTCAGCAGTCAGTGGTCAGCTTATTTGATTCAAAAGTAGCTCAAGCACCGTGGCACAGGCTTCCAGCCTGTGAGCTAACCCATAAGCTGATAGCACCTCAAGTAGCGTGTGCGTAGCACATAGGCTGATGGCTAATGGCTAATGGCTGATAGCACCTCAAGTAGCGTGCGCCTAGCACATAGGCTGATAGCTAATGGCTGATAGCTGATAGCTGATAGAAAAGCCGGGATTGATTATCGTGATATTTTTGGCATTATGGAAGTAACTCCTATTTAGGTGGGAGGAAAACCGCGCTGGTCGGTTTTTAACGAGTGCAACCAGCGCGGTTATTAGTATCGGTGTTTACTTTCTATAGTATAGATAAATCATCGGAAAATTGCAAGGAGTAATGGTTAATATTTACAATTATTTACACTTACTAATATTTGCCAGTTATAGACTCACTTATGTGTATTTTTTCGGTTTTTTTGTTGATTTTATTTAAGGTTATTTGTATTACTTCCAGCACTCTAATTTGAGATTCCTGACTTTATTCATTTTCCGATAATCTCTATCTTCTGAAACAATAATTAAATTATGTTGTATGGCTGTGCAAGCTATCCATAAATCGTTGATGCGTACTCCGGCATCCTTGATGTTAAATTTTCTACGCTTGGCTTTGTCTTGGGGAGCAAAATTGGCAAATATTTCAGCATGAAACTTGCCATAAATTTTAGAAGTTTCTTGGTCTATGGGATAAATTTTCAAGCGGCTGACAAAATCCTCTATCAATGCTAAGTTTTCCTGTATTCTTTGGGATTTATCAGCCATAGTTAGTAATTCACCGTAAATAATAGTGTTGATAGCTAATTCTGTATCTGGCATAAGTGACTCTAATTTTTGGATGACTCGGTAATCTTTTTGAATAAGCACAAAACTACAGTGGTTAGTGTCTAGTAAATACACATAATATTTCCTCTATTTATTCCCTAACTCGGTTGACATAGTCCAAAGACTCTTCAAAGTCATCTCCAGCCCAAGTTGGTGCAGTTTTTAGCCAATCTAAAAGGTTTGTAACTGGATACTTTTGATGAGATAGTTGATAATTGTCAAGCTGCCACAAAATTCCCCTTGCTGTATTTCTGATATCAATAAGATAGTTTTTGGCTGCTTCTGGAAGCTCATTTTGTTCAGATTCCAGGGCAGGAGCTTGCAAAATTGCGATTAATCTACGTTTAAGACGTTCTAGATAGTCCTTAGAGAAGTCAACAATATTCTTTTCCAGGACTGCTGATAATCTAGATAGTCCTGTGTAAAGACTACTGAATTTATTAACAGTATTGATTTTAAGTGCTCGTTCAAAAGCCTGCTGTGCTTGATCTAATTTACCCTGTTGTTGGAGCACTTCTCCTAAATGCTTCAATCCCATAGCAAGTAATGATTGGTTATCGAGGATTTCAGCAATTTCAAGTGCTCGTTCAAAAGCCTGGTGTGCTTGATCTAATTTCCCCTGTTGTTGGAGCACTTCTCCTAAACCGTTCCAGCCAATGGCAAGTAATGATTGATTATTGAGGGCTTCAGCAATTTCAAGTGCTCGTTCAAAAGCCTGGTGTGCTTGATCTAATTTCCCCTGTTGTTGGAGCAATCCTCCTAAACGATTCCACCCCATAGCAAGTAATGATTGATTATTGATGCTTTGAGCAATTTCAAGTGTTCGTTCAAAAGCCTGGTGTGCTTGATCTAATTTCCCCTGTTGTTGGAGCAATTCTCCTAAATGATTCCACCCCATAGCAAGTAATGATTGATTATCGATGGTTTCGGCGGTTGCGATTTGATCATTTAGTTCAAATTCATCTCCCAGATCTGTCATTAAAGGCTGAACTTCTTGTTCATAAAAAATGGCCGCCAAAATCTCTGCTAAAGTCATTGTTGCGATAATTGTAACGAAATCATGCAATCTTTCCTGTTGTTCAGAAAATTCTTCTTGATTAGATTGCTGCAGTTTCATAAGTTTTGACTCGATTATCGCTAAATCATCGATAATCAAGTGCTGGTTATCTAGAACTAATTTAGTTGATTCTTCTTCTGGTAAGATTAGCATTATTTAAACTACCTTGACTAAGATAATACAAATTTATTATAGCATTTTCCTGCTCCCGACTCCCGACTTCCGACTCCCTAAAAAAATCCACCTCATCCAATTGAAAAATACTATAATAAACAGAGACTGTGAGTAATCTCGTTCAACTATGGAACCATTAGCTGCTGCCGTTTTCGCTATTGCTACTGTGCTCGCCACTAAAGCCTTAGAAAAAATTGGGTAAAATATTGGGCAAGTTGTCTCGGACAATACTAGCCAGTTTGTGGAATTTCTGAGAAAACAGTCTCCAGATACAGTAACTGCGTTCGCTAGCCAACGCCCTTCGGGCTAATCGCAAAAGCTCCAGACAACCTCTTGATTATGCCGAAGTGGTATTGGCAGTGGAAGCAGCACCTAAGAAAAATTCGGAAGTTCTCCAAAGTATCGAGCATTTAATAACTACTGTTTAAAATTACAACATTGAGAATATGAATAACCAAACTCGATTCAATCAAGCTCCCCCACTACCTCCGTATTATGTGGAACGCCCGGAAGTAAGCGAACCACTAAAACAAATCCTTTTATCCCAAGAAACTGCTCAAGCTGGAACTGTAGTAGTTAGTGCTATCTATGGCTTAGGAGGAATTGGGAAATCCACTTTAGCTGCTGCTTTAGCCCATGACCAGGAGGTTCAATCCCATTTTACTGATGGAATTTTTTGGGCAACCTTAGGTCAGCAACCTGATATCTTATCCTTTCTAAGTAGCTGGTTACAGCAATTAGGAGATTATGACTTTAAAGCGATTAACATTGATAGCGCTTCTTTACAATTAAGAACCTTATTATCCGATAAAAAAGCGTTACTAGTAGTGGATGATGTTTGGCATCCTGACCATGTTGAACCCTTTCGAGTGGCTGGGGATGGCTGTCGGGTTTTAGTAACTACAAGAGAAGCCCAGCTTGAAGGTGCTATTCCCTATGATTTAGACGTGATGACTCCCAATCAATCCTTGGAGTTATTAACCGCTTGTTTCAACAACGAGTTAACTGATCAAGAACTGGACTATGCTGAAACATTAGCCAAAACTGTCGGCTACTTACCCCTAGCATTAGAATTAGCTGCTGCCCAAGTTAGGGATGGATTATCTTGGCAGGAGTTACTGGGTGAGTTAGAAGATTTAATTGTTGGTGTAGAAGCTTTAGATCGATTGAAAGCAGAGGAAGAGCCAAGTGACGCTAAGCGCAAAAACTACAGTCTAGTGGCTTCCTTTAATCTCAGTTTAAAGGGATTATTCGACGACGATAGATTGAAAAACTTTGCTTGGTTAGGGATACTGCCGGAGGATGTCACCATTACTGAATCCATGGCGACTACGTTATGGGACTGTAATTTAGTTGAAGCCAAAGATACGTTAAGATACTTACGACAAAAAGCGTTATTACTACCAGGGTTATCTACTACACCAGAAACTAACTATCGCCTCCATGATTTGTTACATGATTTAGCCCGTAGTCTGGTTCAAGCAGAGCTAGGATTATCTATTACTGAAGCCCATCAACAATTATTAGAACGTTATCAAACTAAGACCGAAAAGGGATTATGGCATACCTTACCCGATGATGGTTATATCTATAACCACTTAATCTGGCACCTAGAGAAAGCCAAAAAAATTAATGACATTCATCAACTCCTGACAGAAGAAACGCCAGCAGGAGATAACGGTTGGTATTGGCAGTGTGAGAGACAGGGAAAAACTGCTAATTTTATCAAGGATGTATCGAGAGCTTGGGCAATAGCAGCAGCTAATTTTACAGAAAATCCTACAGAATCGATTAGTTTACAGTGTCGGTATGCTCTGATTACCACATCCCTCAATAGCTTGGCTGGAAATATTGGTCCAAAGTTAATGGCAGCATTACTGGAGAATAATATCTGGACCCCAGCTCAGGCACTAGCTTATGTGCGACAGAATAAAGATTCTAGTAGTCAAGTAAGGGGTTTGGAGGGAATTAGTGAGTATCTTCCCCCTTCTTTATTATCGGAAGCTTTAGAGGTTGCTAGAGCCATTCGCAATAGATACCACCAAGCTAATGCCTTAATAGCTTTAGCCCCCCATTTTCCAGAAGTGTTACCAGAAACCTTAGATTGCGTCAGAAGGATTGGGGATGAATACTACCGAGCTTTAGCCTTTAGAGCCTTAGTCCCCCACTTACCTCATGTGTTGTTACCCCAAGCCTTAGATTCCGCCAAAGCCTTTGAGAATGGAAACCAGCGAGCAATAGCCTTAAGAGCCTTAGCCCCCCACTTACCTCATGTGTTGTTACCCCAAGCCTTAGATTCCGCCAAAGCCTTTGAGAATGGAAACCAGCGAGCAATAGCCTTAAGAGCCTTAGCCCCCCACTTCCCGGAAGTATTACCAGAAGCCCTAGATTTCGCCAGAGCCATTCGGGATGAATCAGACCGAGTCGATGCCTTAGGAGCCTTAGCTGTTCACTTTCCGGAAGTGTTACCCGAAGCCTTAGATTCCGCCAGAGCCATTCGGGATGAAGCAGACCGAGTCGATGCCTTAGGAGCCTTAGCTGTTCACTTTCCGGAAGTGTTACCAGAAGCCTTAGATGGTGCCAGAGCCCTTGGGAATGAACAAGACCACGCCGATAGCTTAGGGAATGCATACAAGCAAATCTATCTCATTGAATTAAAATTTAACCACAATATAGACTTACGGGAGCGACACAAGCGAAGAGCAAAAGTCTTAAATAACTTAGCCCCCGACTTACCGGAAGTATTCTTACCCCAAGCCTTAGAGGTTGCCAAGGGGGTTCGGGATGAATACTGGCGAGCCGATGCCTTAATCGCCTTAACTGCCCACTTCCCGGAAGTGTTACCAGAAGCCTTAAATGCTGCCAAAGCCATTCAGGATGAAGAATACCGAGAGGAGGCCTTAAAAGAGTTAGCCTCCCATTTACCGGAAGTGTTGTTACACCAAGCCTTAGATTACGCCAGAGGCCTTGGGGATGAACAAGACCGAGCTGAGGCTTTAATCCTCTTTGTCTTCGACTTACCGGAAGTGTTCTTAGACAAAGAAGTCTTACGTTACGTCACAGGGATTGGGCATGAATACTTGCAACGCTATGCCTTAATCGGCTTAGTCCCTCACTTCCCTGAATTGTTACCAGAAACCTTAGATTACTTCAGAGCCCTTGAGTCTGAATCCGAGCGAGCCGAGGCCTTAATCGCCTTAGCCCCCCACTTCCCCCAAGGGTTATTACCAGAAGCCTTAGATTACTTCAGAGCCCTTGAGTCTGAATCCAAGGGAGCCGGTGGCTTAATCGCCTTAGCCCTCCACTTCTCTGAATTGTTACCAGAAGCCTTAGATTGCGCCAAAGCCATTCGGGATCAAAACCAGCGAGCTGATGTCTTAATCGCCTTAGCCCCTTACTTACCGGAACTTTTACCCCAAGCCTTAGACCTTGCCAGAGGGATTCGGGATGAATACAAGCGAGCTAATGCCTTAATCACCATTACTCCCCACTTCCCGGAAGCTTTTGAATCCCTCCGAACCGAAGCTTTACAAGTTACCAGAGCTATTCGGAATCCATTCCGAGCTAATGCCTTTATCGCCTTAGCACCCCACTTACCGGAACTGTTACCAGAAGCCTTAGATTTGACCAGAGGCATGGGAAATCAATACAAGCAAGCCGATGACTTAATCACCTTAGCCCCTCACTTACCTCAAGTGTTATTACCTCAAGCTTTATATTTGGCGAAAGGGATTCGGGATAAAAAGCAGCGAGCTGATGCCTTAATCGGCTTAGCCCCCTACTTACCTGATGTGTTGTTACAGCAAGTCTTAGATTGCATCAGAGCCTTTGAGGATAAATCCCTCCGAGCCAATACCTTAATCGGCTTAGCCCCCCACTTACCCGATGTGTTGTTACAGCAAGTCTTAGATTGCATCAGAGCCTTTGAGGATAAATCCCTCCGAGCCAATACCTTAATCGGCTTAGCCCCCCACTTACCTGATGTGTTGTTACAGCAAGCCTTAGATGACGCTAGAGGGATTCGGGATGAATACTGCCGAGCTTTAGCCTTGGGAGCCTTAGTCCCTCACTTACCGGAACTGTTACCAAAAGCCTTAGATTCCGCCAGAGCCATTCGGAATCAATACCACCGAGCCTATGCCTTAATCGGTTTAGCTCCCCACTTACCGGAACTGTTACCAGAAGCCTTAGATAGCATCAGATCCATTCCCAATCCATCCTCCCGAGCCTATGCCTTAATCCGCTTAGCCCCCCATTTTCCAGAAGTGTTACCAGAAGTCTTAGAGTGTGTCAGAGCCGAGTATGACTACGAACGAGTTGATCTCTTAATTGACTTAGCCCCCCACTTACCGCCAGTGTTCTTAGGCCAAGCCTTAGATTGCGCCAAAGCCATTCAGAATCGATCCTGGCGAGCCAATGCCTTGGGGGGCTTAGAACCCTACTTACCGGAAGTGTTGTTACCAGAAGCCTTAAATGTAGTCAGATTAGATAATTTGCTGAAGAAATTAAATCCTTCGTTGGTTGATTTTTCTGATTGGCAACAACTTCTTAATTGTTTAGCTAGTCTAACCCGTCCCCAATTTCTTAAGCATCTTCCTCAATTAGCTCCTTTAATCATCGAGCTTGGGGGTGTTGAAGCCCTAAGAGAAACGGTGGCAGCGGTTGAAGATGTTAGCCGGTGGTGGAGGTAAATAACAGGGAACAGGGAACAGGGAACAGGGAACAGGGAACAGATAAGAGGCATCCTAGCAATCGGCAAGAGTTAATCAACGATAGAGGAATTATTATTACCTTTACCGGGTGTGGCGTGAACCGGTGTTAGGATTCAGTTGATGTCTGTTCCATGGGGAATAATCGCGCTGAAATAAAGTTCAGAAAATACAGAGCAACATTGCATCTCAGAACTCAGTACATAAACCCCTCTAGCTAAAAGAGAGTAAAGCCATTGCTGACATTGTTGTGCTTCTAACTTGTCATTGGGAGAAGATAACAATCCTAAAACCCCTGTATCGACAAAAACAATAATTATTAGCTATATAGCTTAGAGCCTTCTGGACGAAAAATATCAATAATTTGTTTAAATTTATCTAAATCCTCCTGTCTGATTTTAGCTTCTTCTTGAGTGATTTCCTCTTCGAGGCGTTTTCTTAGCCATGCCAGAGCAGGTTGATTGAGTTTAATTTGTTCTTCGACAGTTTTTCCTCTATGTTTTAAGTAGGGTGCAAAATGACTTTGAGTATTATTCGCCATAGATTTTAACACCTTGTTTACTTGATGGTTTACTTTATTTAGTATAGCGCTTATCAATGGGGTGAGGTACTTGGTTTTAGGCAACAGCGGATCTCGGAGTAGCGATGCCGCCTGTTTCCTCGCCCCTGCCGCTAAACCCGATAGCAGTTCTCAATTGGTTGAGCTACAAAACCCCATTGACAACTGCCTGCTGCCTGCTGCATTCTGCCTGCTGCATTCTGAATTCTACATTCTACATTCTTCATTCTCCATTCTCCCTTACTGTTACTTCCAGAGAATTTTAGGGAATTATCTAAGTATCACTTAGAGATTGCTTAATCTAGATTGCTTAATCAAACCAAGCAAATCTCTCTAAGTAGGTAGGCATAATTATTCACTCTGTGAGATGTAAAGCCCAGTCAATCTTTGCTGGATAAAGTTCTGATGGCTGGGTTTATTTTTTTACCTACTTATCTCTGGAAACAGTTGCGTAGGGTGCGTAAGGGGAGCGGCTGGGTGGTGCGTTACGGGACGGGTTCAGGCGCTCAGAGGCATAAAATCAGAGGCTTTCCGTGTCTTGATGCAGTCGCTCATGGGGGAAACCCCCAAGACCGCGCTGCATCGCTCCCTAACGCACCCTACTTTTCCCTGTTCCCTATTCACTGTTCCCTGTTCCCTGTTCCCTGTTCCCTTCAATAACTCTAATTTTACCAAGATAAGCTGCTATGAAAATAATGCACAATGGTCTCCAAGACCTACTTATGATTAATTTTTACTCTCAGGAAATTAAGCTCAATTTTTTGTCTATTGAAATTCCTATTCCTGATTCCATCAAAAATTTTACTAACTTGTTTCCCTATAGGATAGGCTTACACTTACGTCGGGAATATCGTCATCTTGCGATGGCGATCAGGTCTTTAACGAGTCCAGAGCGTAAAGACTATGATGGACTTTTTATCTTTGAAATTTATCTCCAAAATATCTATTTACTTCTGCCCTTACTGGCATGGCATCGCAAACCTGTTTGGATTTGTCTTCACTGGAATCAACAATTAGCCATGCACAGTAACTTAAAGTTTTTGGGATTACTGTATCTAAAGTTTTTCCTAAAGTATTTTAACCTTAAGGCAGTTTTATTTGAAATTGATGATGATGTTTTACCCAAACGGTTTAGATTACCAGCGTCTGCGAAAGTTAAAATACCGATGCCAATCCGGAGCGATGCTTACCCGAATTTAAAGCCAGGAGAAAGGCTGCCTACCGATAAGAAAATTAAAATCGGTGTGGTTGGCATGATTCGTAAGGATAAGCCAATCGCTAAGATAATAGACATCTTGAAAGACTATGCTAAATCATCTGATAAAAAATGTGAGCTAGTGCTTGGAGTACCATTTTGGCAGAAGCCTAAAGATTTAGATAACTTGGGGGTAACGATGTATGATACAACCACTGAAAAACAATATCTTGATCTGTTAAATGAGGTAGATATTTTAGTCGCCCATTACGAAAAACATCGCTATTATTACCGTACCAGTGGTGTATTGAGTGATGCCGCTTGCTGTGGTTGCTATGTGATTACTTCTGATTATCCAGTACTCAGGCATCAAGTTAATTGGCCAGTCTCTGTGGGTTCAACCTTTAAAACCTTTGATGAAATCCCATCATTAATTGATGAAGCTATCTCTTATATTCGCGAAAATGGTCAGGATAACCAGTGGCTGTGGCGAGAAAAAAGAACAGCGGAGGAAATAGCAACTGTTTTTAGCAAAGGGAATCGGGAATCGGGAATCGGGAGTCGGGAGTCGGGAGTCGGGAGTCGGAAGCTTGTAGGCTAGGCAACAACAATTTGGTTATTGTGAGAGTAGGGTGGGCAAAAAGCGATGCAGCGCGGTCTTGGGGGTTTCCCCGGAGACCAAACCTTAGACAGTTGAGCCTTTATGGTTGGTAGGCTATGCAGAAAAGGTGTAAAACTTATTGATTAGCGATGCAGCGCGGTCTTGGGGGTTTCCCCCATGAGCGACTGCATCAAGACAAGGCTCAACTGTCTTACGGTAAATTCAAACCATGAGCGACTGCATCAAGACACAGTTTGGTTATTGTGACTATTCGAGATTAGATTAATTTGCCCACCCTACTTTATTTACTTCAAGAGTTGCGCACTCGTGCCAATATCGCTTCTATCTGTTCTAGGGGCACAGCACCAGAGAAGGATTCACCATTCATAACAAAAAAGGGTGTGCCACTTAGTCCCAATAGTTCTGCTAGCTGCATGTCTTCTGCAATGGCACGATCAGCTGCGTTCCGGTCTCGGTTAAACTGCTCTAGGTCTAAATCTAGGTCTTGGGCAATGGCAAGATATAACTGTTCTCCTAATTGCTTTTGATTAGCGAAGAGGGCATCATGGTACTGCCAGAATTTGCCTTGTTGAGTGGCGGCCCAAGCGGCTTGAGCGGCTGGCAGGGCTTGGGGATGAATTCGGGTGAGGGGGAAGTGTTTGTAAACTAAGGTGACTTCATCACCATGGTTTGCTATAAACTGCTTGACGGTGTCGTGAGCTCTGGCACAGAAGGGACACTGAAAGTCTGAGAATTCTACTAGCACAATTTTATCTTCAGTGGAGCCAGTGGTGGGGGAGGAACCAATGAAGGCTTGGGGATTGGTTTTGAAGCCCTGCAAGATTGCTTGCTGTTGCTGCTGGCTTTCCCGTTCCAGTTGCTGCTGGTATCTCTGGACCGATTCTATGATTACTTCTGGGTGCTTGCGGATGACTTCGAGTATTTGTTGTTCTAGCTGAGGAGTAATTTTGGCGGCTGCTGTGGCTGGCAGTGACCAGGCTGAGAGGGACAGGAGTAGTACTAATCCTGTCACTGATAGGGCTTTCTGGAGAATGGTAAGGAGTTTAGTGACCATGATTTTATTAAATTGAACCAAGGCATAGGGTATCTTACATCAGGCCACATCGGCAACGCATCGGTAAGCTTCAGCCGTCAGCCCTCAGTGGTCAGCCCTCAGTGGTCAGCCCTCAGTGCTTGGCCTTTGGCTGATAGCTGATAGCTGATAGCTGAACGCGCACGCGTGCGCGTAGCGCTTAAGCTGATAGCTGATAGCTTACCGCTCAAGTCATACTTTATTGCGATTGCAACGGTGCATCCAATACTTTAGTAATGCGATCGCGTGCCCCTTCTAAGTGGGCTAAGCTAGCAGTATCAAGGTTTTTCCCTTGTTTGTTCAAGGTCTTTGCGATCGCATCCCGCAATTGACGGAGTTTATACCGGGCTAACACCCGAGCATCCTCGGGAGTATTAAAGGTTTGGATAGCAATAATAAATTCAGGGAAGGTGCGGGCACTTTCTAGACTATTGGAATTGCGCAGTGCCATGTTCACTAAAAGACTCATATACTGCCGTTGCAATCCCCGACGCAAGCTAGAGATTGGCTCAATTTTAGCTTTAGTATCTAGTTTCCAGATGCTATCTTGAACAGTGTCAAACAGTTCTGCAATGGTCAAGGCTTCCCCGGAACTAGTTTTCAGTTGAGCATCCCGCAAACGAGCCAACCGTTCTGATGAAAATAAATCCCCCAGCACCATAGTTTTAATTAACATCACTCGGTCATGAATGGGATAATCTAGGGGGAAAATAGTGGGAAAAGTCCCCCAGTGAGTCCAGCGAGATGGGGCTAACTGGTTGAGGAGTTGGGGTGAGAAGTTAAAGGTATCTTCTGCAAACATATACTCCCCGAGCATGGCTAGAGCCTGACGCTGTTTTTCCACAGGGATCGGTTCAAAGGGGAGTGTGCCAGTCTTGCCACCAGTGTAGTTTCGATTAAAGGTTTGTCCCCCAATATAACCAGTAAGGGACATAGCGTTTTCAAAGAAATAGGAGAAGACCGTATCAAAGCGATCGCGTAAATCCCCAGCACTTTCTTCAGGCAGCAGGTAACTGTTGTTAAAGCGTTTCCAAATTCCCTTAGCATTCTCCATTTGCCACTGAGAGTAGCGCAATGGATCACTACTAAGGTCCCAAACCTTAGCTTCTGGGTCAATAAAATCGAAAGTATCCTCATCTGTTGCATAGGATAGTCCCATTTCAGAGGCTTCAGCCGCAATTTTGCGCAGTGTGGGTAATTCTTGTTGAGGAGTCAGAGCATCAATCGGAGTGTAGCCATACTTAATCACCCACTTATCATAGGGACCAACCACTGTAGAGAAATAATCTCCCTGTTCCATTCCCTCTGGCGCTAGATTAACTGGGACATAATCCATCACTGACCCGACTAGCCCTTGGTTGCGGGTAATCTCAGTATTATTCAATTCCTCTGGACTCAACATGGTGCTGCCCCGGAAATTGTGGCGCAATCCCAGAGTATGACCAACTTCATGAGCCGTCAGGTAGCGCAAATACTGATTGATGAAGGTTTTCATTTCCTCACCACTGGGCAACTGGTGGTTTACCATCGATAGAGACAATGCTCCAAACTTAGCTTGCTGAGCTGATACCATCCCAAAACAGAACTCATGGTCTCGGACTTGGGTGAGTCCGGTTAGGAATTGCCCAGCTGGTAGGCTCAACTGAGCCGCTTTGCCAGGATTGGTCTTGAGGATTTCCTGCCATTTGAGGTGAGGAACTTTCATGCCATTACTACACAGGGAACCATTAAACGGGAATTGGGATAACCCAGATAATGCCTGGGATTGAGGCTGGGAGGCAATAGCCTGGTATTCCGCTTTGATCCAGCGCACCGCATTAGCATCAATAATCACGTCTGCATCCAAGATTTCCCCAGTCAAGGGGTTCACTCGGGATGGACCCATAGCGATAATGCCTGGGAATGAGGGAAAAGAATTGGACCAGCGAATGGTGTTGTAGCGAATATCAGCCGGGTCCCAGGTTGCATCATCTGGCATTTGCCGCGCTTCTATGGCATTATCAAACCCTGCCTCCCGAAACGCTTCATTCCACATCAAAATCCCCTCCCGAATTGCACCTCGGTACTCTAGAGGTACAGTATTTTCAATCCAAAACACAATCGGTTCTTTTGGGGGGGATACAGTAGCAGTAGGGTCTTGTTTTTCTAAATTCCAGCGCCTGATATAACGGATAAAGGGTTGTTTGCGGTTTTGATTGGATAAATTTTGATAAGCACTGATGAAATAGCCTACTCGTTCATCCGCGAGTCGATGACGGTAACCATTGTTAGTCGGTAGTTGAGAAAAGCTATAGCGGACACTAAGATTAAATGCTCGTTGATCTGGGAGACTCCTTAAGGGAAAGAATAAATCTCCCCCACCAGAAAAGCCATAAACTGACTCAATCTCTACATTAAACGGAAATGCTTGAGCATCACTGACATAGGATTTTTGAGGGTCTACTCCATAACTCCCTCCTAATATCTGAGGAAAAGCCGATGCTAGTCCAGAGAAAGACCCATCGCTGACGAGGAGTGGTTTTAAATCTACTAAGAGAGTCTTTCGTTCTGGATGAATACTGGTAATGGGCAGGGAATATAGCACCGAATCACTGAAGGAACGCTTAACAGAACGCTCTTGGGGGTCACCGGGTCGAGTACGGAAGTAGATATTTGGTATGACTAAATCTATGGTCTTCTGTCGGCGGCGGAATTGGAACAAAAAATCATTAACTGGCCAACCGGTTTGGAGCCCCAACTCCCCAATTCCCGAAGCAAGGGTGACAACACATAGGAAATTTTGGTTTAGTTGTTCGGGCTCAATTTCTAAATAAATTTTGTCTTTTTCTTTATTGCGGTATAGGGTGAGTAATCCTGCTAATTCTTCGGCATCTTCTACGACCTTATCAAATGGCTTTAACTTGGAATCACTACTATCTGAATCGGATAATTCCCCTGACGGTTCCTCTGACGGTTCCTCAGCAATAATTTCTGTAGTTTGAACTTGGTTATGGGCTAAGGTTAGCTGGGGCGAGTAAACAATCTGTTGATCCAAATGTTTATCCAAATGTTGATCCAAACTATTGCGGGTTGGAGTAGATAGAGCTATGGTTTGGAGGTACAACGGGGATAGTACCAATACGAATGCACACACACATAATATCAAGAACTTTAGTCTTTTCATCGATTAATCACTAATTTTGTGTTCCCAAAATAAATAGGAATTATGAATTATCATAGTTATAAATTATGAATGATTAAAACAATCAACTTCATTTCATAATTACCAAATTCCTAAATTTGACAATTTATTATAGCGTTTCTGATACTTATCATCTACCGTCAAGTTTATTGCCATTACTCCCTACTCTCTACTCCCTAATCCCCAATACGAAAGTAACCCAACCAATTGGTAGCTGCTAGAGTTACAATTGATTAGTTGTTGATTAGTTTAATCTTTCTAGCTTCTGATTCCTAAGTATTACTTAAGGATTACTATCAATTGGAAGCACAGAGCAGAGCCATGGTTTTAGATGTTCTATTTATTTTTATTCAAGATGGTGTGATTTTACTATAGTGGTTTTACTATAGCTTTTTTTAATTAAATAGACGAATCAATGGACTAACCCTTCAAGCACCCCGAAATTTCCACACCTTGGGTTAGTCTATATGTATTGTTCCTGTACTTTGAGCCTTGGCAGTTCAAAAAAACTGTACAGTAACTTCAAGTGAAGCTATACTTTCAGCAGTCAGCTTTCAGCTATATCAAGAATTTAATTCGCCACGGGTCGCACCTCAGCCATGCAAAGCGCGAGTGGGGGAAACCCCTGTAAGGCTACTGCATTGCTTCTGACTAAGGCTTCTAGAATTTAGATGCCTTAGCTGGCGTTGCTACGGCTAGTTTACAATCCCTGCTAGTTTTACTAATCGGACCGGTGTGCAGTTCAAGCGCCTGCTAGCTAATAGCACCGATCTAGTAGCGTGCCCGTAGCGCATTTGCTGATAGCTTAAACTTGATTAGAAGCGAAGCTATTGATAAGACTAGACACTAAAGTCAGAACGATGGCTCCGAAAAAAGCTGGCCAGAAACCGTTTACCATAAACGCCGCAGGAGTGAAATAGGATGCCAGGGATAGGGTGATAGCATTAATCACCAACAGAAATAGTCCCATGGATAAAATTGTGATGGGCAAGGTCAGAATCACTAGAATCGGTCTAATGATGGCGTTAACTAAACCAATGACTACTACCGCTACAGCAGCTGCACCAAAACCACTAATGGTAATTCCTGGTACCAGGTAAGCAGTAATCATTAGTGAGATAGCACTTAGCAGCCAAGTCAAAAATATATTAAGCATCGATCTCACAAAAATATCGCTTACTACGATTTTAGCGATTCTGGCAAGATTAGCATGTAAGCATTCAGCCGTCAGCTATCAGCCGTCAGCTATCAGCCGTCAGCGTGTCGCGTATCAGCCATCAGCTTATGTGCTACGCACCTCAAGTAGCCTGAGCTAAAAGCTCACGGCTGAGCACTGACCGCTGACCGCTGAGCGCTGTTCGCGCAGCGTGCGCGATCGCGCATATGCTTACCTTTGGTGTAACTCAAGTGATTATGCACCACAGTATGATTGAGTTGGACGATTCCAGCAATAAATCTTTATGTTTTTCCGGCTACTGGTTACATTCTTATTTGCGTGCTCTGTTTTTTGTTATCCCTTACCTGTTCACGCCAAGAGTATAGCCTGCGATGGGAAACAACTCGTGGGAGCAGACTTATCTGGTCAAGACTTACAGGAAGTCAAAATTACCTATTGCAATTTGGACCAGGCTAACTTAGCAGATGCCAAATTGATCCAAGCATCTATCCAACATACTACCCTGAATAATGCTAATCTCCATGGAGCAGACTTGACCAACAGCGACACCTACAACATTAGCTTCAATGATGCAGATTTAACTGATGTCATCTTTACTGGTGCCTTACTGCAACGTGCCAGTTTTGATGGGGCTAACATCACTGGTGCTGATTTTAGTAACACCCTGATCCAACCGGTCAGAGAACGGTTAAAACTCTGCGATGTAGCAAGTGGCGTGAACCCTACCACTGGTGTGGTGACTCGTAAGTCTTTAGGGTGTTGGTAAGGTGTTGAATGTTGAATGTTGAATGTTGACTGTTGAATGTTGAATGTTGAATGTTAAATGTTGAATGTTAAAGGTTGAAAGTTGAAGGTTGATGGTCAACGGTCAACAGTCTTGATCGATGGGACTGACTTGAGCGATGGTATGCTGGATGGTGATCAAATTTGATAACTGTTTGCTAGAGCAAGGTGCATCTGAAAACTGGTGTTGCGACTTGTGAGTCTTTGGGATGTCGATTAAACGAGTAGGTGTAATTGGTGGAGGACAACTGGCCTGGATGATGGCAATGGCTGCCAAGTCTTTGGGTATTCGGCTAGTGGTTCAAACTCCTAATGTTACTGATCCAGCTGTCTGTGTTGCTGCTGAAACTGTCTTTGCTGCTATTGATGATGGGGTGGCTACCGAGGAAATGGCATCTCGCTGTGATGTGATTACCTTTGAGAATGAATTTATCAACCTCGATGCCCTGAAATCTCTGGCAAATCGGGCAATTTGCTTTTACCCCCGACTAGAGTCCCTAGCGCCACTGTTGGATAAATATGACCAACGCTGCTATTTCGATCGGATTGGTTTACCCCAGCCAGAATTCATCAGTCTGGAAGGGGAAGTGGGTAAGCAGGAATTAAAGTCCCTAGGCTCTGATCGGACCCCAATCAACCTGAGTCAGTTAGAGTTTCCTCTGGTGCTGAAAGCGCGACGCCAAGGCTATGACGGCAAGGGTACGTTTATTATTAAAGACAGTCATAGCTTACAGGAAATTTGGAACCAGTTAGGCAATCAGCCTGTGGTGCTAGAAGAGTTTATTCCCTTTGAACGGGAGTTAGCAGTAATGGCTGCTCGTTCTGTAGATGGGCAGGTGGTGGTTTACCCGGTGGTGGAAACTCAGCAGGAAGAACAGGTGTGTCGGCGAGTGATTGCACCGGCTCAGATTAGCCCAGATACCGTGGCGGAGGTGAATGCGATCGCAAAAACTCTCCTGACTAGTTTAGACGTAGTGGGAGTCTTTGGAATTGAGTTATTCCTGACTAGTAATCACAAGGTTTTGGTTAATGAAGTGTCCCCTCGTACCCATAATTCCGGCCATTACACCATTGATGCTTGCGAAACTTCTCAATTTGAGCAGCAACTGCGAGCGGTGGTGGGTTTACCTTTAGGTAGCCCACAGATGCATTGTCCCAGTGCAGTAATGGTTAATCTTTTGGGTTATGAATCTTCTGTGGATGATTACCAACAGAAACGGCAGACCTTAGCCAGTTTACCAGGGGCCTTTGTCCATTGGTATGGTAAGACTGAATCTCGCCCAGGACGTAAGTTAGGTCATGTCACAGTTGTTTTGAGTGATGGGAATTCTGTAGAAGACGTAATTGAGAAGGTTGAATCGCTTTGGTACGGTTGATACTCAGAATTAAGAATGTAGAATGTAGAATGTAGAAGTCTAAATTATCAATTCTTAATTCTTAATTCTTAATTCTTAATTCTTAATTCTTAATTCTTAATTCTACATTCAAAAGATGAAGCTTCCTACTCCCTACTTGAAATAAACTAATAATGATGACTATCCTCAAAAAACTCGCGATCATGCTTGTTGGTGTATTGATCACCACTGCTGCCTTTGTTTCAATACCTTCCGATCCTGCCTATGCGTCTCTATCTAGCTCTGAACAACAAGAACTATTAGATGCACATAATCAGTACCGGAGACAGGTTCAACCCACAGCATCAAATATGAGAGAGCTCAAATGGGATAATACATTGGCTGGAGTAGCCCAAAACTATGCTGATACATGTACTTGGGGACATAACAGGAACCGTACACAACAGGCAGGAGGTAAGTTTTCTTACCTGGGGGAAAACTTGTACCTCACAACCAACCAGAATCATCAAATGACTGCTCCAGTTGATTCCTGGTATAATGAAGTGAAAGATTATGACTATGCTACTAATAGCAGTAGCGGAGTCACAGGTCATTACACTCAAGTGGTTTGGGCTAAGACTGAATACCTTGGATGCGGCAGAACAAAATGTCCTAGCTTAGCGGGTCTTAACTGGAAAAATGTCGCTATAGTAGTTTGCAACTATGGTCAAGGAGGAAATTATAGGGGTCAAAAGCCTTACTTAGCTGGGGCAACCGCCTCAAGTTGTCCGTCAGGTTATACTGCTAGCAACGGTCTTTGTTCAGCTAACTAATTTACTATTCCCCAGCGGTTAGTCTTGATGCAGTAGGGTGGGCAAAGTAATCTAATTATTAATACTGATTTGAACCAAACTGTGTCTTGATGCAGTCGCTCATGGGGGAAACCACGGCAGTCGCTCATGGGAGGAACCATGGCAATAGCGAGTGGGGGGAACCCCCAAGACCGCGCTGCCTCCCCAAGACCGCGCTGCCTCCCCAAGACCGCGCTGCCTCCCCAAGACCGCGCTGCCTCCCCAAGACCGCGCTGCCTCCCCAAGACCGCACTGGCTCCCCAAGACCGCGCTGCATCGCTTTTTGCCCACCCTACAAATTCCTCAGAATTAAGAATTAAGAATTAAGAATTAAGAATTGAGACTTCTACATTCTGCATTCTACATTCTACATTCTACATTCTACATTCAAAGTTCCCTTTGCTAAACCTTGATGTTTTTCAAAGCAGTCGATAACTGGCGTAAGCGATCGCTAACTTCTAAATTTACTTCGTGAGCCTTTAAATGATCGGGCATTTCAGCCATTAGTAAGGGATTTTCTTCTAACCATTCATTCTGGGCTACTCCTCGCCACACGGCTTCATATCGAATAAAGCGATCGCGCAATTGATCCAGTTCTTGTAGGCAAAATTGCTCAAACCCTGCGGCTTCAAAGATGGCCGAACGCAAATAGGTTTCAAAGGCTTTGATATCCGTTTCAACTTCCAATATCACCTTCTCCGATGAATTGGTAGGTTTTGGTGGCACATCCCCAGAGAGGTCACGAATACCTAATAGCTCATGGCGCAGCTTGGGATCATAGAGCAAATTTGGCCCACGATTTACATATCGTCTTAGGACACTGAAAGCCTTTTCTTCACCACTGTAGTAATTATCGACTAGTTCGATATCCGCTCCCAGTCGTTTCACAATACGCTTACGAGTTTCACTATCTAAAGGGCCAGGAATTATGGAGTCGGCAACCGGACGGGCAAAACGAAGAAATAACGCCGTCAAACTTCGACTTAAAACTTCCACAAACTCCTCGGGATTACCAATAAGTCGCTGCTCTAATTCCTGGGTTTTCCAGAGTAACGTGGTCAGATACTCAACTAACTTTAATGCTTCTTCCTTGATTTCCAGGGCAAGGTGATGAGCAATATCTACTAAGAAAGTGCTAATGGTAGCAGAAAGTTCTTTCCGCCAGTTATAGTCAGTTAATTTAGCATCAAATACACCGGAATTATTTTCTTTAAAAATTCGCTGTTTTCTTTGCTCAGTATTGGTTCTAATTTCTTCAATTTTAGTCTCAATATCCTGGAGGTATCGAGACCGAAATTTTTCTACAATATCTGAATTGAGAGATTCTTCTCCTTCTGCCGTAGAGTTCCAGATATTATCATTATAATAGTCGCTGAGGTCTGCTTTAATGGTTTTCCACTTTTCTTCCCACCACTGGGAAAACTCAATCCGACGTTGATTTTCTTGTAATCGCTTGGCTTCCGCTGGATTCTCTGAATAACGCTTACTAACGATTTCAAAAATTTCTTTTGATGTTGTTAGTATGTTGGTGATTAAAGCATCACAACGTTTTTCTAAAACAGTAACCCGTTCATTATTAATATAATCAGTAATGCGAGCCTTGATTTCCTGAATACCAGTGGCTTCTTGTTTTAATGCTTCCTCATTTTCGATACCTGTCACAGAGTTAAGCTTAGTTAAAATTTCTTCAGGACTGCCAACTGATTCCACTGTTTGTTGATTAGCGAAGTCATTTAAGACTAAATAAGCTCCCGCTGAACCGTGTACAATTTGCTCAGGAGATAATTTAGCTATTTCTTGCCATCTATTTGATGCTTCATCAAGGTGTTTTTGAAGAGCTGCTGGACTAGCCAACTGATCAATCCGACTCAAGAAAACGAAAAATTTATCTGCAACTTCTACATTCCTATCACCCTGCTCAGTAAACTCAACAATTTTAAGTTCGTAGCCCTTGGGACTAGGATCTCGCTGTACCAGAATTACAGCATCACAATCTGACAGCATTTCTCTAGATTCTTCTATATGCTTGGCTAAACCTGAGTCTAATCCAGGCACATCATAGAAAACAATACCTTCAGCCTGGGCGAGTTTATTGGTATACAGCCTAGCTTCTAATACTGCATGGGCGTATTGCTCATCAGCAACATACTTGTTAAGGTCTTTGTTAATGTCTTCAAGGCGAGTAAATGGGATAGTTTTACGACCTTCGCTACGAACTTGTCTTAAGGTGTCTTGATACTTTCGGATTGTCTCTAAATCTTGTTTGGCTCCATCACTATGTTTAGAATTACTGTTGGAAGCTGATTCCAGTTCATGCAGCAGACTAGTAAATTGTTCCTCGGTTTTAGGCTCAACTTCTAGCCTTTGCTGAGAATCTTGTTCAACGGAATAAATTTGTGTCGTTGTAAAGGTACAACGTCCAGCTTTTGCTGGTAGTAAGTCACAATCTAGCCAGGCATTGACAAAGGTACTTTTTCCGGCCTTTTCCAAGCCCACAACAGCAATCCTAAATTCTCGCTTCTTCAACCGTTCAAGCTGACGACGAGCGGGTTTTTCTTCTTCCAACAGAACCTCTTTGAGGTGAGCAGGAACTCCGGCTTGAGGAAGCCTGGCTAAATCAACGGCGTGGCGCAGCACAGTTAAGGCGTCACTTAAACGAGTTTCATAATAAGATGAAGCAGTTTTCCAATCCATTTTTCCAATCTCTTTTATAGCGTTTATTGCATGTATTAGGTACAATAAGCAACCTCAAAGTCCCCCTTTTTAAGGGAGATTTAGGGGGTTCTTTTGGTACCTCATGGGAAACAGAATTGCTATAATTCCTTAAGCGCAGATGAATTTTTCTAAACCATATTTCTTGAGAAGACGACCAATTGTAACGATTTTAGCATCACCATCAGGTAGATTC
>NZ_JAAHHS010000350.1 GCF_010692395.1 Moorena sp. SIO3H5
AAAATTTAAAATAAAAAAATTTTTCAGATATCCTCTAAAATAATGTACTTGTAATACATTATAATACAAACTACCAAGCACGTCTACTCAAGACTCTCCAACTCCAGACTCAGTACCTAAGAATATGCGCAAAGCGTAGGCTAAGCTATCAGTAATTGGCCAAAGGCCTTTAGCTGATAGCTGTTCGCGTAGCGTGGCCAAAGGCCTTTAGCTGATAGCTGACCACTGACCACTGACCACTGACCCACTCAAGACTCACGACTATTAACCAGTCTCTGGATAGGCTTGATTGATCCGATCACAATAATTAATGCTGAAAGGGCAACAATAGGGACAACTGGCAGAAAACCGAAGGTAAGACTTTTGGGAATAATCCCTAACTGAAAGCCAATCACTGCGGCTTCACCCACAAGAATCGATACAATACAGGTTAGAGGATGAATAGTTTTGCTATACAATACTGCAATTACTGTCGGAAACAGTACTGCTAATCCGGTAAAGGCTTGGGTTGCGATCGCAGTAATCGTATCTGGGGGATTTTTGGCGATAATTAAACCAATAATTGCCAATAAAACAATCAGTAGTCTACCAACAAAGGTTTGTTCTTTTAGGGAAGCGGTTTTACGGAAATAAGCAAAATAAATATCTCTGGTTAGCATGGAACTGAGAGCCAAAAGCTGGGAGTCTAAGGTTGACATCAAAGCAGCTAATGCTCCTACCATAACTAAAGATGCTAGCCAGATTGGTGTATGTTCTGCTAGCATCATTGGAAACACTTGATCAGATGCTTTTCCTGTCAGGTCAGAAAAGGAAATATGTCCCCACATTCCAATTAGCACCGGACAAATAAACATGATACCGCTTACCAGGGGATACATCACTACCGAAACTTTTAGAGAATTGCTAGTTTTTGAGGTATAAAATCGCATGAACATCTGGGGAAACATAGGAACACTAAGCATCCAGAGAATCATGAAGCTAAACCACTTACGATAGGTAAAAAAATTATCTATACCCTGTCGATAAAACAATTCAGGTTTGAGGGTGTATACAGTACGGTTAGCTTCAGTAATTCCTCCTAAACTAGAAGCAATTGCTGCTACTGCTGCTAACATTAAGGTAAACATTAAAACCCCTTGGATTACATCCGTTAGGGCGACGCTTCTCATCCCCCCCATGAACACATACAGCACAATTACAACTGTTAAAAAGGTAGCTCCTGTAAAATAGGGAATTTGTCCATTGGTTAAGGTTTCAAGAATATAACCAGCTCCAATCGGTTGCAGGGTTAAGTAGGGAATGGTGAAAATTACCATAACCGCCAGAAAAATTAATTTGAGGGTATTGCTAATCCCAGGGGATACACCTCTCGCACGGAAACGGGCTTCAATCAATTCAGAAGGGGTGATTAAGCCGTGTTTGTTGCCTAAAAGCCAGACTCGATAACCGATAAAATAAAAGGTTAGTGCGATTAAGCCAGTTCCAAACCCCATCATTCCGTAATAACTCAGACCAATGCGATACCCTGATCCAGAAAATCCCAGAAAAGCAAAGGCGCTGAAATTGGTAGCAATTAGGGTAAAAAATAGGAGAATTGCTCCCATGTTACGGTCAGCTAAAAAATAATCGTCAGGGGTGTTTTGTTGTTGGCGATAACCAACTAGCCCTACCACCAGGGTTACTAATAAATACCCGGTGAGGACAACATAGGGAATAATCGAGTCTAGTGCCATATTTTTAACGGTGTTCCTTAGATGAAGTGTAAGCTATCAGCTATGATCTATCACACCAATTCAAGTAGGGTGGGCAAAGTCATATCATCTAGAATACTCACCCATAAGCAAACTGTTTTTGCCCACCCTACAAGCTTAACGGTCAGGACAACATAGGGAATAATCGAGTCTAGTGCCATATTTTTAACGGTCTTCCTTAGACGAAGTTTCCCAGAAATTTATCACAAATAGTAACAATGCGACGGCGAGGAGAATTTGTAAGGCAATAAAATAGAATACCCAAGGGGGAAGATGAAGCAAAGAGAAGGAAATGTCTTGCTGCCAAGACCAGAAATCTTGGGATAGCAGGAAAATTACCGTAAAGCAGAAAAACCAGAAAAATGAGGATTTTAAAATTGGCATCAGCACTTTAGGAAAGGGAACAGGGAGTAGGGAGTAGGGAGTAGGGAGTAGGGAGTAGGGAGTAGGGAGTAGGGAGTAGGGAATATGGCATCAAAATTATCACAATTCCTAAACGGATTGCTATTACTACTCGCGACTTCTGTCAGAGCTAGATTAATGTGAATGCTTACGAGAGCACTAACTAAGGTATGCTAAAAAATACTGTTTCCTACTGATCAACCATTATAGGTAAGCAACTGTCCATATAATTTGTCTATTGTCTATGCAGCGCGATGTAACAAGCTTTTTCATTACCTGTTCCCTGTTCCCTGTTCCTAAGCGTGCAGCGCAATAAAATTAGATTACCATAAACGGCATGGCCAATTTCCCTCATCGACCGTTAGCCGTTGATTTATTTGCTGGTGCTGGTGGTTTCTCCCTAGGGATTGAGCAGGCGGGGTTTGATGTTGCCCTCGCCGTTGAACAAGACCCAATTCATGGGGCAGTGCATGCCTTCAATTCCCCTCACACCAAGGTTTTATGTACCGACGTTGCTACCCTGTCTGGTCAAGAAATTCAGAAAGCCCTGAGGGAGTGGGCAACTCAAAGGGGGCAAAACCAAGACTGTAGAGAGGTTTCATCGGAGGTTTCTACCATTGATGTAGTGATTGATCTAGTCATTGGTGGACCCCCTTGTCAGGGATTCTCCTTGATCGGTAAGCGTCAAGTAGATGATGTACGCAATAATTTAGTGTTTGAGTTCTGCCGTTTGGTCAAAGAACTCCAACCACGCTATTTTGTGATGGAGAATGTACCAGGCTTAGCTCAGAACAAGTACCAAGACCTGTTCGAGCAGCTGATCAGTGACTTTAAAGCAGCTGGCTACACCATAACTGAGCCAGTCAAGGTCTTGAATGCAGCAGATTTTGGCGTGCCTCAAAAACGGCGGCGGTTGTTTTTACTGGGTTCTAGGCTTGGGGAAACACCAGTGGTTTATCCTGACTCAGAACTACGCTCTCACCAATGGGTAACTGTTAAGGATGCGATCGCAGACTTGCCTAACTTAGATGATTTTCCTGAACTCCAGAAAAGCGATTGTGTTGAACTAACACCAGAACAGCTAGACCTGATCCAAGCCTTAGCCATGCCCTATGTCGAAAAGTTACGGGATGTAATCACCGATCCTGATAACTTTGCCTATCCCCGCCAGTGGGATCCTAAACTATTGACCAGTTCCCTGCAAACCCAGCACACGGAAACCTCGATTGAGCGGTTTAGAAACACACCCATGGGCGAGGTAGAAACTACCAGTCGCTTACGACGCTTACACTGGGATAAACCATGCCATACCCTCAGAGCAGGTACTGGTTATAAAAACGGTCGCTACACCTCTCCTCGCCCCATTCATCCTGATTACCCACGGGTGATCTCGGTGCGAGAGGCCGCTAGACTGCACTCATTTCCAGATTGGTTTCGCTTCCACCAGACCAAATGGCATGGATTTCGACAGGTGGGTAATGCTGTACCACCACGATTAGGAAGGGTTTTGGGTAAACAAATTATGACAGCGTTGGCGGTTCAACCATCAGTGCCAACCACAACTATAAAGCTCTCAGATACCAAACTGTTAACCTTTAAACAGTTTCAGGCATCCAAGTATTGGACTATATTAGTATTTATTCCTTTTCTAATTTGCTGCTTCCTTCCTCCTGTCGTTCTCTTCTCCTAGAATCAACATGCTGTATATCACCACCGTCAACGCTGATCGGCTACTAGTTTGCCATCGTTGTAACTCAGATCACAGGTTAAGCGCGATCGCATCACAACACATCGTCAGCTCGAATCACTACTAGCTAGGACTCTCTCTCACAGAATATCTCTTCAAAATTGCCGATAGTTAAAATTACAGAGATTATGTGGAGCCTATGAAACCCTCTCAAGTGATCTTCCCCAAATTCCCGGTGCAGCACATAGCTAAGCGTATTATTCATATGCGCCAAATTACCCGCATTGACCAACAGCTCTTTATGTCAGCTTTACTAGCCAAGGCATCACTTTCACTAGAAGAGCAAACCCTAGTCCAAGAAATTCATGACGGTGTGAACCGTGGATTGATTCGAGTAGTGGAATAAACCATAGCACTTGTGATCATTATGGTCAAAGCAATCAATTCTACGGGCGCTTCCCTTGCGCCCGGATCCTTTGGGCTCGTTAACCTATTGTTGGCAGCAAGTGATATAGCGCTACGGGCAAGTCAGAAGTTATAAGTCAGAAGTCAAATTTTCTGCCACCCTATCACTAGCTAGATCCAAAATAAATCAGTATTTATCTCCGTTTTTGTTATTATTATGTTTTGTGAGTTGATAGTTGCATTGAACTCTGGCTGATCGTTTCTTATCAGCCAGGTGCAACTTTTCTTGTTCCCAAGGCAGGATACTGGCAAGATGCCAGTTCTACCGATTCCCAAGGCATGATACTGGCAAGATGCCAGTTCTACCGATTCCCAAGGCATGATACTGGCAAGATGCCAGTTCTACCGACTCCCAAGGCAGGATACTGGCAAGATGCCAGTTCTACCGATTCCCAAGGCATGATACTGGCAAGATGCCAGTTCTACCAAGATGCCCGCAGGATACTGGCAAGATGCCAGTTCCACCGATTCCCAAGGCATGATACTGGCAAGATGCCAGTTCTACCGATTCCCAAGGCATGATACTGGCAAGATGCCAGTTCTACCGACTCCCAAGGCAGGATACTGGCAAGATGCCAGTTCTACCGACTCCCTATTCCCTGTTCCCTGTTCCCTGTTCCCTGTTCCCTCTTCCCGAATGGCAATCAAGATTGGGCAATATCTGATCAACAGGAGTACCCCTAAAGGGATGGGCGGTCAGAATAATTGTGCCATCCTTTGCTCTGACCCAGCCTTGGGCTTCGATAATCACTTTTTTTTCCTGGGGAGGTTGAGGCTGTATCACTGTTCGCGTAGCGTGGCCAAAGGCCTTTAGTTGCTGCTGTAATGCTTGTCTACTACTGCTGGCTAACCCAGGACGAGAGAGCCAGCCCACTGTTCTGTCAGTATTAATCACTGGATCGTCTGCACTAGCTGGTAAACCTCCTTTTCCGGTAATGAAAAAGGAACTGCCGCCAGCAATCCGATTATTCTCAAAGCCACAAAGGTCATTGGCCAGGATCGCTTCTCCATCTACCGGGCTTCCTGGCAATTCCGTTAAGCCTGAGGTGGGGTCTACTTGTGAGATATTGAGGATTACCTCACCGTTGAAGGATGAGCCAAGGTTCGAGGTGGACGTGATGTCATTGTCTGGAGTTAGACGGTCGCGAAACTCTAAGCCAAAGATGCCTTGGGCATTAATGGTAACACTACCTCCTGAGCCAAGTTGAGCATTGGCGGTGATGTCGCTATTTCCCAGACCGACTAAGGTGTCAGTATCAATTTCTATTTTGCCCCCAGTGGTATTCCTAGCGTCAGTTAGAATCAAGCTTTGGTTGAGGAGTCGGATATCACGAGCTTCTAGGATAATATTGCCTTGGGGTCCTGCTGTTTCTGCTGTGATCCTGCCATCGTTGTTTAGGAAGATGGAGTTGGCATTAATCTCTACCTTGCCTGCTGAACTACCCTGTTGAGTGCTTGTAGCACTAACTTCTGCTCCATCAGAGATAATTAACTGCCCAGTGGTAATTTTCAAGAACTCTCCTGCATTTCCTTTCCCTTGAGCTTCAGTCAACAAGCCGCTGGGAATCCGATCATCGACTGAGGTACCAATTATGGGAATACCAATTATGGGAAACAGAGCATCGGCTGAGCTCCCAATTAATTGAATCTTTGAAGAGGCATTGACAGTCAAGGTGCCCCCGTCCCCTTCACTGAAAGTGCCAGCTGAAACTTGTGCTCCATCAGAAACAATTAACTCCCCAGTGTTAATACTCACATTTCCCCCATTTCCTCTGGCTAAAGTCAGAGCAAACAAGCCGGTGAGAAAGCGAGTCTCGTCTGCCGTACCCATGAGTTGAATCGTCGAGGATGCATTGACAGTCAAATTTCCCCCGTCCGCAAGACCAACAGTTCCAGCTGAAACTTGTGCTCCATCAGAAACAATTAACTCCCCAGTGGTAATACTCACATCTCCCCCATTTCCTGTGGCTAGAGTGCCAGCAAACAAGCCGGTGGGAAAGCGAGTATCGGCTGTCCTACCAATGAGTTGAATCGTCGAGGATGCATTGACAGTCAAATGTCCCCCGTCCCCTTCACGGAAAGTGGTAGTTGAAACAGATGCTCCATCAGAGACAATTAACTCCCCAGTGTTAATACTTAGATCTCCCGCGTTTCCTGTTGAGCCTGTACTAGCTTCAGAAAACAAGCCGCTGGGAGACTCACCATCGGGTGTCGTACCCATGAGTTCAATCCTCGAGGAGGCATTGACAGTCAAATTTCCCCCGTCCCTAAGACCAAAAGTGTTAGCTGAAACAAATGATCCATCAGAGACTATTAACTCTTCAGTGTTAATACTTAGATCTCCCGCGTTTCCTGTTGAGCCTTGATTAGCTCCAGAAAACAAGCCGCTTGGAAACTCACCATCGGGTGTCGTACCAATGACTTTAACAGTCTCCTCGGCATTGACACTCAAGGTGCCCCCGTCCCCAAGACCCCTTGTGCCAGCTGAAACAAATCCTCCATCAGAGACAATTAACTCTCCAGTGGTAATACTTAGATCTCCCGCGTTTCCTGTTGAGCCTGTACTCGCTCCAGAAAACAAGCCACTGGTGAACTCACTATCGGGTGTCGTACCCATGAGTTCAATCGTCGAGGAGCCATTGACAGTCAAATTTCCCCCGTCCCCAAGACCAAAAGTGTCAGCTGAAACAACGGCTCCATCAGAGACAATTAACTCCCCAGTGTTAATACTTACATCTTCCGCATTTCCTGTTGCTCCTCGAAAAACTCGGGCTGCCAAGAAGCTGACAATACCATTAGGGGATACACCACTGACTCGAACAGATTCAGTGGCATTCACTGTCAAATCTCCCCCCTGTCCTGAGCCCAATACATCCGCAGTTATCCTAGAACCACCCTCAAGACTCAACTGTGAAGCCTTAACAACTATGCCACCGCCACTGCCACTCCCTTCGGTATCCGCAAACACAAAAGAGCGATCGCGTAAACTCACATTAGCTCCCTGCACCTGGATACTGCCACCACTTTCCCCACTGGTATCAACCAAAGCACCCTCAGACAAACTAATATCCTGAAACCCTTGAACTCCTGAATAATCCAACACAAAACTAGTATTGGTTGGGGTCAAGTTCACCACATTATTAGAACCAAGACTCCCCAGCTCAATCCGTCCATCGAATGCCAATAGAGCGCCACCAGGAATAGTCACCTCACCACCAATTAGCCCTAAGGTTTGACCATTTGGTACCCGAAGCCCAAAAAAAGACTGATTAGTAATACTCCCTGGATTGGAACCATATTGCAACCCAGAGGGTATATTAATAGTTAATAACGGTTTTTCATTCGGATTTTTAGCACTGAATACTCTGCCATCGTCAAACAACACACTATCAGCAGTACTCCCAAAAAATGAGCCTCCCAGATCTAGTCTGCTATTGGAACCGAAGACAATACCGTTGGGATTAATCAAAAATAAATTAGCATTACCCAATACGCCTAGAGTGCCCAAAATATTGGAAACATTTGCTCCTGTTACCCGACTCAGGATGTTGGCAACTCCAGTAGGATTCGCAAAATAAACCCGCCCAAACTCGGCCACATTGAAATCAGAAAAGCTGTGGAATAAATTACTTTCTCTAATCGCCCCACCTTCTATCAAATCGGCTAGGGCACCCTTAACATCGACATTGGGCGTTACTACAGAACTTT